>DATFGL010000139.1:0-3309 GCA_035249465.1 Rhodanobacteraceae bacterium | reverse complement strand
GGCATGCGGCTCGCGAGGCCCGACAACAGCACGCCACGGAACACCAGTTCCTCGACGAACGGCGCCACGCACACCACCAGCAGTGCCAGCAGCAGGCGCATGCCGATCGACACGTTGCCGGCGAGCAACGAGACGTCCTGATCGACCTGGTGATGGCCCGCGAGGATGTGCGTGAGCGGTCCGCCCAGCAACAACACGGTGACGCCGAGCAACACCGCGATCAGGTAAGACGACTTGTTCGCGGGCGGCGTCAATCCGAAACCCGGCAGCTCCCCACGTGACCACTGCGCGCGCCAGAACTGGCGGACGATCAAGACCATTACCACGGCCGCCGCGGCGATCGTGGCGACGACGAAAACGACCCGCGCGTCGGGGCTCGCCTGCAACGCCTGCATGACGGCCTTGGCATCGGGTGGTGCGCGGTGGTGCAGGCCGGCTTCGAACGCGGCCTTCACCATCAGCAGGAAACCCGCGATCACGCCGAACAGGATGCCGAGGCCGAACTGCAGCAGGAAGTACAGCGCCACGATGCCGAGCCCGCTCCACACGCCGGGGCGCTTTGGCACAGGTTGAGGCGTGAAGATGGCGTCGGGAACGGCCGGCGTATTTTCCGTTGGCAAATCCATGCAAATTCCGGAGCGGGGCGCTGCGAGGCAGCGCGCACTTTAGCGTGTCCCGCAAGCAAGTTTGTCATGCCGTTCGCGCCCGGCGATTTCGGAGCCGGCCGCATTGAAGGGTCGCGACCACATGCTTTGGCCATTCCGGGGCCGATGCGGCTCCATCGCGGCGGAACCCGGAATCGGTCTGCTTCAGTTGGCCACGAAACCGATTGACTCGCGCCATCCATGGCGCGAGTAATTCCGGGATGACGAGCAAAATCAGAGGTTCCCTTGCGCCGGATCATCGTTGGCGCCTATTTTTCGATCCGGTAATTGAAACTCGCGCGATTGCCGGTGGTGGCATTTTCGGCTTCGAATTGCAGGAAGCGGTTCAACGTGTAGCGCAGGGTGATGACCTGGCCCGGCGTGAACAGGCCGACGCCGTAACTGAGGAACAATCGCGGCGAGAGATATTTGCCGGCGGTGAACGCCGAGCCGCCCAGTGCTTCGCTGCTGGACACCCCGGCTTCCAAGCCCAGGCGCGAACCTATCGATTTGGCCAGCCGGTCGCCCGCCAGTCCGCCCAACGCCTGCGCGGCGGTGTTGAGCGTGTCGCCTTCGCCACTTTTCAGCGCGTTCAACGGGCGGCCGGTGACGAGGTAGGAAAGCGCCTCGGCCTGTTCCATCGCGGGATCCGAAAACACCGTCAGGACCGGACGCTGCGCGGTGCCGCGAATGGAGAGCCCGACCGTGATGTCCTGGCTGCGGATGCTGCGCACCGCGCGGATATCGAGGCCGGGATTGTCGAGGCGTGTGCCGGCGAACAGCAGGCGTCCGCGTTCGATGCCGAGGTTCTGGCCGTAGGCCTGGTACTTGCCGTCGATGCGGATTTCGCCGCGCCCCGTCGCGGTCTGGCCGGGCCGCGCACGTACCGCGAGTTGTCCGCGCACGGTGCCATCGAGGCCATAGCCTTGCAGCTTCACGCTGTCGCCGAGTTTGACTTCGATATCCGCGTTCAGCGCCAGTGGTGCGACCTGCGCCACAGGGGGTGCATCGACGATCACCACGTCGGGCGACGCTTGAGCGGGACCCTGGCCAGGCAGTTTCTCGACCGCGACCTTGGCGTCGGGAATCGCGACGCTGCCCGTCAACGCGAACACGCCGTCGGCGCGCGCGATGTGCAGGTCGGGCGATGCGACCACGTGCGCCGCGGGAATGTCCGCGACCAGCACCTTGTCGCCCTTGATGTCGAGCGTCAGGGGCGCGTTGGCCGTGAGGCCGGTGTTGCCGTCGACGTGCAACACGCCGCTGCCGGAGGCGATCTGTCCGCTGATGGCGAGGCGGCCCTGTGCATCGCCATTGATCGCGAAACGGCCGTCGTGCAGTTTCAATCCCGCGCGCGGCAGCTCAGCGGAAAAACCTTGCGTCTGGATGCGCCCCTGGAATTGCGGCGCCACCAGCGTGCCGGACAATTGCAGGTTGCCCGCGAGCGAGCCGTGCACGTTGGCGATCTCGGGCGAAACGGCTTCGAGGAAGGCGAGGCTGCGCAGGTCCGCGTCGATCGTGCCCTGCAACGCGTGGCTGGGGCCGCTGACGGAAATGTCGCCACCGACATGGCCGCCATCATCCAGTGCGCCGTGCAGGCGAATATGCTGGTTCGTGCCGGTTGCCTCGGCGTTGACGCCGAGGCTCGACCAGGCGAGCAGGGCTCGGCCAGGATTCGACGCATAGGCGATGCTGCCGGGGCTTGCCGTGATGCTGGCGTTGCCATTGATGCCACCCTTGGCATCGATCGCGATTTGCCCTTCGCCCGAAAGTTCGCCGCTGGCTCGCAGGGGATCGGCGCCCGATGCCAGGGTTGCGAGAAGTTGCAGCGGCAATCGCTGCAACGAGTATTTCGCGGTGGTCAGGCCTTGTGCGTTGCGATCCGCCGAGGCGCACAAGCGCGGCTCGCCGGCGCTCAGGCAAAGTTGCGACATCGTCAGTGCGCCTTTCTGGTACGCGATCGTGCTCGGCTGTTCCTGATGCCACGCCGGCATGCCTTGCGGCGACAGTTCGATGTCGCTCAACGTGCCGGTCCAGCGCTTCGCGTTCGCCTGCCAGCTGCCCTTGAGCGCGAGCGTTGCGCTGAGCTGCTTGCCTTGCGCGTGCAGTTGCAAGTGATGCGATGCGGCGTTGCCGGCGCCTTGCAGGCGCACACTGTCGAAGTCCAGTCCCGATGCGTGTACGCCATTGAGTGCGAGATCGAGATCGCCGCCGGGTTGCGCGAGGTTCGGGATCGAGGCCGTGAGTTGAAGGCTGTCGATGCTGCGCGCACCCTCGTGCAGGCCGCTGCCTTGCAGGTGCCCCGCGACCGCAAGTTTCGGCCAACTGCCCTTGAGCGTGAATTCGCCTTGCAACTTGCCCGACGCGTTCGGCAGCCAATCGCCCAGCGAGGCGACGTCCAGCGTGACGGTGGCGTCGGTGCGCGTACCGTGCTTGCCGACGGCGTGGATGCGGCTGTTGCCGGTGACCAGCAGTAACGAACCCTGCAACAGGTTACCGGGTGTGATGGTGAGGTCAGCCTTGCTGCCGGCGATGCTGCGCTGGCGCAAGGTTCCGGCGACCTTGTCCAGTTTCAGTGTGGCCACGGGACCTTGTGGCGTCAGCTTGCCGTCGCTCGTCAGCGTGAAATCCAGCGCACCGTTCCAGCCGGCCAGGATGGCGCCTG
>DATFGL010000138.1:0-10743 GCA_035249465.1 Rhodanobacteraceae bacterium | reverse complement strand
CTGAAGTCCTACACCTGGAACAACGCCTACGCGATGTTCGAGGATCACGAACTGGGCTCGCTCACGCCCGGCAAGCTGGCCGACATCGACGTGTTTTCGGGCGACCTGCTGAAGATGCCGGCGAATGACATCCTGCGCACGCGCGTGCTGTACACCATCATTGGCGGCAAGGTGGTCTATCAACGTCCGGGTGCGGAAAAGTGGCGCAAGGGCGACCTGTTCGACGCGATGCCCGAATTCGATCACGCCGAGTGACGACGACCTTATGCATGTGCTGGTTCTGGGCGGTGGCGTCATCGGCGTGAGCAGCGCGTGGTACTTGTCGCGCGCGGGTTTCGAAGTGACGGTCGTGGATCGCGAACCCGGTCCGGCGCTGGAAACCAGTTTCGCGAACGCCGGCCAGATATCGCCCGGCTACGCGGCGCCGTGGGCGGCGCCCGGTGTGCCGCTGAAGGCGCTGAAGTGGCTGTTCTCGCGCGACGCGCCGTTGGTGATCAAGCCGGGGCTCGATCCGCGCCAGTACATCTGGCTGCTGCAGATGCTGCGTAATTGCACGGCGAAACGCTACGCGATCAACAAGGCGCGCATGCTGCGGCTGGCGCGCTACAGCGCGGAATGCCTCAACGGACTGGCAGCGGAGCTGGGCATCGATTACGAAGGCCGCAAGCTGGGCACGTTGCAATTGTTCCGCACGCAAGCGCAGCTGGATGCCGCCGGCAGCGACATCACCGTGCTCGAAGAACACGGCGTGCCGTACGAATTGCTCGACCACGCCGGCATCGCGAAGGTCGAACCCGCGTTGGCAGATGCCGCCGGCCAGTTCGCCGGTGCGTTGCGTTTGCCCGATGACCAGACGGGCGATTGCGCGCTGTTCACGCGACTGCTGGCCGAGCGCGCGAAGGCGGCGGGCGTGGAGTTTCGTTTCGGCGCAACGCTGGAAGCACTCGAAGCGTCCGGCGATCGAATCCTGCGCGCGCGGATCGGCGGCGAAGTCGTGCGTGCGGACAAGTACGTGCTTGCATTGGGCAGTTACACGCCGCGCCTGCTCGCGCCGCTGGGCATCCGGCTTCCGGTGTATCCGCTCAAGGGCTATTCGTTGACCGTGCCCATCACCGACGCGGCGAAGGCGCCCGTGTCCACGGTGCTCGACGAAACGTACAAGGTCGCGGTGACGCGCTTCGACCAGCGCATCCGCGCCGGCGGTACCGCGGGCGTGTGCGGATTCGATTTGTCGAAGCCCGCGCGGCGCCGCGTGATGCTGGAGAAGGTCGTTGCCGGTTTGTTTCCGCAGGGTGGCGATGTGAGGCAGGGAGAATTCTGGGCGGGTTTGCGGCCGGCGACGCCGGACGGCACGCCCGTGGTTGGCGCCACGCACTACAAGAACCTTTTCCTCAACACCGGCCACGGCACGCTGGGCTGGACAATGGCCTGCGGGTCCGGGCGTTACCTCGCCGACCTGATGGCGGGCGCGATGCCGCACATCAGCAGCGAGGGTCTGGGTGTTTCCAGATACCGGCGGAGTCCCGAACGGACGCCGCTCGATCCGTGCGCCGCTGCGAACGGCTTTGCCGCTTTGCGCTGAAACGCCGCGCGATCATTTTTCGGTCGCGCCGCGCTCGATCTTGTTGACCAGGTTGTAGAGGATGCGCGAGTCGTCGGCATCCAGCGTATCGCCGCCCATGCCACGGAAGTGGTTGTGGAACGCGCGCACTGCGGCTTGCGGATCGTCCAGCGAATAGCCGATCGCGGTCAGCGCCATCCACGGATCGAAACCGGAAGGCGGGTCGGGCAGGGTGGCGATCGAGTCGGGCCACAGGCCGAAGCCGTTTGCCGCCAGTGTCGCCCACGGGAACAGCGGACCCGGATCGACCTTGCGCGAGGGCGCCATGTCCTCGTGGCCGATGATCTGCGCACGCGGAATGTTCCAGCGCGTGGTGAGGTCGGCCAGCAGCCGGATCAGGCTGTCGATTTGCCGTGATGGAAATGGCTCGTGGCCGTTGTTGTCGATCTCGATGCCGATGGATGCCGAATTGACGTCGGTGATGGTGCCCCAGCGGCCGCCGCCCGCGTGCCACGCGCGGTCGATGTCGCTGACCAGTTGATAGATGTGGCCGTCGCGGCCGATCAGGTAATGCGCGCTGACGGGACCGTCCGGGTTGCGGGTGCGCAATGTATCCAGCGCCTGCTGCACCGAACCCTGGTCGGTGAAATGCAGCACGATCAGCTGCGGCTTGCGAATGTCGTGGTTCTGCGACGGCACCCACGTCGCGATCGGATTGCGCGGCGGAAGCGGCGCGCAGGCGGCCAGCAGCACGAGTGCGAGGCAGGCGAAAAGCAATTTCGGTGCGTGCGCGATCCGCGCTCGGCATGCGCCAGACATCAAGTTCTCCTCATTCCACGATCACGCTCGCATCCCGCAAGCGCTGACGCAGTCGATCGGGAAGATGTTGTTGCGGTGCGACAAGCGCCGAGACTTGATCTTCATGTTACCGACTCCCCGCATTTGGTGAGACACCGGTGTGTTTTGCCTTGACGCGGCCACTGACCGTTGCTTCATCGCCAAGCGCGATGTGCGACGCGGGGCCCCCTCCGGACTCCGGCATTTCGCATGAATCGTCGTTCGCAGCCGCCGCGGACCAGCCGCACCCGGCATGCGGTCGAGCATACCCACCGGCCTGCAAGTACCACCAATGAAAAGACGGGCACCCGGCATAGCTGGGGGTTATGGTCTGTACCACCGCGCGTGATCATGAACGCACGCGGGAATCGTGTTTCGCCGTGCCATCCATCGTGTTTCGGAATGCATCGCACCCCGGGGAGGCGTCGCAGCGACCGGCTCACAGCGCCGCGGCGAACCTGTACGATCGGCGGCCATGAACGAACCCCAAGCCGGCGCACCGCGCGAATTGCCGCGCAAACTCGGTCTCGCCACTGGCATGGCGGTGGTGGTCGGCGTGATCATCGGCAGCGGCATCTTCCGGGTGCCATCGGGTATCGCCGCCGACACCGGCAACCTCACCGGCATCGCGCTGGTCTGGGTACTGGGCGGCATCGTCGCGCTGTTCGGCGCGCTGTCGGTTGCCGAACTTGCCGCGATGTATCCCGCAGCCGGCGGACCCTACGTGTACCTGCGCGAAGCCTACGGCCGTCCGCTGGCGTTCCTGTTCGGCTGGATGTGGCTGCTGACTACGCCCATCTCGTGGGCGGCGCAAAGCTTGATGTTCGCCGAGTACCTCGGCTTTTTCGTGCCGATACCCGAACAGGCCCAACATGCGATCGCGGCGGTGCTGATCATCCTGGTCGCGGCCGCGAACTACCGTTCGGTGAAACTCGGCGCGGTGATCCAGAATCTTTCGACCAGCGCCAAGGTGATCGCCATCGTGGGCTTGTCGGTGGCGATCTTCGCGTTCGCGCCGGGCGGGGCACAGAACCCCTTGAATGCGGAACCCATGGGCGTGGCGAAATGGTCCGGCATCGGCATTGGCCTGATCGCGGCGCTGTGGGCCTACGACGGCTGGGAGAACCTGACCACGCTGTCGGGCGAGGTGAAGAACCCGCAGCGCAACCTGCCGCTGGCGCTGATCGGCGGCGTGCTGCTGGTGATCGTCGTGTACCTGTTGATCAATGCCGCGTACCTGCGTGCGTTGCCGTTGCCGCAGCTGGCAGCGTCGAAGTCGGTCGCCACCGATGCCGCCACCGCGGTGATGGGTCGCGCCGGCGCTTCGTTGATCGGCGCACTGGTGATGCTGTCGGTGTTCGGCACGCTCAACGGCAGCATCCTTTCCAGTCCGCGCGTGTTTTTTGCGATGGCCGAAGATGGCCTGTTCTTCCGCACCGTCGGCAAGGTGCATCCGAAGTACGAAACGCCGTACGTCGCAATCGGTTTCATCGTGGTGCTGGCAGTGATCTACGTGCTGCTGCGCGATTTCATGCAACTCGCGGAGGGCTACGTGCTGGGCGTGTGGCCGTTCCTCGCATTGTGCGTGATCGGCATCTTCATCCTGCGCAAGACGCGGCCGGACTTCCCGCGCGTGTATCGCACCATCGGCTACCCGGTGATCCCGGCATTGTTCGTGCTGGCGACCTTCGTGGTCGTGGCCAACGCGCTGTATGCGCAATTCTGGTCCACCATCGCCAGCATCCTGATCACACTGGCCGGCTTGCCGCTGTACTACCTGTGGATGTGGCGCCAGCGTAAATTTTTGGGTGGTCGTCCCTGATCGCCGCATTGTTGAAAACGGGCGACCAGCGGAGCCGTTCCAGGTTCATGAAGACCGGAACTGCCCTCCGTGGCCCGACTTTCCGCAACAGCCGCGTCGAGCAGGACGGCTTGATCTGGAGGGAAGCATGAAACGCTTGTCATGGCTTGTTTGCGTACTCGCCCTTGCCGCGTCCGTGCCGTGCATGGCCGCGGACAGCGCGGGACCGGCGCCGGGCCCCGTTGTACTGACCGTGAGCCTGCCCGATCCGGGCCAGAAGATCCTGTACGTGCATGAGGTGATGCCGGTCGCGCCGGGTCCGCTCACGCTGTACTACCCGAAGTGGATTCCAGGCGACCATTCGCCGGACGGCCCCATCAACGACATCATGGGCCTGGAATTTTCCGCGAATGGCAGGCGCATCGAATGGCGGCGCGACGAACTGGATCGCTTCACGTTCCATCTGACGGTGCCCGAGGACGTGCACGAGCTCGACATCGGCTTCCAGTTTCCATCGCACGATCGCGTGACGGCGAATCTCATCGATCTCACCTGGGACCACGTTTCGTTGTATCGCGCCGGTTACCCGACGAAAGACCAGATATTCCGGCCGTCGCTGGAGATTCCCGCCGACTGGCACTACGGCAGCGCACTGCAGACCGGAGAGCGCGACGGCAAACTCATCACATTCAAGCCGGTGCCGTTCAATACGCTGGTCGATTCACCGGTGATCGCGGGCAGGTATTTCCGGGAAATCGACCTGACGCCGAAGGGTTCGTCGGTGCATCGCTACCTCGACATGGTCGGCGACAGCGCCGCGGCGATCGCGATTTCCGATCAGCAGAGCGCGGGTTTCCGCCACCTGATCGAACAGGCACAGGCACTGTTCCAATCGCACCACTACGACAGCTATCACCTGTTGTTGACCTTGAGCGACCACACCGCCAAGGGCGGCCTCGAACACCACCAGTCGAGTGACGACAAGGCGCGCGGCGGCTCGAAGATGTTTGCCGATGCTGCGCATTTCATGCTCGATGGTTCGCTGCTGCCACACGAATACACGCATTCGTGGAATGGCAAGTTCATGCGGCCGGCAGGCCTGTGGCGGCCCGATTTCGAGCAGCCCGAAAAACCGAAGCTGTTGTGGGTCTATGAAGGGTTGACGGTTTACCTCGGCGATACGCTGACCGCGCGCAGCGGCCTGTGGTCGCCGGAAACCTGGCGCGACGCGCTGGCATATCGCGCCGCGGTGATGGCCCACCGCACCGGCCGCGAATGGCGGCCGCTCGTCGACACCACGATCGCCGTGGATTACGGCGCGCCCGAAGCCTGGGCCAACTGGCGCCGGCAAAACGATTTCTATCGCGAGGGCGAATTGTTGTGGTTGGCGGTGGACATGAAGATACGGACCTTGAGCCACGACAAGCGCAGCATCGATGACTTCGCGCGCGCATTTTTCGGCATCGACAACGGCAGCTATGTCACGCACACCTACGATTTCGATGATGTCGTTGCCGGATTGAACAAGGTCCAGACCTACGATTGGGCGACGTTCCTGCACACCTGGGTGGATGGCACGGGTGACCAGGTGCCGCTGCTGTCCGGCATCGAGGCCAGCGGCTGGAGGCTTGTTTACACCGACAAGCCATCGGCTTATGAAAGCGCGCTGCAAGATGTCGGCATGGGCGAACTGGAAGGCCACGGCATCAACGCGATGTTTTCCGTCGGCATGTTCCTGGGCACGGACGGCCGCGTTGAAGACGTTCTGTGGCAGGGTCCGGCGTTCAAGGCCGGGCTGGCGCCCGGCATGCAGATGGTTTCCATCGACGGACACGCATACAGCACGCAAGGATTGCATGATGCGATCGCCGCGGCACACAAAAGCAGACTGCCACTGCAAATCCAGGCGCGCAGCGACGGCGCCATAGGCACCTTCACGATCCACTACGACGGTGGATTGAGGTATCCGCATCTCGTGCGGGAGCAGGGCAAGCCGGATTACCTGAAGCAACTGCTGGCGCCGAAGCCGGTCTGGAGCGGATCATGAAATCGGCTTTGATCCCGGCGTTGTTGTTGGCGATGGCGGTGTTCTCGATCATGTTCCCTTCGACGGGATTCGCTTCCGGCGTCCCGCCCGTCGATCCGGGTAATCGCGACCTTGGCGTGGTGGTCGAGTTGGTCACGGCCGGACAGTTCAGGAACGCCGACGGGCGCATCGACGCCGCGCTGAAGCAACCGGGCCTGTCACCGAGCGCGCGCCGAGCCTTCGAGTTCCAGCGCGAACGCATGCAGCGCATGCGGCTGGATTTCAGCCTCACCGCCGATCAGGTCGAGGCAAAGCTGCGGAAGCAGATTCCCGATCTCAGCGACGCCGAATTCGCGCGCTGGGATGGGCACGGCCTGTTCGAGCACATGGACATCGACGGCAACCGGATGTACTTCAACCGCGCGGCGTCCAACCTGTTCCATCTGAGCGCGGAAGCGGCGGCAAGGCGGAAGGGCGGGACGGTGTTCGTCGACAGCGGCCTGCCGAAAGAGGTCAATGACAACTACATCGATTTCGATCGCCAGGTCATTGCGCAAGCGAAAGCCACGGGCAAAACCAGCGTGCTGCCGCAGCGCGTGCAGGTCACCCAGACGCTGACGGTCGATGCGGACGCCGTGCCGGCGGGCAAGACCGTGCGTGCATGGATTCCGTATCCACGCGCGGATGCCGGTCAGCAGGAAGACATCCGGTTCGTTTCCAGCGAGCCTTCCACGCACCGGATAGCGCCGGAATCGGCGCTGCAGCGCACGGTGCATCTGGAGCAGCCGGCACAGGCCGGCAAGCCGACGGTGTTCAAGATTACCTACGAAGTCACCTTG
Organism: Rhodanobacteraceae bacterium; assembly: GCA_035249465.1. Taxonomy (GTDB): domain Bacteria; phylum Pseudomonadota; class Gammaproteobacteria; order Xanthomonadales; family Rhodanobacteraceae; genus 66-474. The sequence continues at coordinate 3,679 of DATFGL010000138.1, read as the reverse complement.
TACGCGCAATACCACGCGATCGATCCATCAAAGGTGCAGCCTGAAAAGATCACGCCGGAGCTTGCGCCGTACGTGGCCGAACGCGCGCCGCACGTCGTGTTCACCGAACCGTTGCGGGTGTTTTCGAGGCAAGTGGTGGGCGACGCGACGAATCCGTACGACATTGCGAGGCGCATCTACGCCGCGGTGGACGAGGTCCCCTGGGCCGGTGCGCGCGAATACTCCACGATTCCCGACATCAGCGCCTACACGTTGCATGCCGGGCATGGCGACTGCGGCGAGCAGACCCTGCTTCTCATCACGCTAATGCGCATGAACGGCATTCCCGCACGCTGGCAATCGGGCTGGACTTTCACCAGGGGCGACTACGACGACATCCACGATTGGGCGGAGATTTACCTCGCGCCGTATGGCTGGGTTCCGGTGGATGTCACTTACGGGCGGCTGGACTCCGACGACCCGGCGTTGAAGTGGTTCTACCTGGGCGGGCTCGACAACTACCGCGTCGCTTTCAACGACGATTTCTCCCGCGATTTCGCTCCGGCCAAACAGCATTTCCGTTCCGACACCGTCGACTCGCAGCGCGGCGAGGTCGAGTGGGACGGCGGCAACCTGTATTACGACAAGTGGAATTACGACTTCGCCTGGAAGATTCTGTCGGCCCCGCAGCATTGAAGGTGCGCCGATATCGCCGTTACCCGTAGGCGGGCATCGATTACACTGCGTGCGTTGAATCCGCCACGTGCTGGGCGTGGCGCCGCAGCGGAACTGCCGAGCCGTGTCCATGCTGGATCCCGCGATTGCCGAAGCGCCGGTTGCCGGAGCGGATTTTCTGTCGAGTGCGTTCGCGCTCCAGCGCAAGGCATTCCAGCGTGTTCCGTACCCCGATTGGCCGCGACGCGCGGCGTGGCTGAAAGCGCTGCGCACGCTGCTTCGGGACAACGACGCGCGCATGTGCGAGGCCATTTCCGCCGATTTCGGCTGCCGCCCGCCGGAAGAAACCCGCCTGCTGGAATTGCTTCCGTCACTCGGCAGCATCGACTACGCGCTCAGGCACGCGCGCCGCTGGATGCGCCCGCGCCGCCAATTCGCCGGCTTGTGGTTCCTGCCCGCGCGAACGGAATTGATGCCGCAGCCGGCGGGCGTCGTGGGCATCATCGTGCCGTGGAATTACCCGCTGTATCTGGCTATCGGGCCGCTGGTGGATGCGTTGGCGGCGGGCAATCGGGTGCTGGTGAAGATGAGCGAATACACGCCGGCGTTCTCGGCACTGTTTGCGCAGTTGATCGAAAAATATTTTCCCGATGGCGAAGTGCGTGTCGTCAACGGTGATGCGGAGGTCGCATCGGCATTCGCCGCGCTGCCGTTCGACCACTTGCTGTTCACCGGTTCCACTCCGGTGGGGCGGAAGGTGATGCGCGCCGCGGCGGAAAAGCTGACACCGGTGACGCTGGAGCTTGGCGGCAAATCGCCGGCCATCATCGGGCCGGGCGCGCGCTTCGACCATGCGGTCGAGCGCATCATCTACGGCAAGTGCGTCAACGCCGGGCAAACCTGCATTGCGCCCGACTACGTGTTGTTGCCGCGCGATCGGCAGGACGAATTCATCGAGCGGGCGGGCGTGGTTTTCGCGCGCATGTACCCCGATTTTGCCGACGGCGGCCAGTACGCGACCATCATCACCCCGCGCCAGCATGCGCGACAGCTTCGGCTGCGGGACGCCGCAGTCGCCGGCGGCGCCACCGCGCATCCGCTCGCCGCCGCGCGCGATGACGCGGTGCGACTGCTGCCGCCGACGTTGTTGACCGGCGTTGCCGCGGATGCCGAAGTAATGCGCGAGGAAATCTTCGGCCCGCTGCTGCCGTTGGTGCCCTATGACAGCATCGATGGCGCACTCGAATACATTGCCGCGCGGCCGCACCCGTTGGCACTGTATCTGTTCGAGACGAGCGCCGGCGTCGTGCGGCGCGTGCTCCAGCGCAGCCACGCGGGCGGCGTGTGCCTCAACGACACGCTTTACCACATCGCCCAGCACCACCTGCCGTTTGGCGGCGTCGGGCCATCCGGAATGGGTGCGTACCACGGCGAGGACGGTTTCCGCACGTTCTCGAAAATGAAACCCGTGTTCCGGCAGTCGCGCTTTGCCGCAACATCACTCCTGAACCCGCCTTACGGCGCGCGTTTTCGGCGCCTGTTGAAGTGGCTGTTGCGCGGGTGACGCACGCGACGAGGCTATGCGGCCTTCGATTTCGCCGACAGCGTTTCCAACAGTTCACCCGCCGCGCGCAGGCGGTCCGCGGGTTCCGGAAGCTCCAGGCTGATACGCAGCTTGTCCTGCCCGTCCAGCCTGTAGATGCGTGGCCGCGTCTGGATCAGGCGGATGATGGTGGCCGGGTCGACGTCGGGCTTTTCGTGGAAGAGTATCCGGCCGCCGGTGGCGCCGAGGTCGAGCTTGCGTATGCCGAGCGCGGATGCGCGCAGCTTCAGTGCGGCGATCGCGAACAGGTTTTTCGTGGCCTGTGGCAGCAAGCCGAAACGGTCGACCATTTCCACCTGCATGTCGCCCAGCGCGGCATCGTCGCGCGCGCCGGCGATGCGCTTATACAGCGTGAGCCGCGCGTGCACGTCGGGCAGGTAGTCGTCCGGTATCAGCGCGGGCATGTGCAATTCGACCTCGGTGCCGCTGTCGCCGCCGAGGTCGAAATCCGGCACCTTGCCGGAGCGCAGCGCATGCACCGCGCGTTCCAGCAGCTCGCTGTACAGCGCGAAACCGATCGCCTCGATCTGCCCCGATTGTGCTTCGCCCAGCAGTTCTCCCGCGCCGCGGATTTCCATGTCGTGGGTGGCGAGGGTGAAACCGGCGCCGAGTTCTTCCAGCGATTCCAGCGCCATCAGGCGTTTTTCCGCATCCGCGGTCATCGCCTTCCTGTCCGGCACGATCAGGTACGCGTAGGCGCGATGGTGCGAACGGCCCACGCGTCCGCGCAACTGGTGCAACTGCGCGAGGCCGAAGCGGTCGGCGCGGTCGATCACAATGGTGTTGGCGGTCGGCACGTCGATGCCGGATTCGATGATGGTGGTGCACACCAGCACGTTGAAGCGCTGGCGGTGGAAATCCAGCATCACGCCTTCCAGTTCGTGCGCGCCCATCTGCCCGTGCGCGACGCGGATGCGCGCGTCGGGCGCCAGCTCGGCCAGCTCGCGTGCAGTGCGCTGGATGGTGTCGATGCTGTTGTGCAGGAAATACACCTGGCCACCGCGCGCCAGTTCGCGCTGGAAGGCTTCGCGGATCAGCGCGGGGTCGTATTGCGCGACCAGCGTCTTGACCGCCATGCGCGCGGCCGGAGGCGTCGCGATGATCGAAAGGTCGCGCATGCCGCTCATCGCCATGTTGAGGGTGCGCGGAATGGGCGTGGCGGTCAGGGTGAGCAGGTCCACTTCGGCGCGCAGTTGTTTCAGGCGTTCTTTGTGGCGCACACCGAAGCGCTGTTCCTCGTCAATGATCGCGAGTCCGAGGTCGCGGAATTTGACATCCGGTTGCAGCAGTTTGTGCGTGCCGATCACGATGTCGAGCTTGCCGTCGGCGAGGCGTTTCAGCGCGCCCTCGACCTCGTTCTTCGCGCGGAAGCGTGACAACAGTTCGACCTTGATCGGGAAATCCGCCAACCGGTCGGTGAAG
>DATFGL010000137.1:0-3870 GCA_035249465.1 Rhodanobacteraceae bacterium | reverse complement strand
CAACCGTTTTCCGAATACCGCGCGGCGCCCGGCGTAGTCGCGCGTCAACGCGAGGCAGCGCGCCATGGTCGAAAGCGAGCCGAACGCGTTCCACAGGCGCGTCACCTGCAGCACCGGCGTGATCGCGCGTACGCCGTGGCTGGTTTCGCCGACCAGTTCCGCGCGGGTATCGTGCAGGTGGATTTCCGCGGTCGGCAGTTCGCGCGTGCCGAGCTTGTCTTTCAGGCGATCCAGCGTGATGCCGTTCCACGATCCATCGGCATTGCGGGTCTCGATGCAGAACAGCGCGAGTCCGTCCGCGCCCGCGGGGTTGCCTTCGGGACGTGCCAGCGCCAGCGTGAACTCGGCGTTGATCGCGGAGGTGAACCACTTGCGTCCGTTCAATCGCCATGCCCCGTCGGCGTCGCGATGCGCGACGGTTTCGCTCATCCCGACGTCGGAGCCCCCCGCGTTTTCCGTCATCCATTGCCCGCTGATCCGGAAGGTCGCGGGATCGTGGCTGAGCAGGTGCGGCAGCACGCGTTCACGCAACGCCGTATTCGATGCGCCGCGCAGCGCGGTGGCGACGCCGTCGGTCATGGCCAGGGGGCACGAGTAGAACGCACTGGCGGCGTGGTACAGGTAAACCTTGGCGAACTGTTGCGCGCGCGCGAATTCGCCCAGTGAGCGATCATGGCCGTCCGCGACCAGGCCGTATTTCGACGCGATCGCGGAACCCTCGCGCCAGGTTTCGGTCAGTTCGATGCGGTCGACGCGATGGCCCCATACATCCCAGCGGGTGAGCGCGGGTTCGCTGGACTGGCTGGCCGTTTGGCGTGCGTAGGCGCGTTGTGCGTAGTCGGCCAGCGCGATGAAATCCGGTTCCGCCGCGCGTCGTCGCGCTTCGGGAAGAACGCGCGCCAGCCACGCCTGCAGCACGCGGTCGTCGCGATACGGGTCGGCAAGCTGAGGGGCGGGCTGGACGAAATTCATTCCGAAGGAAGCTTACTCTCCGCGGCACCGCGCCGCTTCGGCATGCGTGCGCTCGCCAGGATCACGATCGCCGCGAGCGCGATTTCGATCATTGCGTAGACGCGCTCGCTCGGTGCAGCGTACGCTTCCGCGATGCCGTGACAGAAATAGAACAGGCTGATCATGCCCGCCAGCAGCAACGCGCGTGCGGGTGCGCGCCAGTACGACAGCGGAAGCGCCAGCGGCAGCAGCGCGAAAACCAGCGCCACGACAACCGGCATCCGAGCGGGCGGCAGCAACCACGCGTGCCAGACTATCTGCAGCAACGCCAGCGCGCCCCATGCCGCGAAGCCGATCCGCCGTTGCAGGTTGACGTTCATGCATTCACCGCCAGGCGCCTGGCGATGTCCGCGACGCGTCGCCCGAGCGCGCGCGCCAGCGTGCGTTCGTCGTCGCTGATCGGCCGGTCGCGGTTGACGCCGCTGACGTGGCTGGCGCCGTACGGCGTGCCTCCGGTCGTGGTGGTGTTGAGCGCCTGTTCGGTGAATGGAATGCCGACGATCAACATGCCGTGGTGCAACAGCGGGGTCATCATCGACAGTAGCGTGGATTCCTGTCCGCCGTGCATGGTGGACGTGGAGGTGAACACCGCGCCCGGCTTGCCGGCCAGTGCGCCCGATGCCCATTCCGCGGGCGTTGAATCGATGAACTGCTTCATCGGCGCGGCCATGTTGCCGAAGCGTGTCGGGCTGCCCATGATCAAGCCCGCGCATTCGTGCAGGTCGCGCAATTCCACGTAAGGCGGCCCCTCCCCGGGCACCGGCGGTTGCGCGACTTGCGTGAGCGGGCCGACCGGTGGCACCTGCCGAACGCGCGCGCGCACGCCTTCGACTTCCTCGACGCCGCGCGCGATCAGGCGCGCGAGCTGCGCAACCTTGCCATTGCGGCTGTAGTACAGGACCAGGATTTCCATGAATCTCGGGTTTCCTTTTGCGGCGGGGTTGCACTAGCCTCGCGGCATGCGAACTACGTCCGCCGATCAACAGGGTACGCGCCGCGATCGAATGCGGGCCTTCGCGCGCTTCCTGTGGCAGCGGTTCCTCGATGACAAATGTTTCGAGACCGCGGGCGCGTTGTCGTACACCACATTGTTCGCGATCGTGCCGATGCTGGCGGCGGTGATCGCGATCGTGTCGGTGTTCCCGGCGTTCGCCGGCCTGCGCGACAGCGTGACCCGTTTCATTTTCCGCAGCTTCGTCCCGGCGGCGGGCGAAACGGTGCAAGGATACCTGCTCCAGTTCGCCGCCAACGCCAGCAAGCTGACGCTGGTGGGCGTGCTGGTGCTGCTGGCCAGCGCGCTGATGATGATGGCCAGCATCGAGGACCGCTTCAATCGCATCTGGCGCGTTGCGACGCGGCGCAAGGGCAGCGCGCGGCTCCTGCTGTACTGGGCGGCGTTGACGCTCGGCCCGATCCTGGTCACGGCGGGCGTCGGCGTCAGTTCGTGGGTGTACGCGCAGCCGCTGTGGCGCGGCGTCGCCGGCCACGGCGTGGCGGGTTTCCGTTTGTGGCTGCTGGCACCGTTCCTGATCACATGGGTCGGCCTGTCGGTGCTGTACCAGGTCGTGCCCAATTGCCGGGTGCGCTGGCGCGATGCGATCACCGGCGCGCTGGTGGCGGCGGTGCTGTTCGAGTTCGCGCGCAAAGGCTTCGCGGCGTACGTGCAGGGCATCGCCAATTACCGCGAGGTGTACGGCGCGCTGGCGGCCATACCGATCTTCCTGATCTGGGTGTACCTGTCGTGGGTGATCGTGCTGCTCGGCGCGATCCTGGCCGCGGCCCTGCACGCGTTCGAATATCGTCGTGCGGAAGATTTGCTGCCACCGGGTTGCGAGTTCGTCGGGTTGTTGCGCGTGGTGCAGCGTTTCGCGGAGGCGCAGCGCACGGGCGAGGCTCTGGATGACGCGGGACTGCGCGCGCGGGAACGTTTCCTCACGGCCGACCTGCTGCAGCGTTATCTGGATGACCTGCAACGCGCGCGCCTGATCCACCGTGCCGATGGCGGCGGATGGCTGGTCGCGCGCGACCTGGGCAGCGTATGCGTGGACGATCTTTTCCACGCGGGCCGCTACCGGCTTCCGGAGGACGCCGTGGCGTTGCAACGTGCGGCCACCGGGCTCGCGCCCGAGGCCAGGGTGACCTTGCAACGCGCCGAGATCATGCTGAAAAAAAACCTCAGGGTGCCGCTGCGCGAGTTATTCTGTGCGGCGTCGCCCGTCGAGGCGGTGCAGTCCGAGGATCAGCCACCGTGATGCGTGCCTGGTTGCGTCGTGGTTCGTGGTTGCTGGCCACCGCGCTGGTTGCCGCGTCGGCCATTGGCAGCGCGCAGGCGCAAACTGCGGACGCGCAACCGCGGTTGGCCATCCGGACGCTGGACGGCAAGACCTTCGACCTTGCCGCCGAGCGCGGCAAGTGGGTGATCGTCAATTTCTGGGCGACGTGGTGTTCGCCGTGCATCGCCGAAATGCCGGCGATCTCGAAATACGTGGCCGCGCACAAGAACGTCACGGCGATCGGGCTTGCCTACCAGCCCGAACCGCTCGATGACGTGCTGAAATTCGTGCACAAGCATCCGGTCGATTACCCGCTGGCGCGCATCGACATGCAGCGCCCGCCCGCCGGGCTCGAGATGCCGTTGGGCCTGCCGACCACCGACCTGATCGCGCCGGACGGACATCTGGCGAAGCGTTTCATCGGCCCGGTCGACGCGAAGCTGCTGGATGCGGCGATCGCCGCGGCGGCAAAGCACTGACGCGATGGCCTGCGCGCGTTTCACCGTGACCGGCAGGGTGCAGGGCGTGTTCTTCCGCGCCTCGACCCGCGACTTCGCGTTGCAACTGGGCGTGACTGGTTACGCGA
>DATFGL010000136.1:0-4338 GCA_035249465.1 Rhodanobacteraceae bacterium | reverse complement strand
TGATTCGGCGAAGCCGGGTCCGGACCCGAGCCGGACTCGGCGTGCGCTGACGAATCCGGGATGGATTCGTTCAGTGCTTCAAGATGCGCGGCCGGCGCCATCAGCACCGACAGCGTGAAATGAAACGCCACGCCCAGAGCGACGGTCAAGCCGATCGCACGCAGCACCGGCACGCTGGACAACGCCAGCACGCCGAACACCAGCAATGCCGAAGCCACGCACACCAGCGTCGCGTGCAGCGTGCGCAGGTCCTCGAGTTCGTCGCCGGTGCGGCGTTCGAAGAACAATGCGTAGTGCAAGCCCAGGCCCGCCGCCAAGGTCAGCGATACGAGATGGAACAGTGACAGCGGGACCCCCGCCACGCGCAGCACCACCAGCACCAGCAGCGTGGCCAGCGTCATGGGACCGAGCACATGCAAGGCGCGCCGCGGGCTGCGCAGCGCCAGGGTCACCGCCGCGCACAACAACAACGCGGCGATGCCGAGCGCGATGAGGATGCGGTGGCGGTACGCGATGATCAGCGATTCGGTGGAAGCTTTGAGGTCCAGCAGGTGCACCGCACCGTTACTTTCCTTCGTCAACGCGGCGAACGCAGCCGGATCGTTGACGCCGCTGAGCGTGCCCAAACCCACCCAGCCATCGCCTTGCCGCACCAGCATGGATTCCAGCCGCACACCCAATGGCGACTGCTCTAACTTCGCGGGCGTCAACGGCGGCAGCTTGCGCGCGGCTTCCACGTCGGCCACGAACGGCGCAAATACACCGGCGCGGAACGGCAGCCCTTGCATCGCTTGCCGCAGCGCGGATTGCAAATCCGCCGGATCAGGCAGCCTGGCCTGCCGGTTGCGCTGCGTGGCGGCGCTGGGCAGGTAGCGCGATGGCAGTTCGAATCCATCCACGGCGAGGCGGTCGACGAGTTGCCCCATCCGTGGCGCGACCCGCTCAGACAGTCCCAGCACGCCTTCGGCCGTGGGCGCGCGCAGCACCAGAAGGTAGCGCACGTCGGGCGCGCCCAGCACGGTGCGCAGGCGTGCATCGCGTTGCAGTTCCGCCTCCGGGATCGGCGTGAGCGCCGACAAGTCGTTCTGCCAAAACTTGCCCGGCGCAAACACCACCACGGCCAGACCCGCCAGCGCGACCAGCCAGGGCAACCAACGCGGGCGCGGCAAGTGCGCAAACAAATGCCACGCCTTGGCCAGCCCGGGTGTCGCGGCCATGTCACGCTTCGCTGCCGGCACCACCAATGGGATCAGCCAGCGCGTGCAGAGGCCCGCGACGACGAGTCCTCCGATCGTGAACACCGCCAGCTGTTGCAACCCCGCGACGCCCGACGCGAAGAACGCGAGATAGGCGATGCACACCGAAACGATCGCCGTCCCCAGCAGCGGCCACAGCTCGCGCACGCATTGCGAGGTTTCGACGCCGATGCGGCGATGGCTGAACACACGCAATGGGTATTCCTGTGCGACGCCCAGCAGGGTGAATCCGAAGGCCACGGTGATGCCGTGTGCATGTCCGAAGACCAGAGCCAGCAATGCGAACCCGGCCACGGCACCGGACAGCAACGGCAGCGCGGTAACCAGTACCGGCACCGCGCTCCGGTAAGCCAGCAAAAGCATCAGGATGAAACCGACAGTGGTGATCGCGCCGAAGCGATCGGCCTCGGCACGCGTGTGCCGGCTGGCTTGCACGCCGAACCATCCCGGGCCGCTGATCACGAGCTTCGCTTTTGCCGAACCGGGCAGTGATGCAAAATGCTTCTGCAGCGACGCGATAGCGGACGCCTGCGCGCCCGGATCGAACCCTGCCGCTCTGGTCTCGACAACCAGCAGTGCTTCGCCGCGATCCGAAAACCATACGCCATCGACAAGCTTCGGCTGCCGCGACGGCGCCCACAATCTCGCAAGCTTCAAGGTCTCCAGCGTCGGATCGCGCTTCAGCCACGGCTCCAGCATCGACGCGGCGGGCGAACTCAAATCCTCGATGCGCTGTTGCAACTGTTCGCGCAGGTACGCGGCGTCCAGCCGATGCGTATCCAGCGTGGGCGACAACAGGTAGCGATACGGCAGCAGATCCGATGCGATTTCCGCAAGATCATCGCCGCCATTGGCCACGCGCGCAAAGTCCGGATCGTGCGCCAGTGCGTCTTCGAGTCCGCGCGACAAATCCGCGAGTCGCGCCTGCGGCGCGCCGGAAATCGCCAGCAGAAGCAGGCGCGATCCCGGGCCCTTGCCGATCTCGTCAAGCAACAGTTTTTGATCCGCGGTGCGTGCCGGTGGCACGAAATCGCGCAGGTCTGAACCGATCTTCAGGTGCAACGCAACGCCCCAGCCGATCCCTGCGATCAACGTGAGCCACAGGAACCATATCGCGACCCGCGTACCACGACTCATGACGGGATTTCCAGGTGCCTCGTAAAGCGTCGCGAGCGAAGGCGGATTGCGTGACGCCAAAGCGGAGCGTACGCGCCAGTACGTGAGCATTGCGAACAATGCCGGCGCGCCAGCCGCCGACTAAACCGGCAGGATTGCCGGTTTGAACGCCGCAGGCGGCCCGCAGGGCTGGCCACATGGATGTGGCCAGTAGCGCAGCAGTTTTGCGAGGTACTCACGGGTTGCGGCAGCGCGCTGCCAGCGCCGACTCAAGCGGCGCCGCACTGCGCAGCCCCTGCTCCGCCATCGCGCCTACCAGCGTGATGCTGCTGTCGCCGTTGGCATCCATCATCGTGAGGCAGCGCGGTTCGTGATTGCGGCCATCGATGACGAGGGACGTCAGCTGCCGCCTGATGGAGTCGGTACGCGGCGTGAGCGTGATGACCCAGCGCGCTTCGCTGCCCTGGGCGGCAAGCGTGAAATCCTTTTGCAGTGCCGACACGTCGCCGCCCAGCAGCGCGCGGAATCCGGCCAGCATCGCGCCAGCCTGCGGAGCGCGCACCAACGGCATCCGTTGCACCTCGCCGTTGCCGCGTCGCACGGTGATCGTACCGTCGGCGATTTTCGCGGTTTCCCTGAACGGCTTCGCGATGTCGCGCTCCATGTTGTCGCCGCCGAGCCAACGCAAGTTGCCGGACACCACCAGTGGACGATCCAGCACGCCGCGGTAGCTCACCAGCACGAACGGCGTGGAAACCGGCGGCGTTTTCGCCATGCCGGCCAGCAGCGATTCCGCCAGGCCAGGCGCTGCCGTCGCGACGGTTGCCGTTGCCGTCAGCGCAAACGCCAGCGCACTACGAAACGCGTGCATGCTGCAACGTTGCGTCCAGCGCGGGTGGTGCGTCGGCGATCGACTGCGGTTGCCAGAAGTCATAAAAATTGAACCAGTTGTAGGGCGCCACACGCAGGTGGTGTTCGAGACGCGTGGCGTAGTGCCGAATGTACGAATCAAGCGCAGCGTTGCGACCGGTGCGCGGAAGCTCGACCGATTCGGCCAGGGTCTCGAAGACCAGGTCATAACGACTGCCGCCACGGTACATGCCCAGGCACAGCACCACCGGCACTTTCAGCAGTGCGGCGATCTGCCAGGGTGCGGCCGGAAACGGTGCGTCGGTACCGAGGAATGGCACCTCGCGCATCAATTCGTGTGGACGGCCGCGATCACCGAGCAACGTGATCATCGCGCCCTCTCGCGCCGCCTCCGACAATGCCAGCACGATGTCCGTGCCGCCACGCGACGTATCGATGACGCCGTCTGACAACTCCGGCGCCAGCGCTTCCAGCAACGCGGTCAGCGCCGGCGTCTTGCTCTTGTCCATCACCAACTTGAGCCTGCATTCCGGCCGGCGCGCGGCCAGCACCCGCAGCACCTCGAAACTGCCGACGTGCGCGCCCAGCAGCATCACGCCCTGACCACGGTCGAGGTGCCGGTGCAATTCCTCGACGCCATGCATGCTGACGCGAAAACTGCCGATCCCGCGCGCCAGCAGGAATACCCGATCGAGAATGGTCGCCGCGAACGCATGGATCAGGCGCATCACCTGCCAGGCGCTGCCCGGCCTGCCGCCGAGGCGCCGGAAATAATCGCGCGATGCGCGACGCTCGGGACCGCGCCGGAAATAAAAGTACAGGGTGATCGGATACAGGAAGAGCCGCGCGAAGCCACGCCCGAAATGCAGCCCGATGAACCGGATCAACCAGATCGCGAACCAGCCCCCGGCCTCCGGACGGCTCAACCAGTGCCGGTTTCCCGCCTGCGCGCCGGTTTCTTCTTGTTCTTGCACGATTCGCGCGTTCATCGATTCCGCTCTTGCATGTTTCCCTTCCCCTGTTGCCATCGCCGCGTCAAGCCTGCCGATCCGTGACCAGCAGCGTTCCGCGCGCGAGCACGCCACCCTCGGCGCGC
>DATFGL010000135.1:0-3115 GCA_035249465.1 Rhodanobacteraceae bacterium | reverse complement strand
CAGACGCGCAGAGGAGACGAACTTGGACACGGTCATGTTGGTCTCCTTCGGGGAAATTCTGATTGGATTTGTCAAGCCTTTGATCCTGCCTGCATTGTCATACATCCACAACCCCCGAAACCATTGCATGGTTTCTGCCCCCTTGGCTCAAGGGGGGTGAGCTTGGAACGACGGCGCAACCGCTTGAAAGAACCCTAGTGTTTGGGCGTGAATTCGGAAGGCTGCTCGCGACCGAACAGGTAGCCCGCAGGATTGGCTTGCAACTTGCTGGTCAGCTGGTGGATGTCGCGCAGGGTCGAATGCAGTTCGCGCAGTGCCGGCCCGATCTGGTCCACGCCGCGCAATCCGGATTGCAGCGAACCCTGGTTGTCTTCGAGCAGCTTGTTGAGGGTTTGCGTGGTCTGCTGCAGCGATGCCATCGCGGCCGCCGCGCGATCCAGCGTTTCGCGGCCGGGCCCATTGACCAGCTTGTTGGCGCCCGCGAGTGTCTGGTTGAGTTCCTTCGAGGCAGCCGCCGCCTCCTTGATGAGCTCGCGCAGGCCGTCACGTTCGGAAGCCAGCGCGCTGGTGGTCCGATCGATGTTTTCCAGCGTGTTGTTGATGCGGGCGACGTTCTGTTGCGACATGATCTGGCTCAGGCGGTCGAGGATGCCGTTGAGCGATGTCACCACGTCGCTGCCCGAGGCGAGCAGCGCGCTGAGCGCCGAGGTTTCGGACTTGATCTCCGGCACGGGATTGTCGGGCGTCGGCATCAACGGCTGGCTGGCCGGCGCGCCGCCCGTGAGTTGCACGAAAGCGACGCCGGTCAGTCCCAGCAGGCCCAGCTTGGCGCGCGTATCCACCTTGATCGGCGTGTCGGCGGCCACCTGGATGCGCGCCAGCACCTTGCGCGGATCCCGCGGGTCCAGCTTCAACTGGCTGACCTCGCCGATCTGGATGCCGTTGTATTGCACCGGGCTGCCCTTGGACAGGCCGGTTACCGATTCGGTGAATACGATGTCGTAATAGTTGTATTGCCGGTTGAGGCTGGTCTTGCCCAGCCACAGCGCGAACAGCAGCACCAGCGCCACCACCACCAGGGTGAAGGCGCCGATCAGGACGTGATGAGCCTTGGTTTCCATATCGTCACCATTTATGCGATTGCGTGGATGGCTTCCGCTGCCCGTCCGCGTGGCCCGTGGAAATAATCGCGTATCCAGGGGTCGTCGAAGCTTTCCACCTTGTCCAGCGAATCGGCCACGATCACGCGCTTGTGCGCGAGCACGGCGACGCGGTCGCAGATGGCGTGCAGGGAATCGAGATCGTGGGTGATCATGAATACGGTCAGGCCCAGCGCGTCGCGCAGGGTGCGGATCAGCTGGTCGAACGAAGCCGCCGCGATGGGATCGAGTCCGGAGGTCGGTTCGTCGAGGAACACGATGTCCGGGTCCAGCGCCAGCGCGCGCGCCAGCCCCGCACGCTTGACCATGCCGCCGGAAAGTTCGGAGGGATATTTGTGGCGCGCGTCGGGGGTCAGGTCCGCCAGCGCGATCTTCAGCGCCGCCACGCGCAGCGCGTCGTGCAGCGTCAGGCTTGTGTGTTCCATCAGCGGCACCCGCACGTTCTCGCTCACCGTCAGCGAGGAGAACAGCGCGCCGTTCTGGAACAACACCCCGCAGCGGCTTTCGATCGCGACCCGCCGGTATTCCGGCAGGTCGTGCAGGTTTTCGCCGAACAGGCGCACGCTCCCGGCGTCGGGCCGGCGCAGGCCGAGGATGGTTCGCAGCAGCACCGACTTGCCGGTGCCCGAACCGCCCACCACGCCCAGGATTTCGCCGCGGTAAACGTCGAGGTCCAGGTTTTCGTGCACGACCTGTTCGCCGAACTGGCTGCGCAGGCCGCGCACCTCGACGACGGTTTCGCGCGGCGCGGTGGCGTTCACCACTTCATCTCCATGAAGAACAGCGCGGCGATGGCGTCCACCACGATCACCAGGAAGATCGATTGCACCACGCTGGAAGTGGTGCGCTCGCCCACCGACTGCGCGCTGCCCTGCACCTTGAAACCTTCGAGGCAACCGATCACCGCGATCAGGAACGCGAAGATCGGTGCCTTGGCCAGGCCCAGCCACAGGTAGCGCAGCGGCGTGTCGGTCTGGAACACCGAGATGAACATGGTCGGCGTGATGTTGAGCGCGAACCAGCACACCAGCGCGCCGCCGACCACGCCGGCCATGACGGCGAGGAACGTCAGCAGCGGCGTCACGATCATCAGCGCCAGCACCCGCGGCAGCACCAGCAGCTCCATCGGATCGAGGCCCATGGTGCGCATCGCGTCGATTTCCTCGCCGACCTTCATCGAGCCGATCTGTGCGGTAAACGCGCTGGCGGTGCGCCCGGCCAGGATGATCGCGGTCAGCAGCACGCCGAGTTCGCGCAGGAAGGCGTAGGAAACCAGGTCCACAGTGAACACGGTCGCGCCGTAACGCTGCAACGCGGTGGCGCCGAGGAACGCGATCACCGCGCCGATCAGGAACGACAGCAGCACCACGATCGGCACCGCGTGCAGGCCGGTCTGCTCCATGTGCGCGACCAGCGAGGTGACGCGCCAGCGCCTGGGGCGAAGCAGGACGCGCGCCTGCGTTTCCAGCGTCATGCCGATGAACGCCAGCAGTTTGGCGCCGAGGTGCCCGACATGCACGACGGTGTCGCCGATGTCACCCAGCGTGTCCACGAAGCCGAAGTTGCGTGGCGGCGGCGGCCGGTGTGCATAGATTTCCGCGACCGCCTCGCTGACGGTGTCGAGCAGGCCGCGCAGTTCCTGCGGCACGTCGCGGTCGTGTTCGGCCAGCCATTGCAAGGCCTTGGGACCCAGCGCGACGGCAATCAGGCCGGCGCCGGAGGTGTCGACCCGTCCGACATCATTGAAATCGACGTCGGGACATTCCGGCAGGCCGGATTTCAGCGCGTCGAGTTGGGCCTCGAGCGCGGCGAAATGCGGGAGCGTCCAGTCGCCGGTAAAACGCAGCACGCCTTCGCCGCCGGCCGGGTGCAGCCATTCCACGATGCCGGGCGTCGTCGGTGACCGGTCCATCCGCGCAATTTACCATGCTCGTGCGATCATCCCCGATCGCCGC
>DATFGL010000134.1:0-2746 GCA_035249465.1 Rhodanobacteraceae bacterium | reverse complement strand
CCCGCGAGGTATTGCGCGAAGACGGGAACCTGGTTCTTGCCTTCCACCGTTTGCGTGGCGATCGCGTGGCGCAGCATGTCCATGGTTTCCGGCATCGCCTGCGCGGTGGTTTCAGCGAAGGCCAGCGAAGAGCAACCGAGGGCCAGCATCAGGCTGGCAGCCAGAAAGGTGCGATGCGCGGACATGGAGGTGCTCCCGGATTGGCCAAAGGGCTTGAGGGTAACGCCAAACCGGGGTGACCGCACGGATGCCGGCGCTTGCTTGTCCCTCGGCGCCGCACTCAGGATCTGCAGGTTCGCTTTCATGTCCACGCCGAATTACCCGGCGTCGATGCCAAATGCGGCGCGTTCGAACACGGCCGGCGCGTTCGCGCCGACCCCCGCTTCAATGGCCCGCATGGTTCTTGCCGTATTCGTCGTGCAGGCGCCACCATTGGTACGGCTCGGTTTGCGGCCAGCCTTTCGGGGAGTCTTCCCAGGTTTCCTGGCGGCCGAATGGCGTCAGGTCGAGCAGCGACCACACCGTGCCGACCGTTTCGAGCCCGCGTGCGGTGACGAAATACGTGCGATAGACGTCGTCGCCGTCGCGCAGGAACACACTCAAGCCCGGCGACTCGCCCTGGTCGATCGTCACGCCCATGTCGCGGTTGAAGTCGCTGCCGTCCGAGGAATACCACGGGCGCTCCCAGCCCATCCGGTTGCGATAGCGCTCGATGTTCGCGAGCGGTGCGCGCGACACCAGCACCAGTGACGTATCACGCGCGTGCAGGTGGGCAGGGTGACACAGGTAATCGACGAACATCGAGCAGCCCGGACAACCGGCGTCCGGCCAACCGTGCACGCCCGGCGCGAACATGAAGTGATACAGCAGCAACTGGCGCCGGCCTTCGAACAGGTCGCCAAGATACGCGTGGCCATGCGGGCCTGCGAACACGTAATCCCTGTCGATGCGGACCATCGGCTGGCGGCGGCGTTCGGCCGCCAGCGCGTCGCGTGCGCGGGTGGCTTGTTTTTCCTTCGCAAGCATCCCTGCCTGCGCGGCCTGCCATTCACTTTGCGATACGACATGCGGAAGGGCTTTCATGTCGACACACCTCGCGTCTATTGGGGCCGGTTGCAATTGACCATCCAGTTCGCGCCGTAGCGGTCGGCGAACATCCCGAAACGCAGCGCCCAGGAGGTTTCCGCAATCGGCATGTCCACCTTGCCGCCTTCGCTCAACGCGGCGAACAGGCGTTCGGCTTCGTTGGGGTCCTCGACGGTGAGGCACACCCGGTTCCCGTGGATGCCGGGGTACGGTTCGCCATCGGGAGGGCACCAGTCGGACGCCATCAACTGGGCATCGCCGACATCGAGGCGCACGTGGGCGATCAGGCTGCGCATTTCCGCCGGCATCCGTTCACTGCCCGGCATTTCGCCGAAGGTCACCTTCATCGAGACTTTGCCGCCGAGGCATTTGGCGTAGAAATCGAAGGCCTTCGCGGCCTGGTTGTCGAAGAACAGATAGCTGGTGAGCTGCATGGCGCAAGTCCTCGAAGAAGAAGGGGAATGGGCTCGAGCGGTCGTGGCGGTGCTCCGCTCCGCGCCCCACTGGGCGACGAACGGAATGAAGGAAAATCGACATGCGCTTGCGACGCACGTTCAGGCCGCCGTGGCGAGTGCGGGGAACGGATCGCGCCAGGCATCGAGTTCGTTGAGCCGGTCGTGCCAGCGGCGCACGTTCGGGAATTCGTCCAGCGGGATATGCGCGCGTTGGGCATAGGGCAGGGTTGCGGCGACCGCGAAATCGGCGATGGTGATGCCGCCGCCCACCAGCCAGTGGCGGTCGCGCAGGTGGCCGTCGAGTACCGAGGCCAAACGTCGCCACTCGTCCGTCGCCTGCTTCACTTCGACCGGATCGACGCTCCCGAGGCCGAAACGCTGCTTGATGATGTATTCGAAGTACAACGTGCCGCCGCTGCGGTAGAAGTGCGCAAGATCCCAGCTCAACCAGCGGATCACCTCGATCTGGCGATCGTCTTGCGGCCACAGACCGGAGTCCGCGCGTGCCGCGAGATGGCACATGATCGCGTCGGCTTCCCAGAGCGTGCGTGTGCCGTCCACCAGCGTCGGCACCTTGCCGTTGGGATTGAGCGCCAGGTATCCGGGTGTCTTGTGTTCCCCGCGTGCCAGGTCGAGATAGGCGCACTCGACCGGCGATTGCAGGTACTTGGCGACCGCGCAGGCCTTGCGCGGCGAAAGCACGTCTGACCAGTAGAGTCTCATCGGGGCGTCTCCCTGGTTTTGCGGAAGGTTCGGTTTGACGACGATTGGCGGGATGCATTATCGACAGTCGTTTCGCGACAGGCCGGTTCAGGCTTCGACGCGAGGGCGTCGCCATCGCATGCGGTGCGCCTGCGAACCGGTGTGACTGGCGGGAGTCAATGCACGCGTCCCCGTGGGCATGATGGCCGCGTTCCGCGGGCGCGGTCAACGCGGTGAATGCGCAACATGATCCGGCCGTATTGCAGGCAACCACGCGGGACGGGCGCGTGCATGCCGCCAGCCGATGATTATGCATATGGACGTCTAGACGTCCAAATAATTGTTGACACGCCATGCCCGCATCGCTAGAGTGCGGCCCCAGCTCATCGAGACCGGCTGAGGGACAGGCCCTTGGAAGCCGGGGCAACCCGCGGAACCGCAAGGTTCCGCACGGTGCCAACTCCTGCGGAGGCGCAATGCGTCGCCCGAGAGATGAGCCGCGA
>DATFGL010000133.1:0-2304 GCA_035249465.1 Rhodanobacteraceae bacterium | reverse complement strand
CATGATGAAATCCGCCGAAGCGAAGCCACACAGTCAAGCGGCCAGGTTGGGCCGGAGTTGTCATCGGCTTGATCGCTTCGGGAACCGACACGGTTGACCGATGCGTCAGGCACCGGAGAAGGCGAATGGATCACGACGAGGCCATGGCTTTTGTGAAAACCCACGGCATCGTTCTGGCGTCGGCCAAAGGGCCCTTCGCGCGGCTCGCGGATGCCATCGCGGGCGAACCCGTCCGCGGCAGTTGGTGGGGCCACCCAAAGGGCAAGGAGATTTTCCGCATCCTCCGAGGCGTGGCGGAATCGGACGACGTGCTGGTGTGCAGGCTGTGTGGCGGCAAAGTCACGTACGTACATCGCCGCCTGTGGCCTGCGCTCGTCCGTGCCGCTGCGCACTTCAAGCCAAAGCAACTGGCCAAGCTCCGGGAAGAACATACCGTGTCGGGCAAGCACGTCACGCATGAAACCGCCTACCCGGGCTGGATTCCGGAGGAAACCAGGGTGGCGGCCAGCAAGCTCACGAAATCCGAGGCGTTGGAGCAGCTGCGCCGGTGCGCGGATGCCTGACATCCCGGTCCGGCGGACGTTCGCCCGCCGCGCGGGTTGCGCCGCTTGTCTCGAGCGCTGGGCGGCACGGATACGACCCGGACAACTGCGGTTAATCCGCCGAGTTCGCTTCGGTCAGCGAGTACTGGCGATACACGCCGTAAATCAGACCGCAAGTCCCGGTGAGCACCGCGGGTATCAGCACCGCGTGCTCCTGCAAGCGTTCAAATATCAGTGCTCCGGCCATGCTGCCAAGCACGAACGTCGCTGCCACCACCAGGCAGACGCGCAATCGCAACCTGTCCACCGGCAACCGGCGCAGCATGTGGCCAAGATAGATGCCCAAATCGGTGAGGATGCCGGTCACGTGCGTCGTTCGAATCAATGCGCCGCTATAGGCGCTGACCATGCCGTTCTGGAGGCCCATGGCGATCGAGGCCAGATAGAGTCCGATTGAACTGGATGCATCGAGGAACGGAACGGCGGCAAAAAGCAGCGACGACTCCAGCATCAGCGCCACACCGTAGCGACGTCCAAGCTTCAGCGTGCTCTGCTGCACGATCATGGCGCTCAGCATGGTGCCGAGCACGAAGGCCGCGATGGCGAATGCCCAGTGCGCCGCCTCGCCACCGTCGGCTTTGCCCAGCGCAACGCCAAGCAAGCTGGTGTTTCCGGTCATGTTGCTGACGGACTCGTGCCGAAAACCGAGGTAACCGACCGCGTTGACGAGGCCCGCGATGAATGCCAGCACTCCGGTGCCAAACCAGGCCCAGCGCGGCAATTGGCGCAGCCATGGCATCGGACTAGTGCTTCGATCGCGTAATCGGCATTCGGCGATTCTAGCAAGGGTCACATCCGCTGAAAGCCGGCGGCATGCCGAAACATGGTAGCGCCCGGCAATTCGGTCAACCAGACGCACAGCCGCTGCGCGGGTTCGCGCCGCCTGGCTCAGCGTCGGGTTTCAATGGCGCGCAACGCCTGCGCCATGCGCTTGCCGGAAACCGGCTCGGCGGTCTTGAGTTCCTGCGCGAACACGGATACGCGCCATTCCTCGACCAGCCAGCGCAGGGTTTCCAGCGCCTCGGAATCCTCGCCCGATGCGCGCTCGTCCAGCACCGCGCGCCAATAGGGCAACACTTGCTGCATGCGGGAATGATCGCGCGCGGGATCGCTGCGCAGCTTTTCGGCGCGCAGGCGCATGGCCTTGAGGTAACGCGGCAGGTGCGCCAGCCGCGCGCGCGGCAGCTCGCGCAGGACGCCCTGTGCAAGCAGCGCGTCAAGCTGGCCGCGCAGGTCCGCATAGCTCGCTGCGGCCTGTCCCTTGATCGCGGGCTTGAGCCACGGCTGCAGTTCGGCCAATGCGGCGAGGATGGGTTCGGCCAGCTTCAGGCGTTCCGTCGCTTCACCGAACAGCGCGCGCGACACGGCATCGCGCAACGCCTTCCAGGACTCCCGGTCGCGCACGCCGAGCCCGTGTTCGCGCAGTACATCCGCGAACGCACCCTCCACGATGTCCTCGCGGAGCGTGTCCGCGCGTCCGTGCGGCGCGAAGGCAACCGCAAGCTTCGGCTTCAGCGGCAGTTGTTTCTGCGCGCGCTTGAATTCCGTGGCCAGTGAAAGCCGCAACAGACGCTCGACGCCTCCACGGTGCGCCGCGTCCGCCTCGCCGCGGGTTTCGAACACCCGCAGCGCCACCGCCGCACCCAGGTCGACCAGCGCCGGGTAGGCCGGCAAACCGCCGCGCGCTTCCGAAACGCGGGGA
>DATFGL010000132.1:0-12005 GCA_035249465.1 Rhodanobacteraceae bacterium | reverse complement strand
TCGGGCTTGAACTGGTCGCCCTTGCCGATATCCACGGGCTTGATGGTGTAGGGCAGCCCGGCTTCTTCCAGGAACAGCGTGATCTTGTGGCCATTCGGTGTCGGCCAGTAGTACAAATCAATCATGACATTGTGCGCCTCGTGGAATGATCAACACCACGACGCTGCCAGAACGTCGCGGCGGCGTGTGCATTCCAAGTGGTGCCGTGCCATCGCCAATACAAGCGCTCGCTGAACGCGCGACGCGCTGGAGATTGTTCAATCACTCCGCGCCAACGCGCTGTGCCTGATGCCGTAGCCGAAATACACGACCAGCCCGATCACCATCCAGACGACGAAGCGTTCGATGGTGACCCGCGCCAGGCCGCCGATCATGTGGAACTGGCCGTCGGTCACCCACGGCCAGCCGATGATCAGGAACAGCGAGAACAGCATCCCGACCGGCGCCACAAGCCACAACACGGGCGAACGGAAGCCGCGCCGCACGTCCGGCCGGCGCACGCGCAGGATCAGCACCGACAGGCAGATCACGATGAACGCGGACAGCGTCCCGATGTTGACCAGTTCCGCGACTTCACCGATCGGCAGGAAGCCCGCGACCAGCGCACTGAACACGCCAAGGATCACGGTCGGGCGATGCGGCGTGCCGTGGCGCGGGTGCACATGCGCGAACCAGCCCGGCAACAGGCCGTCGCGCGACAGCGCGAACCAGATGCGCGCTGCGCCCAGCATGAACGCGAACAGCACGCTGGTCAGCCCGGCGACCGCGGCGACGTTGATGATGCCGCGCACCCAATCCAGGCCCAGCGCCTTGAATGCCGCATCCACCGGCGCCGCCGAGTTCAACTGCGGATACGGCACCATTCCGGTCAGCACCAGCGACACCGCGATGTACAGCGCCATCGAAATCGCCAGCGACAGCAGCACCGCGCGCGGCAGGTCGCGCTGCGGATTCTTCGCTTCCTCGGCGGCGGTGGTCAGGGTGTCGTAGCCGAAGCAGGCGAAGAACACGATGCTGGACGCCGCCAGCACGCCGGCCCAGCCGAAACGCGAGGCGCCGTCCGCAGCGTGCGCCAGCGGCGGCACGAACGGGTGCCAGTTGGCGGGGTTCACGTAGAACGCGCCAACCGCGATCACCAACAGCACGCCGATCACCTTGATCACCACGATCACGGTGTTGGCGCGCGCGCCCCACTCCGTCCTGATGGTCAGCATCCACGCGATCACCAGCGAGATCGCCGCGGCCACCACGTCGAACACCTTGCCCGAACCCGGATTCGCGGGATCGTACGCGCCCTGCAGCCATACCGGCAGGTGCACGCCGAACAATTGCACCAGCAATGCCTGCACGTAACCCGACCATCCGATCGCCACCACTGCGACGATCAGCGCGTATTCCAGGATCAAATCCCAGCCGATGATCCAGGCGAACAGTTCGCCCAGCACCGCGTAGCCGTAGGTGTAGGCGCTGCCGGTGACCGGGATCATTCCCGAGAACTCGGCGTAGGCCAGCGCCGCACAGGCACTGCCGATGCCGGCCACGATGAAGCTGACGATCACCGCGGGACCGGCGTTCACCGCGGCCTGCTGCCCGGCCAGCACGAAGATGCCGACGCCGATGATCGCGCCGATGCCGATCGCAGTGAGTTGCCACACACCGAGCACCCGGTGGAACTCGCTGCGGCTGCCGGCCTCGGTTTGCAACTGTTCGACCGTCTTGTGGCGGGTGAGTTGCTGGATCAGGCTCATCATGTCTGCCCCGATGCAATCGTCGAAAAGGTACCTTCCTGGACTTTTTCAACACGCCGAGTCCGGCACGAGTCCGGACTCGGCTTCGTGGATCAAACGCTTGCAGGGTTCGATCCGCGGCGGGTCGTCCTTGACCCGCACTGCCAGGGTGTCTTTCAACACCCTGGCAGGCCCCGGAATCGGGCGAGCATAACCGCGCCGGCGCCGTCGCGGCTGTGCCGATGGTCCCGGGTTGGAGCCGGCCGCGGGCTGCGCGACAATCGGGATTCGCCACGCCCGTCGGCTTGTCACGAAACCACCCGCCAACGGCTGGTATCTTCGTCGCGAACCACTACGCACGCACACCACCCGGCATGTCCCGCAAACGCACCGCCAATCGCAAACAAACGGGCACCGCGAAGCCGGTCGAGCAAACCGAGCTGCCGTTGCTCGACTTGCGCGCGCCGGAACTGCAGCCGGCGAGCGGGCCAGACACTTCGCGGCCAGCGGATGCGTCGGCGCGCTCGACCCGCACCATCGAATTCCTGTTGCGCGCGCTGCCCGCCGGCTGGCGGGCCAAGACGCGCGACCTGCTGGTACTGGTGCGGATGGACCGCCCGATCGGCGCGCTGCTGTTGCTGTGGCCGACCTGGTGGGCGCTGTGGCTGGCGGCGGACGGTTTCCCGCCATGGAAATTCCTGATCGTGTTCACGGTCGGCGTGTTCGTGATGCGCGCGGCCGGGTGCGCGATGAACGATTTCGCCGATCGCAACCTCGATCCGCAAGTGCAACGCACCGCGGGCCGCCCGCTCGCAGCCGGACGCGTGAAGCCACGCGAAGCCGTGCTGGTATTCGTGGGCCTGTGTCTGCTCGGATTCGTGCTGGTGCTTGCGTTCACCAACCGGCTGACGATTTACCTGTCGTTCGCCGGCGCCGCGCTGGCGGCGCTGTATCCGTTCTCCAAGCGCTACACGCAACTGCCGCAAGTGGTGCTGGGCGCCGCGTTCGGCTGGGGCATTCCAATGGCGTTCGCCGCGATCACCAACGGCGTGCCGCCGGTCGCCTGGCTGCTGTTCCTCGGCAACGTGTTGTTCTCGACCATCTACGACACCGAATACGCGATGGTCGACCGCGACGACGACATCCGTGCGGGCGCCAAGTCCACCGCGATCCTGTTCGGCGAGGCCGACCTTCCGATACTCGGGATATTGATGGCAACGATGCTGTTCACGCTGCTGCTGGTCGGACAGCGCGCGCAGCTGGAGTGGCCCTTCCTCGTCGGGCTTGCGATTGCGTTGCTGTTGTTCGCATGGCAACTGTGGAACATGCGCTGGCGCCAGCGCGACGCGTGCTTCGCCGCATTCCGCAACAACAACTGGGTCGGCGGGGTCGTGTGGCTGGGGATGGTGGTGGCGCTGGCGATCAGGTAGGAGGGTCGGAAGGCCCGATCCGTAGAGATCGCGCCTCGCGCATTCTTGAAATGCCGCCCATGGCCAGGTGCTCCGTGGTCGCGCCTTCCGCCGCTCCTACAGGCGCGTGGGCGCCCGCGCCAATGCCCAAACGTCCACGCGCCGCACACCCGCACGTTTCAATACGCGCGCGCATTCGGTCAGGGTCGCACCGGTGGTGAAGACGTCGTCCAGCACCGCGACGTGCTCGGGTGTCTTTCCATCGAGACTCGCGACGAATGCGCCACGCACATTGCGGCGGCGTTGCACCGCGGTCAATTCGGTTTGCGCGTTGGTGGCTCGGATCCGACGCAGCGCTTCGCACAACAATGAAACCCCAAGGTGCTTCGCCAGCGGTTTCGCCAGTTCCAGCGCCTGGTTGTAGCCGCGCCGGCGCAACCGCGCCCGGTGCAGCGGCACCGGCACGATCGCGTCGGGCAGATCATGAGGTGCTTGTGATGCGCTCCAGAGCAACGACAGCGTACGCCCGGCCGCGAGATCGCCGCCGAACTTGAAGCGCGATTCCAGTTGCGCCAACGGCCACTCGTAACGGAACGGCACCCACGCCGCCTCCCACGGCGGTGCGCGCCTGATGCAGCGGCCGCAAAGCGGTGTCGACGATTCCAGCGGCAACGCACACCGCGCGCAACGGGTCGTGTTGCACGGCAGATCGGCTTCGCAAGCAGCGCACAGGCTCAAGGCACCCTGTCCACGCGCGCCGCACAACAGGCAGTGCGAAGGCAGCAGCGCTTCCAGCGCACCGTCAACCAAATTTGTTGTATTGAAGTTGACAGACATCCCTATCCCCTTCGACACTTCGCGATCTCGTCATGCCGGCGAAGGCGCCCGCCAGACGGGCTTGCCCGGAATGACGAAGGCGCTTTCGGGCCCCTTGCCCGTTGCCACTATAAAGCGGAGCTGCCGCGATGGACGGAATGAATCCCGATACGCCGGTCAGGCACGACTGGAAACTGGCCGAGATCGAATCGCTGTTCGATCTGCCCTTCACGGGTTTGTTGTCGCGCGCGCATGCGGTGCACGCGGCCAACCACGATCCCAATGCGGTACAGGTTTCGACACTGCTGTCGATCAAGACCGGCGGCTGCCCCGAGGATTGCGCGTATTGCCCGCAGGCGCAGCGCTACCAGACCGGCGTCGAAGCGCAGAAGCTGTTGGATGTGGACGAAGTGCTGGAGAGAGCGCGCGCCGCCCAAGCCGCCGGCGCCTCGCGCTTCTGCATGGGGGCTGCGTGGCGCGGCCCCAGGGATCGCGACATCCCGAAAGTCGCCGCGATGATCCGCGAAGTGAAAGCACTGGGTATGGAGACTTGCGCGACGCTGGGCCTGCTCGGCGAAGGCCACGCGCAGGCGCTGAAAGATGCGGGACTCGACTACTACAACCACAACATCGATACCTCGCCCGACTATTACGGCGAGATCATCCACACCCGCGAATTCGGGGATCGCCTCGACACGCTGGAAGACATCCGCGCGGCCGGATTGAAAACCTGCTGCGGCGGCATCGTCGGGATGGGCGAGACTCGCGCGCAGCGCGCCGGACTTTTGCAGGCGCTGGCCAACCTGCCCGAGCACCCGCAGTCTGTGCCGATCAACCGATTGGTGCCGGTGCCCGGCACGCCGCTGGCCGATGCACAAGAAATCGACCCATTCGAATTCGTCCGCACGATCGGGGTCGCGCGCATCGTGATGCCGAAATCGGTCGTGCGGCTGTCGGCCGGCCGCCAGCAGATGAGCGACGAAATGCAGGCGCTATGTTTTTTCGCGGGCGCGGGTTCGATCTTCATGGGCGAGAAACTGCTGACCACCGGCAATCCCGACGTCGAGCACGACCATGCGTTGTTCCGCCGCCTGGACCTCCACGCGATGCAAGTCGAGGCCGGCGCGCACGAGGCCGATAGCGCGCACGCCGACATCCTGGAATCGTGCCCTCGCGTTGCCTGAACCGTGCGTCCTGATCTGCTGCCATCGCTGGCCGAGCGCGTGGCGGAACGCAAACGTGCCGGTTTGCTGCGTCAAGCGCGCACGCTCGATGGAACGCGCGGTGTTCGCGTGCGCATCGACGGGCGCGAACTGTTGAACTTCTGCAGCAATGACTACCTCGGCCTCGCGCAGGATCCGCGCATCATCGGGGCCCTTCAGAACGCCGCGAATGAATGCGGCGTCGGCAGCGGCGCAGCGCACCTGGTCTGCGGCCATCGCCGTGAACATGCGCAACTTGAAAACGCCTTGTGCGAATGGACCGGCCGCGAAGCCGCGCTGTTGTTCTCTTCCGGCTGGCTGGCGAATCTCGGCGCGATGCAGACACTGCTCGATCGCGACAGTGTGTCCGTACAGGACAGGCTCAACCACGCAAGCCTGCTGGACGCGGCGCAACTCGCCGGCGCTGCGTTGAAACGCTATCCGCACGCTGATGCCAAAGGCGCCGCGCGGCAACTCGCAAACGCCGTGGAAAAATCCGCGCTCCTCGCCACCGATGGCGTATTCAGCATGGATGGCGATGTCGCACCCTTGCGCGAACTGGCGTCGTTGTGCGGGCGCGAAGGTGCGACACTGATGGTGGACGATGCACACGGCCTGGGCGTACTCGGCAGGCACGGCGCCGGCAGCGTGAACGCGGCCGGCTTGTCGCAGGAAGATGTTCCGGTGCTGATGGCAACGCTTGGCAAGTCGCTCGGGTGCATGGGCGCATTCGTCGCCGGCAGCCGCTCGTTGATCGAAGGATTGACCCAATTTGCGCGCACGTTCGTCTATACCACCGCGATGCCACCGGCGCTGGCCGCAGCTGCGTGCGAAGCGGTGCGCATCGCCCGCGAAGAAGATTGGCGGCGCGACAAATTATGCGCGCTGATCGCACGATTCCGCGAAGGCGTCGCGCAGCTCGGGCTGCCGCTGATGGATTCCGCAACCGCGATCCAGCCGATCGTGCTCGGCGACACGGAACATGCCGTGGCTGCTTCGCGCGCGCTTGAGGACGTGGGCTTCCTCGTCAAGGCAATCCGTCCGCCCACGGTGCCGGCCGGCAAGGCACGGTTGCGTGTCACGCTTTCGGCGGCGCATGAACAGGCTGACGTCGATCGACTGCTCGGCGCACTGGCGCAACTGCCACGCCGCGCGATCACCTAAAATCGCAGGCTCATGTCCGAACTTTTCATCCACACCGAAGGCACCAGCGACACGCATGTCGTGCTGCTGCACGGCTGGGCCATGCATGGCGGCGTGTTTGCGCCGCTGGTCGAAGCGCTGCACAACCGCTGCACGCTGCACGTGGTCGACCTGCCGGGGCACGGGCGTTCGCGTGACTGCGGCATCTCGCTGCAACCCGCCGAGTGCGCGCGCGCGATCGCTGACCGCGTGCCCCCCGCAATCTGGCTCGGCTGGTCGCTGGGTGGCCTGTACGCCTTGCAAGCCGCGCTGGATTTTCCGCAGCAGGTGCAATGCCTGGCGATGCTGTGCGCCTCGCCGCGCTTCGTGCGCAGTGGCGACTGGCAGTACGCCGTATCGCCGGAGATCCTGCAGAATTTCGCGCGCGACCTTGAAACCGATTACGAAGGTACGCTGGAACGTTTCATGGCGCTGGAAGCGCTGGGCAGCGATTGCGCGCAATCCGACCTGCGCAAACTGCGCGCAGACACCTTCAACGGGCACCCACCCGTAGTACGTGCACTGGTCGAAGGACTTGACGTACTGGAACACAGCGACGTGCGTGCACGCGTGCACGAACTCGCGCAACCCAGTGCGTGGATCGCGGGCCGCCGCGATCGCATGATCCCGTGGCAGGCGATGCAATGGAGCGCCGCGCAATGCGGCGGCGCGTTCACATGCGTCGCCGGCGGCGGCCATGCACCGTTCATCGGCCACACCACGGAAGTGGTCGCCGCACTCGCTCCGCTGCTCGCGGGCGTTGCGACATGACCGGCAAGCATCTCGACCCGCTTCAGGTGCGCCGCGCGTTTGCGCGCGCCGCGTCGACCTACGAACGCCACGACGCATTGCAGCGCGAAGTCGAATCGCGCCTGTTCGACAGCCTCGATTATTACGACGGCAAGCCACGGCACGTGCTCGATGTCGGCTGCGGCACCGCGCGCGGCACCGCATTGCTGAAGAAGCGCTGGCGCGATGCCGAAGTCTTCGCGGTGGACGCATCACTGCCGGTGTTGCGTGAAGCCCGCCGGAACCGCGGCTGGTTCCGGCCCTTCGCGCGCGTATGCGCGGAAGGTCAGGCCCTGCCGTTTCCCGACCGCAGCATGGACGTGGTGTATTCCAACCTGTGCCTGCAATGGTGTGAATCGCCACGGCCGCTGCTGGCCGAGTGCGCGCGGGTGCTGAAACCGGGCGGTTTCATGGTCGCATCCAGCCTTGGCCCCGACACGCTCACGGAACTTCGCGAGGCCTGGGCCACCGTCGACCCGGAACTGCCCCATGTCGGCGTGTTCCTGGACGTGCACGACATCGGAGACGCGGCGCTCGCTGCCGGGCTGAAGGATCCCGTGCTCGATTCCGATCACATCACATTCGATTACACCGACGTGCCCGCACTGCTCGCCGACCTGAAAGGACTGGGCGCCACCAACGCCGACGTCGAACGCGCGCGCGGCCTCACCGGCAAGGCACGCTTCAGGGCGATGCTGGATGCCTACGAAACGCGCCGGCGCGGCGATAGCATCCCGGCCACTTGGGAAATCGTGACGTTGCACGCTTGGGGCGCGCCGGAAAACTTCCTGCCCCGTTACGGCGGGCGCGATACGCCATTCGAAATCGTCAAGTTGGCCGAGCGGCCGGAGCGGCGCTGACCGCGTCGCGCCATCGCATCAACCGCCGCCTCGACAACGACGGGGCCACACGGGCCCCGTCGCGACCGTGTACGCGCGAATGTCAGAACGAGTAGCGGACGTTCGCACCCGCGCCCCAATCCGGGCTGCCGTTGGAGAAACCCGCCAGCGCGTAGGCTTGCAGGCGCAGACTGTCGCCGAACTTGTGGTCCCAGTATGCGGTCCCCTCGCTCAGCTGGTAACCGGAGTCGGAAATCTTCTCGCGGTAGTAGTAGTACGCACCGATCGTGTTGGCACCGTCGAGCTTGTAGCCCGCGCCCAGGTCCCCGTTCCAGCCACCATGCAAAGGAATGTAGGTGGAGCTGCCGTACTTGGTGTAACCCGCGTCGGCGAACAGCGTCCACGCGCCAAAGCCCTTGTACCCACCCAGGCCCAGGCCGTAGTCGTTCTTGCCGGTACCCAGTCCCTTGTTTTCATCGGCGGTGCCGAACTTGATCTTGCCGGTGACGTCCAGTCCGAAATTCGCCGCGTCGTCGCGCACCAATCCATAGCTCGCCTGTGCGACCACGTCACCGAGCCCCGAGGCGGAACCGCTCGTCACGGTCGGTGCGCCGGTGCCGCCCACCCCGACACCGAGACCGAGTCCGTGGCCGCGCGCATGCGGATTCAGATTGAGCACGCGACCGATCCCGGGAATCACGTTGTTCGCGCCGCTGATGCTGATGAACGGCACCGTCAGTTTCACCGACCAGCGGTCGGCCTGATAGCCCACGCTGAGCGGGACATCCCAGATGTCGGTCTCGAACGGCGTGCCGTATTTGCCGGCGCTGTAATCGGCGCCGACACTTGCCGTGACGTGGCCTGGATCATCGGCGCGCGCAACCTGCACGGACATGCCCATCAGCAACAGTGGAATCACGAGAGCGATCGATTTCTTGCAATTCATTTGGGTTTCCTGGTGGCGATAGAAAGCGGGCGCCAGTGGGCGCCCGCGATGTCGTGTCGTGGATGGGCGATCAATGCCCCGGGCCGCCGGCGTGATCCGGAATGTCGGGCCGGTGCGGGACATCGGGCCGTTGCGGATGATCGGGATGCGCGGGATGCACCGGCCGGTTCGCCATGGCCATGTCGTTGCCGTGTCGCGAGTGGTCGGCGCCTGCGTGGGAGTGATCGGTCTTGGACACGCTCACCACGTCGCCGAGCTTGAAACCGAGGGTATGTGCGATCTTCCCCCAGCCTTCGCCCCGCGCGCGCAGCGTCAGCACACCCTGCAAGTTCTGCGTGCTGCCGTCGGCCAGCACGACCGTACCGCCGTTCAACACCGACTCGATCTCGGTGGCGGTTGGATCGGTGATCCCGGCCTTGGCAAGCTCATCCCGGGCCAGCGCCAGCGCGATGTTGACGTTGCCATAACCGAGTTTGCCGGTGGCGGGCTGGAAGGTCGTGGCGGTGGTGGTGCCGGTGCCACCGGTGCTGCTCGGCGGCGTCACGGTTTCCAAGGTAATGGGGGTTCCGTTGCGCAGGCCGCCGACCAGTGCCTGCGAGTTCGTCCGCGAACCCGCGAAGGTCGCATAGGTCGATGCGAGCTTGCCAGATTCGGTGCTGCTGCTGCCGCTGCCAGCGAACGCCGCTGCCGACATTGCAGCGAGCAGTCCCGCCGCGAGCGCGGTCAGGACGGGATTGCGGGTGTTCATGGTTGGAAGCCTCCGCAAGAAGGTGGGGATGTGCGCAAATGAAAACCGGGCACCCCGGCGAAGCGGGGTTGGTGCCGACGCAACCCGACAACGCCGTGCGCGAGAGTTTGCGCCGATCAATGTTCGCGGGAAACGGCTCCCCAACGCCGATTCAGTTCATGTTTATCCCGTTCACCACATTGCGTGCGCCACATCACACCTTGGTCATTCAGGACCACATCGTTCGCTTCAACGCCCGACGACCAGAACGACAAAGCTGCCCGGTTTCACCGTTGGCCGTGGATGCGGTTGCGTCGGGGTCGGCGCCGGGCGCGCACCGAATTCGGCCGCGGACAGGAACACCTTGCCACTGGCGTCGTCCAGCGCCATCGTGCGCGCGCTCTTTTGCGTCGGCACGTCCGCGAGCACCTGGTAGCGATCCGGCGTTTCCTCGCGCGCCACGGTCAGCGTGCCGCTGCGCCCGTTGGAGCTGAACACCAGCCCGCGCTTCGCGTCGTAGCGCACGGCATCCGGGCCTTCGCCGATGGGCACGCTGGCGATGGCCTTGCCGTTGCTGGAATCGGTCACCGCCATCACCTTGCTCTGACACACCGAGAACAGTCGATGATGTGCAACGTCGATCGCGAGCCCGGACGGGGAGTCGCAATCCTCCAACGGCCAGACCGCCGTCACTTTCATCGCACGCGGATCGATCTCGACCAGTTCGTTCTTGCTCTCGATGTTGTCGAACACATGACCTTGCCCATCGCTGACCGCAAACTCCGGACGTCCCGGCAGCGCGACGTGGCCCAGCAACTTGCCGGTCTTCGCGTCGATCACGCTGGCGTCGTTGCTGTCGCCATTGAACGTGAACACGCGCTGCGAGAACGGATCGTACAGGATGGCGTCCGGATCCTTCGCGCCAACGTCGACGGTCTGTTCGACCCGCAACGTGGCCGGATCGAACACCGTGACGGTATCCGCACGGCCGTTGCTGATGAAGCCCTTGTGCAAGTCGCCGGCGAGTGCAATGCCGTGCACGCCGGACAGGCCGTCGATTTCGCCGACGCGTTTGCCGTCGCGCGCATCCAGAACGATCACGCGATCCGAACGGCTGACGTAAAGATGCTGCGCGGATTGGTCCAGCGCCAGGTAATCCCAACCACCCGTGCCGCCCAGCGGGTAACGCTGTTCGACCTTCCATCCGCCGGCACCTGCCGCCGCAAGCGCGCAAACGGGTACCAACATCGCCAATACGGTGAGCGCGGATCGTTGCATGGGGAACCCTCGATGTCGTTGGCTTGGACCGGTCCCGCACTATCCTTGGCTTTCCTTAGCGAATGCTTTCGCGCCATGCCGAACGTCCACGCCCCTGAACGCGCAGCATGGATCGGGTTGGTGGTCCTCACCATCGTGTGGAGCCTCAACTGGACAGTGATGAAGGTCGCGACGCATTACAGCGGGCCTTTCACCTTCAGCGCGCAGCGCTACATGATCGGCACCGTGGTGTTGTTCGCGCTTCTGGCCTGGCGCCGCAATTCGCTGAAACCGACGCCGTGGTTGCCGACGATCGCGATCGGCCTGACCCAGACGACGGCATTCCAGGCATTGGCGCAATGGGCGCTGGTGTCGGGTGGCGCGGGCAAGACCGCATTGCTCGCCTACACCATGCCGTTCTGGGTGGTGCCGCTGGCGTGGTGGTGGGTGCACGAAAAGCCGGGACTGACGCGCTGGTTGTGCATCGTGATCGCTGCCACGGGTTTCGTATGCGTGATCGAGCCGTGGCGGCCGCTGGGGTCGCCGCACAGCATCGCACTGGCGCTGCTTGCCGGCTTGGCGTGGGCGATCGCGACGGTGCTGTGCAAGCAGCTGTTCCAGCGACATCCGGACGTGACGCCGCTGCGCCTTACCGCATGGCAGATGCTGATCGGGACGCTCGGCCTGGTCGTGCTGGCTTTCGCCGCGCACGAACGCCCGGTGGCGTGGACGGGCGTGTATGTCGGCGCATTGCTTTACAATGGCCTGCTGTCGTCGGGCGTGTGCTGGGTCTTGTGGGCGTTGGTGGTACATCGCCTGTCGGCCAACGTGGCGGGACTGACCAGTCTGGCGGTGCCGGTTGCCGGCGTTCTGTTCGCATGGGGCCTGTTGCATGAACAGCCGTCCAACCCTGAATGGATCGGGATCGCCTTGATTGGAATTGCCCTGCTTGCTTTGCAATTCAGGCGACGCATGCCAGCATAACGCGCTTTCGACGTCGTGCCCGGCACGCACCTCCCCAGAAGGAATCCGCATGGCCACCGCCGCTACGCTGCCCCGCCCCGAAGCCATACGCCTTGCCGTGATCGGGCTGGGTTACGTCGGGCTGCCG
>DATFGL010000131.1:0-34631 GCA_035249465.1 Rhodanobacteraceae bacterium | reverse complement strand
CGGCGACCACTGCGCGCGGACACCGAAGTGCCACTCGTTCGATCCGCTCCTGCCGATCTGGTTGATCACGCCGCCGATCGATCGACCGTACTTGGCGCCGTAGCCCGAGATGAAAGTCTGTTGCTGCTCGATCGAGTTGTACGGCAGCCCGATGCCGCCCTGGTCGTCGAGCACCGCGCTCGACAGCATGCCGTCGATGAAGTACGAATTCTCGGCGGTCGAAGCGCCGCCGAACGTCACCGCCGGAGTGCCCAGCGGTCCGCCGACCAGCACCGCTGAGCCCGGCTGGACGCCCGGTGCCAGCATCGCGATGTCCTCCGCCGTGCGCTGCAACGGCAACTGCTGCAATTGCTGCTGCGTAATCGTCGTGACCTGGTTGGTGGTGGTCACGTCGATCGTGGGGACCGTGGCCCTGACATCCACGGTGTTGAGGGTCTGGACGTTGGCGGTCGTGGACGTGAAGTTGACCGTCACCGCACCCGCGGCCACCGGCGCCACGTTGGTCTGGCTTTGCACCACTTTGCCGTCCTGCAACAACGACACGGTATAGGTGCCGACCGGCAGGGCGATCGAGTATTGGCCGGATGGCCCGACCGTGACGGTGCGGTTGAATCCGGCGCCACCGGTGATCTGGATCGCCTCGTTGGGAGCGACCGGCACCCTGCCCTGGATGGTGCCATTCACGGCCTGCGCGAGCGCGCCGCCGCTGAAAGCGAGTGCGATCGTTCCGCCGATCGCCAGCGCCAGCGCCTTGCGCTGGATGAAGCCATTGCGACGCAACCTGCGCGACAGTCTGCTGTTGTTCATGTGATTTGCACCCCACTCCTTGAAACCTGCACAACGACACCCCGGCAGCGATTTTCTTGCTGCTCGACGCATCCCCGGAAACATTCAACAAATAGCGAACTTTCGAACGCGTGGCGCGTTCGCGTGGGCCCCATCCGCGACCAGGCCGCGCCGGCCCCTTGAATACCTGCGCCGCACACGCCCGCGAGCATGCCTGCGCGGGCGCTCAAGTTCGGCCTTCCCGCCATCGGGAGATACCGGCCAGCGCGCGGGATGCCGGCGGGAGACGGCAAGCGCAAGAGCGCGCCGTGCGTACGTCGTCCCACGACCGTGATCCCCCAAGCCTGAAG
Organism: Rhodanobacteraceae bacterium; assembly: GCA_035249465.1. Classification (GTDB taxonomy): domain Bacteria; phylum Pseudomonadota; class Gammaproteobacteria; order Xanthomonadales; family Rhodanobacteraceae; genus 66-474. The sequence continues at coordinate 33,495 of DATFGL010000131.1, read as the reverse complement.
CCCCCGGCACTGCCAACTGCGTGTTCGGATGAGACATCGCCACGCCCTCCGTAGCCCTTGAGATTAAGCACGGGTCCGTCAGGCTGCCAATGAAAAGATTGGCACGTCGCATAACCAAAGGTTGTGACTGGCCCACCGATTCCCCGATAAATCGCGGGCATCAGGCCCATGTGATGGAAGACGGCAACTTTGCCAGGCATCGCCACTTCCGATATTTTTCGATCGTCATGAACCTGATCGCGCGATCGTCGGCGCACCCAACGAATGCAGACTCGCACGCGATGAAGCCCGTCTGATGCGCGCGCTCGACCTGCTCGTCATCGTCGCGTACCTGGTCGTGATCGCCACGATCGGATTGCGCATAAGCGGCCGGCAGCGCTCGGCCAACGACTACTTCGTCAGCGAACGCAACCTGTCGTGGTGGGTCGTGTGCTTCTCCGTCGTCGCCACCGAAACCTCGACATTGACGGTGATCAGCGTGCCCGGCGTGGCCTACCTCGGCGCCTGGGGTTTCGTCGAACTCGGAATCGGCTACATGATCGGGCGCACCTTCGTGGCGTTCGTGATGCTGCCGCTGTACGCCCGCGGAGATCTCGTCAGCGCCTATCAATATCTGGGACTGCGCTTCGGGTCCACGCTGCAGGGGCTCGCGTCGGTGACATTCCTGGCAACCCGGCTGCTTGCCGAGGGCGTGCGGCTGTTTGCGGCCGCGATCCCGATCGCGCTGCTGCTCGCAGGAACGGGCGTGCAGGCGAGCTATTTCGAGATCATCGTGGTGTTGGCAGGCATCACGGTCGCCTACACCTATGCAGGCGGCATCCGAGCGGTGGTATGGACCGATGCGATCCAGATGCTGCTGTACGTCGGCGGCGCGATATTGAGCATCGCGATCCTGCTTGGAAGTACGCCGTGGTCCGGCCTCGGCAGTGCGTTCGCAGCCGGCAAACTCGAGGTGTTCGACTTCCATGCGCACATCCTTACCAGCCCGTACGCGTTCGTCGCCGCGATCTTCGGCGGCGCGGTGTTCACGATGGCCTCGCACGGCGCCGACCAGTTGATGGTGCAACGGATACTTGCCTGCAAGACGCTCGCCGACGGTCGCAAGGCGATGATCGGCAGCGCGGTGGTCGTCACCCTGCAATTCGCACTGTTCTCGATGGTCGGGACGTTGTTGTGGCTGCACTGGGGCGGCCGGACACCCGCGCAACTCGGGCTTGCCACGCCGGACCAGTTGTTTCCCGAGTTCATCATTCGGGACCTGCCACCCGGCGTTTCGGGCCTGCTGATCGCCGGCATCCTCGGCGCAACTATGGGTTCGCTGTCGTCTGCCATCAACTCGATGTCGAACTCGACGCTCACCGACCTGGTCCACCTGTTCCGGCGCCGCGAATACAGCGACCGGACCATGCTGCGCGTATCGCGGATCGCAACGCTGGTCTGGGGCGGCGCGTTGGTGGGCTTCGCGTCGATGTTTACACGCACCGACGATCCGGTCGTGGTGCTGGGGTTGAGCATCACCGGCTACACCTACGGCGCACTGCTGGGCGCATTCCTGCTGGGACTGTGGATCAAGCGTGCCAACCAGCGCGACGGTGCAATCGCATTCATGGCCACGCTGGTCTCGATGGCGGTTATCGTGCTCGAGGTCAGGATCGACGGCAACGCGCTCGCGTTCCCCTGGTACGTGCCGATCGGCGCCGCGATCACCCTGCTGGTGGGCGGACTGCTGTCATTGAGTCACGCCGCGGCGCCGCCGGAAACGATGGTTCTACGCACATCACGCATGGAGCGGGAACGTGCGGGTTGATTCGTGGCCGTCTTTTCCGCACGCTCGGCGCGGCCGATTGGCATGGCGCTGACAGGCCCAGGACGATGACGCGCTTCCGATGCTGCCATCCGGAGCACGCCGTCTTTGCCGCATGCAGGGCCAACGGTATGCTACGCGCGTGGCTGGCATTGCATATCCATGCAGCCATCCACCACCCCGACGACAGACGAACAGGATTCACCTTTGGATAAATTCATCATCGAGGGCGGTGTGCGCCTGAACGGAGAAATCCGTGCCTCCGGAGCGAAAAACGCGGCACTGCCCATCCTCGCGGCATCGCTGCTGACGGACGAACCGCTGAGGTTGCACAACGTGCCGCAGCTGGAAGACGTCGTCACCGCCAGCGTGCTGCTGTCGCAGATGGGCGTACGGATCACGCAACCCGACGAGGGTACGCTCGAAGCGGACGCGCGCGGCGTCCATACCTGCGTGGCGCCCTACGACATGGTCAAGAAGATGCGCGCCTCCATCCTGGTATTGGGTCCGCTGCTGGCGCGTTTCGGCGAAGCCGATGTCTCGCTGCCGGGCGGCTGCGCGATCGGCGCCCGGCCGGTCGACCTGCACCTGCGCGGGCTGGAGGCCATGGGCGCCACCATTACGGTCGACGAAGGCTACATCAAGGCTCGCGCTTCGCGTCTTCAGGGCGCGCACGTGCTGTTCGACAAGGTAACGGTGACAGGTACCGAGAACCTGATGATGGCGGCAACGCTGGCGCAGGGCAGTACGGTGCTGGAAAACGCCGCGCGCGAACCGGAAGTGGTCGACCTCGCCATGTGCCTGAACGGCATGGGCGCGCGAATCGAGGGCGCCGGCACCGGCACGATCACGATCCACGGCACAAGCCGGCTGCACGGAACCGAATACCGCGTGCTGCCCGACCGCATCGAAACCGGCACTTACCTGGTCGCCGGTGCGATCACGCGCGGCCGGGTGCGGGTGCTCGATACGCGCCCGGATCTGCTGGAAGCGGTGCTGACCAAGCTGGAGGCCTCGGGTGCGCAAATCCAGTTGGGGCCAGACTGGATCGACCTCGACATGCTCGGTCGCCGGCCGCGCGCGGTGAACATCCATACCACGCCCTATCCCGGTTTCCCGACCGACATGCAAGCGCAATTCGTTGCGCTGAACGCGATCGCCGAAGGCACCGGCGCTGTGACCGAGAACGTGTTCGAAAACCGCTTCATGCACGTGCAGGAAATGCAACGCATGGGCGCGGACATACAACTCGAGGGCAATACCGCCATCGTTCGCGGACGCGACGGGCTGAACGGCGCGCCGGTGATGGCGACCGATCTGCGCGCCTCGGCGGGACTGGTGCTGGCGGCGCTGGCCGCAAGCGGCGTGACCGAGGTGCTGCGCGTTTATCACATTCACCGCGGCTACGAGCACATCGAGAAAAAACTCACTGCGCTGGGCGCCCGCATCCGCAGCGCGAGCGAATCGCCACCTACGCCGGATCGGTCACACCAGAACGTGCCGGCGGCACGGAGCGGTGCGTGACGGACCACTCCACGCTTGCCATCGATCTCGGCCGGACTGGTTGCCGCGCAACCTTGTGGCGTGGCGATGAGGCCGAACCCAGCGCGACCGCCACCGGCGAGGGCACGCTGGGATTGACCGCGCCAGCCGGCGCGACCGCAGCCGCGAACGCGATCCTCGCGGTAGCCGCGCCGTTGCTCGCCGGGCGCGGGTTGGAGTTGATCGACGCGGTCGGCATCGGCGCACCCGGGGTGCTCATCGCGCCCGAAGCGGCACGCGAGCTGGCCGAACGCCTGCTCGAGTCGTTGCCGGCCCGCACTGTGGCGCTGTCAAGTGACGCCGTGACTTCGCACGCAGGCGCACTGGGTGGCGAGCCCGGGGTGGTGCTGGCCGCCGGCACCGGCGCGGTGGTGGTTGCGATCGGGCTCGACCGGCAGCTTCACCGCGTCGACGGCTGGGGACCATGGTTCGGCGACGAGGGCAGTGGCGCGTGGCTGGGATTGGCGGGCTTGCGCGCCGCGGCCCGGGCCCACGACGGGCGCGGCCCCCAGACCGCCCTCCGCGAGGCGGCATGGGAGCGGTTCGGCACCCCGGAACAGCTGGCCCTGAAACTCAGCATGGATGCGAATCCCGCGCGCCTCGCGGCGACTTTCGTACCGGCCATCGCCGACGCGGCGAACCGAGGCGATCGCATCGCGATCGATCTCATCCATGCCGCCGCGGACGCGCTGGCGCAATCGGTGCTGGCGGCTGCAGCCGCGCTCGAAGGCCCGACGCCGGTACCGGTTGCGATCGTGGGTGGCCTGAACGAACTCGGTGGCATCCTGCTGGACCCGCTGCATGCCGCGCTGCTGCGCAGTCCCGTACCGCTGTGTCTGTGCGCGGCGCGTGGCACGGCGCTGGATGGTGCGCGTCGGCTCGCCGTGCGCGAGGACGGTATCCACGAGTCCTGGGTCGTGCGTGCAGGGGCACGCCACGCCATCGCGGGACACCACCCGAGCCGTCTCACAATGGAATCACAATGACCGACCCCGATGCCAAGCTCCCGCCCGGTGTGGCGAAAGCGCTCGACGCACTGGCAACCGAGGGACTGCGGCCGGAATTGGCCGACCTCGACCTGCGCCCGGTTGCAGAAATCGTCCGTGTGCTGGTGGATGCCCAGGACGCCGCGCAACGCGCGGCCACGGCTGCCGTGCCGCAACTGGCGCGGGTCGCCGAGGCAGTGGCGGCGCGGTTGGCGACGGGCGGACGGCTTGTCTACGTGGGCGCCGGCACGTCGGGGCGACTGGCGGTGCTGGACGCAGCCGAGTGCATACCCACATTCAACACGCCACCGGATCTGGTCATCGCATTGCTCGCGGGCGGCAAGGCAGCGTTCGTAAACGCGATCGAGGGTGCCGAAGACGACGCCGCTGCCGGCGCCGCCGACCTCGACGGCATCGGCTTGCAGCCCGTGGACGCGGTGGTCGGCATCACCGCATCCGGCCGCACTCCTTACGTGGTCGGAGCGATTTCCCACGCGCGCGCACGCGGTGCGTACACGGCGGCCATCGTCAACAACCCCTCGAGCCCGTTGGCCGCAGCAGCCGAAGACAGCGTGGAACTCGCCACCGGTCCCGAAGTGATCGCGGGTTCGACACGGCTGGCCGCCGGCACCGCGCAGAAAATCGCACTGAATACCCTGTCCACGGCCGTGATGGTGCGCCTGGGCAAGACCTGGGGGCCTTACATGATCGACGTGCGTACCAGCAACGCCAAGTTGAGGCGGCGTGCGCTGCGTATCGTTTGCGCGATCACCGGCGTGGACGAGAACGCCGCCGCCACAACGCTGGAGGATGCGCACGGCCAGGTGAAGACGGCGGTGCTGGCATTGTTGGCCCACTGCGACACGATCGAGGCCCGGCGGCGTCTCGACGCCAACGGCGGGCGCGTGCGCGATGCGCTCGCTGACCATCGCCAAGATGTCGGCGGGCCTGCGTCGTGAGCACCCTCTGGCCATCTTGAGTGCATGAATCGGGTCCCGGCATGAAGTCGCTGGCCTGGCGGGCATCATTGTGTGTTGCCCTGCTGTCGTCAGGCACCGCCGCACATGCTCGGTTGGACATCATCCCGGAGCCGCAGCATGCGGTGACCGGCCACGGTACTTTCGAATTGCGGCAAGGGGAACGCATCGTGGCGCCCGCCGACGCGCGCGCGCAGTGGATCGCGGGATTCCTGCGCGACACGATCCACGACCAGACCGGCGTCGAGCTGCAGGTGGTCACCACGCCGGAGCAGGGCCGAATCACCCTGCGCATCGACCCGTCGATCCACGGCGACGAAGCGTACCGGCTCGACGTGACACGCAAACAGGTCACGATCTCGGCCGCCGGCGAGCATGGCCTGCTGTGGGGCGTGCAGACGTTCCGGCAGCTGTTGCCGTTGCAACACGAAGTGCCGCCCGCGGTCCCCGCGGTGAGCATCGAAGATGCGCCACGCTATGCGTGGCGCGGCGTGATGCTGGACGTGTCGCGGCACTTCTACCCGGTCGACTTCATCAAGAAGCAGATCGACCTGATGTCGTATTACAAGTTCGACGTGTTCCACTGGCACCTCACCGACGACCAGGGCTGGCGCATCCAGATCAAGCGTTATCCGAAGTTGACGAGCGTGGGCGCGTGGCGCACCGAGGCCGACGGCAGCCGCCACGGCGGTTTCTACACGCCGCAACAGATTCGCGACGTGGTGGAGTACGCACGCGAGCGCAACGTGACGGTGGTGCCGGAAATCGAAATGCCCGGACATTCCGCCGCCGCGATCGCTGCGTATCCGGAGCTGTCGTGCAGCGGCAAGCCCGAGAGGGTATTGGCGTCACGTGGCGGCACCGACCGGGTCGAATGCGTCAGGCAGGCGACGTTCGCCTTCCTTGAAAACGTGCTCGATGAAGTGATCGCGCTGTTTCCGTCGCCCTGGGTGCACATCGGCTCCGACGAAGTGCTGCCGGACGCGTGGTCGGGTTGCGGCTCGTGCCAGCGGTTGGCGAAGATGCAAGGCCTCGCTGGTGAGCCGGGGCTGCATGGTTACTTCGTGCGCCGCATCCAGAAGTACCTCGCGCGCCACGGCAAAATCATGATCGGCTGGGACGAGATCCTGCAGGGCGGCATCGATTCCGCCGCCACCGTCGAGGTGTGGCACGACAAGGACGCTGCGAAGGCGATCGCCAACGGGAATCGGATCATCCTCGCCGGCCCGTTCTATCTGGATCCGGTCGCGGCATCGGTCGACGACCGCACCTTGCAGGACTTGTACCGCAGCAACGCGCTCGCGCAACCCATCTACCTGCAACACGCGGACCAGGTCCTCGGCGGTGAGGCGCCGTTGTGGAGCGAAATGGCCACGCCCGTGAATGCGATGGCGCTGATGTATCCGCGCCTGCTGGCCATTGCCGAGCACTTCTGGAACCCCGACGCGCGCGACTGGGAGGATTTCCAGCGCCGTGTACGCGCCCAGGAGTCCTGGCTGGCGTCGCAATACATCGTCTATGGTCCCGCGAACAAGGACGTCGCCGACTACCGCGTGAGCTTCGACCCGCTCTACAGGCGCTGGCGCATCGGAGTGGTGCGCGGATTCGACGACATGCGGATGCGCTACACCGTCGACGGCAGCGAGCCCACCGCGCACTCACCGTGGTTCGACGACGTGCTCGACCTGTACGAGCCTGCAACCATCACCGTCGCACCGTTCCGCGGCGACTGGCAGTACGAACCCGCCAGGACTTTCCGCCTCGTGCACAATCTCGCGTCGGGCGATCCGGTGTCATTCGCCACCCTGCCTGCCCGCGGTTATTCGGGCGGTCCGCAGACCCTCACCAACGGCATCCTGGGCACCGCGGACATGGCCACCGATTTCCGCAACGGCACCTGGGATGGCTGGGAGGGCGACGACATGGACGCCAGCATCGACCTGAAGCAACCGACTACGCTCCACTCGATCGACGCGCGCTTCCTGCAATACGCTGCTGTCGGCATCCTGCTGCCGCGCAAGGTGTGGTTCGAAACCTCGGACGACGGCGAACACTGGACGATCGCTGAAGCCGTCGCGCTCGGCGTCGATCCCGGCGACACGCGGCCGCAAATCCGCGACGTGAAGTTCTCGCCGGCCAGCCCGATCGCCGCACGTCATGTGCGTGTCGTGGCGACACCATACCAGCCACCCGGCGGCGGTAGCCGCGGCTGGATCTTTTCCGATGAAATCATCGTGCGGTGAACCGCTGCGATGCGGGTTGGCCGGGATCGCGCATGGCCTCGTCGACGCATTCGATCCAGTGCTTCACGGGTGTGTCGGTGCCAGCCTGCAGGTGTCCGATGCAGCCGATGTTCGCGGAAACGATCGTATCGGGCCGGGTCGCCTCGATCGCCGCGAGTTTGCGCGCGCGCAAGGCCCTCGACAGATCGGGCTGGGTGATCGAATAGCTTCCGGCGGAACCGCAGCACAGGTGTGAATCGGCGAAGGGTTGAAGCTCGAATCCGAGCCCCTGCAGCAAACGCTCGGTCGTGCCACGCAAGCCTTGCCAGTGCTGCAGCGTGCAGGGCACCTGGAACGCGGCGCGTCCCGGCGCACGGCGCATCCGTGCGCGCAACACGTCCGTCATCGGTGCAAGGAACTCGGCGATGTCCCTGATGCGAGGCACCAACCGCCCGGCGCGCTCCGCATAGTCGGGATCGTGGCGCAAATGTCGAGCATAGTCCTTGATGAAACCCCCGCAGCCAGTGGCATTGATGACGACGGCTTCGGCCTCGCCCGACTCCAGCAGCGGCAGCCATGCGTCCACGTTGGCGCGCATTTGCCTGCGCGCCGCGTCTTGCGCGTCCAAGTGGAAATTGATCGCGCCACAGCATCCGGAACCGCCCACGACACGCGCGCCGACGCCGACGGCATCCAGCACACGGCGGGTCGCCGCATCGATCGAGGGCATCATCGCCGGCTGCACGCAATTGGCCAGCAACAGCACCTGGCGCGCATGGCGCTCGGGGTGCGCGGGCAATGTCCCGGCCGCGCGGCGCCGCGTGATCTTCGATTGCAGCGCCGGTGGCAGCAGGGGCCGCGCACGTCGGCCGATCCGGTACAGCACCCCGAACCAGTGCGAACCCATCAGGCGACGCAGGCCGGCGCGCAGCATGCGCTCGCGCAAAGACCGTCGCGTGCGCTCAACGACCACCCTGCGGCCCGCATCCAGCAACTTGCCGTACTCGACCCCGGACGGGCACGTCGTCTCGCAATTCAGGCAGGTGAGGCAGCGATCAAGGTGCCGCTGCGTCTCGCGGCTGGGCGCCATGCCTTCGAACACCGCTTTCATCTGGTAGATGCGGCCGCGCGGGCTGTCGAGTTCGTCGCCCAGTATCTGGAATGTCGGACAGGTGGCGAGGCAGAAACCGCAATGGGTGCAGCGACCCAGAATCCCGGCTATTTCGGGACCATCGGCGGTGTTCTGCGCCCAGCCTGCAAGTTTGGTTTGCACGGCGCGGACCTCAGAATTCGGGATACAGGCGGTGGGGATTGAACAGGCCCCCGGGATCCAGTTGCTGCTTGAGCCTGCGCTGGACCCGCATCACCGCAGGCGCGAGCGGATGGAAGGCAGGCAATGCGGCGAGCGCGCCGTCGCGGTGATACAGGCTCGCCCAGCCACCCAGCTTGCGGACCTCGGCGCGCAGGGCGACCGGATCTTGCGCGCCGCCGAGCCAGCGCAGGCAGCCTTGCCATTCGTGCAGTTCGCTTCCGCTCCCGAGCGGCGGCGCCCCGGGTGGAAGCGTCACCCGCCACAGCGGTCGCTCCCGGAAAAAACCGTGGGTCTGGTCACGCAGGCTGAGCCAGAACGCGTCGGCCTTTTCCGGCTCCAGCAACTCGCCACCGATTTCCGCCGCACCGGCGTGTACCGCGGATTCGTTGCCGGACAGACGCACGTTCAGCCGCCCGCCGGCGCCGTCCGGCAACCAGGCCGTCGCCGACACGGGCATCGACCGATTGCGCCAGCGGGTGCAGCGGCGCAACGCCTCGGCTTCATCCAGTGCCAGTGCCAGCGTGATTTCACTGCGTGGTCTGGGCACGACCTTGAGCGAGACCTCGACGAGCGGCCCCAGCACGCCCATGGACCCGACAAGCAACCGCGAAACGTCATAGCCTGCCACGTTCTTCATCACCTCTCCGCCGAAGCGCATCACCTCGCCGTCGGCACGCATGAGGCGCGTGCCCAGGATGTAATCGGACACCGGCCCCGCAGCCATGCGGCGCGGGCCGGCAAGCGCGGTCGCCATGCAGCCGCCGAGCGTGTCGCCGGGTCCAAAACGCGGTGGTTCGAACGCCAGCATCTGGCCCGCCCCATCCAACACCGCTTCGACCTCCGCCAGCGGCGTGCCTGCGCGCGCGGTCAGTACCAGTTCGGCGGGCTCGTAGTCGACGACGCCGCGATACGTGGACATGTCGAGCCATGCGCAGGAATCATCCCCGGGCAATGGGTCGCCATAGAACAGGCGCGTGCCCCCACCGCGTATCACGAGGCGGTGCCCTGCCGCCTGCGCGGCGGCGACCTGTTCGCTCAATCCGGAAAGCACGGACTCCACGCGGGCGCCTAGAATCTCGGGATGTTCGGGAAGGACAGTTCGCCGCGATGGACATGCATCCTGCCGTACTCGGCGCAGCGCGCCAGGGTCGGGATCACTTTCAGCGGATTGAGCAATCCATACGGATCGAATGCGCGCCTGGCCGCCGCAAACGCATCGAGTTCCGCGCGCGAAAACTGGAAGCACATCTGGTCGACCTTCTCGATACCGACTCCGTGCTCGCCGGTAATGGTGCCGCCGACCTCGACACACAGCTCGAGGATCGCGGCGCCGAAAGCCCGTGCGCGTTCGACTTCATCGGGTGCGTTCGCATCGAACAGGATCAGGGGGTGCAGGTTGCCGTCCCCGGCGTGGAAAACATTGGAACAGGCGAGGCCGTGGGTCTTTTCCATGTCGGCGATCGCACCCAGCACGCGCGCGAGATGGCGGCGCGGGATGGTCCCGTCCATGCAGTAATAATCCGGTGAAATGCGGCCCGCCGCCGCAAAGGCATTCTTGCGCCCCGCCCAGAAGCGCAGGCGTTCCTCTTCGCTGGCGGATACCTGCACGCGGATCGCGCCTGCGGCTGTCATGATGGCGGCGACCCGCGACGTTTCCCCGGCAACCTCCTCCGCCGTGCCATCGGACTCGCACAGCAGGATCGCCGCGGCACCCAGATCGTAACCCGCATGCACGAATGGCTCTACCAGGCGCACGGCGCGCTGGTCCATGAGTTCCAGCCCTGCGGGAATGACGCCTGCGGCAATGACGCGGGTCACCGCCTCTCCCGCTTGCTCCACGCTGGCAAAGCTGGCCATGATCACGCGCGCAAGTTCGGGGCGCGGCAGCAGCTTCACGGTGACCGCGGTAACCATGCCAAGCATGCCCTCCGAACCCACGAAAAACGGCAACAGGTTCAGCCCCGGCGCGTCCGGCGCTTCGCCACCCAACTCGAGGACCTCGCCTTCGATGGTGACGATGCGCAACCCCAGCACGTTATGGACAGTCAGGCCATACTTGAGGCAATGCACGCCGCCCGCATTCTCGGCAACGTTGCCGCCGATGGAACAAGCGATCTGGCTGGAAGGATCGGGCGCGTAGTAGAGGCCGTGCGGCGCCGCGGCCTCCGAAATCGCGAGGTTGCGCACGCCGGGCTGCACGATCGCGATTGCCCTTTCAGGATCAAGCCCGAGGATCCGGTTGAACTTCGCCATCCCGATCACCACGCCTTGCGGATGCGGGGTCGCGCCGCCCGACAGCGAAGTCCCCGCCCCGCGCGGCACGATCGGTACGTGGTGCACACGGCAGGCATTGAGCACCGCGATCAATTGCGGCTCGTCTTCAGGCAAGACCACCACCGGCGGCAGCTCGCGGAACAACGGCAAGCCGTCGCATTCGTAGGCACGCGTCTGGTCTTCGCATGCAAGGATGCACTCGGCAGGCAGCGCGCCGCGGATGCTTGCCAGGAACCCTGCAAGGTCCGGCCCAGGGAACGTTGCTGCCGCATTTGCCGTGGCCGGGGTCAAGCGCAGATCTTCCGTCGATCTTCCAGGGAGTCGTACAAGCCTACCCGATGCGATCGATCGCCCGCGCCAGCGCGTCGACCGTACGATCGACATTGTGGAGTTTGTCGAGCCCGAACAGGCCGATGCGGAAAGTCTTGAAGCCCGAGGGCTCGTCGCAGGCCAGCGGCACCCCGGCCGCCACCTGCAGCCCGGCGTCGGCGAACTTGCGGCCGGATCGGATGTCGTCGTCCGTGGTGTAGCTGACCACCACGCTCGGTGCCTCGAAACCGGTCGCCGCGACACCCTTGAAACCACGTTCACGCAACAGCGCGCGTACGGCATCCCCAAGCCGCTGCTGTTCGCGCCGGACCCGATCAAAGCCGGACGCCTCGATTTCGCGCATCGCATTGCCAAGGACCTTCAGGCAATCGGTCGGCATGGTTGCGTAATAGGCGTGCGCACCTTTTTCGTAGGCTTCCATCACGCGCAGCCATTCGCGCAGGTCACAGGCAAAACTGGTGCTCCGGGCAGCCTCGACATGTGCGCGGGCTTCTGCACCCAGCATCACCAGACCGCAGCAGGCCGATGCCGACCAGCCCTTCTGCGGTGCCGAGAGCAACACGTCGACATGCACGTCGCGCATGTCCACCCAGATCGCGCCCGAAGCGATGCAATCCAGCACCATCAGGCCACCCACCGCATGTACGGCATCGGCAATCCGGCGAACGTAATCGTCGGGCAGCATGATGCCGGACGCCGTTTCCACATGGGCCGCGAAAACCACCTCGGGACGGTATTCGTGGATGGCCGCAACGACCTCTTCCACGGCGGGCGGCGCGAAGGCCGGATTCTCGCCGGGCTCCGTCGCGCTTGCCTTCAACACCCGGGATTCGGACGGGATGCCGCCAACATCGAAAATCCGGGTCCAGCGGTAACTGAACCAGCCGTTGCGGACCACGAGACAGCGCTTGCCCGTGGCGAACTGGCGTGCCACGGCTTCCATTCCGAAGGTGCCGCTGCCGGGCACCACGATCGCCGAGTGCGCACCGTAGGTGCTCTTGAGGGTACGCGAAATGTCCTGCATCACGCGCAGGAAGGCTTCCGACATGTGATTCAGGGCGCGATCGGAAAAAACCACGGAGTATTCGAGCAGCCCGTCAGGATCGACGTCGCGCAGCAGTCCCGGCATGGGTTTCTCCACAAGCAATACCCGGCCGATTGTAGACCGCCCACGCAAATCGGCGGGAACCCGGACCGACACCGGGAAGCGCAGAGCATTCCCCCACAGGAACACCGCCCTTCCCAAGGAATGGGACCGTGTGCGCCATGCACTCCGTGACCGCATCCCGGATGCTTCGCGTCGATCCCCTTCCACGCAAAGCAATCTTCACGTCACTCCACGGATCCTTGCAGCAATTCGCGCAGAAATGGAATCGTGATCCGCCGCCGCGCCGCCAGTGATGCGCGATCCACGCGCTGCAGCAGCGCGACCAGCGACGCGGGATCACGCGGCTGGCGCGCGAACCACCAGTCCAGCACTTCATCGTCGAGGCGCAGGCCGAGACGCCCGGCCAGGACACGCAGCATCGCGCGACGGCCGGCGTCGTCCAGCGGCCGCAGCGCACATTGCGTGCACATCGACAGGCGCGAAACCAAGTCGGGAAGCGTGATGCCAAGCTCCGCCGGCGACGCGTTCCCGGCGAACAGCATCCGCGCTCCCGCGATTTTCGCGCGGTTGTAGAGATCGAACAACGCGCGCTCGGCATCGTGGTCGCCCGCGATCGCCTGGACGTCGTCGATCGCCAGCAAGCCTTCGGGCTGGATATCCGTCATCGCATCGCTGCGCGGTGTCGCCAGCTGCGCCAACGACACGTAACGCGCCAGGCGGTTCGCTTCCAGCGCCGCGCGGCATGCGCCGATCAGCAGGTGGCTCTTGCCGGTGCCGGACGCGCCATGCAGGTACAGCCACGCGCCCGCCGCACTCTTCGCGGCATCGCTGACGCCCTGCAACGCCGATACGTTGGCACCGGGCCAGAATGCATCAAGGCGCTGGTGCGGCGGCCAACGCAGGTCGAGCGGAAATTGCCGGATCATGGTTCGGAAGGGGGTTCCCGGTCTTCCCGCGGCGCATCGTCGGCCGCTTCGACCGGCCCGCCCGACGCCGACACGATTTTCGGTTGCTCGCGCCCGGCAAACAGCGAGCTCGCCTCGTAACGCTCGCGCAGGAAACGCAACAACACCATCGCGATCGACGCCATCGGCAGCGCCAGCAGGACGCCCATGAAACCGAACAACTCCCCGAACGCCAGTACCGCGAAGATCACCGCGACGGGATGCAGACCGATGCGGTCGCCCACCAGCTTGGGCACCAGGATGTAGCTTTCCAGCAGACTGCCGACCCCGAACACCACCAGTACCAGGATCAGGTGAAATGCATCGTGGAATTGCACCAGCGCCGCGATGACGCTGGCGACGATGCCGATGATGAACCCGAGGTACGGCACGAAGCTGACCAGGCCCGCGATCATGCCGATCAGCGGTCCGACGTCCAGGCCGGCCAGCTTCAACGCCACCGCGTAATAGATCGCGAGACCCAGCATCACCAGCAACTGGCCGCGCACGAACGCCCCCAGCACGCTGTCGGTTTCACGCGCGAGGCGGCGGATCGCGGGTTGCGCTTCGCGCGGCAACAGCGCATCGATGGTCGCGACCAGTTTGTCCCAGTCACGCAGCAGGTAAAACGTCACCACCGGCACCAGCACGACCGCGACACCCACGCCGATCAACGCCAAGCCCGAACGCGTGGCGTAGCCGAGCACGGCGGCGGCGATGCCACCGACGGTGCCGAGGTGTTCGCGCATCCGCGCGATCAGGGTGGACGCATCGAACTCGCTGGCCGGAATGTTGAGTTTGTGTTCCAGCCACGGCACCGCAGTGTGCGTGAGCCACGCCACGTAGCCCGGCAGCGCGGCGATGAAACGCGCGATCTGGCGCTGGATCAGGGGCACCAGCAACAACAGCGCCAGCACAACCAGCAACAGCATCACCAGGAACACGATGCCGGCCGCCAGACCGCGCCCGATGCGCAGGCGCTCCAGGCGGTCCACCAGCGGATCGCCGAGGTAGGCGAACACGGCCGCCAGCATGAACGGCATCAGGATCGGCGACAGCAACCACACCAGCCATCCGACCACGCCCGCGATGACCAGCCATTGCCAGCGTTGCACATTGCTCATGGCGTCACGCTCCGCCCCTTGAGTTCGCGCCGGGCCATGCGGCCCCAGCGCACCACGTAATCCAATCCGCTGGCCGCAGTGAGCGCCGCGACGATCCACACCGGGATGGTCATCCCCGCGTGCCAGCCGAACGCGCGACCGGCCAGAACCCGCAGCACGAACAGGATCTGCGCCAGCGTGGTGGCTTTCGACAACCAGCTCGGATGCGCCTCGAAGTTGCGCAGCACGCGGTGCCACGCCAGCACACCCAGCGCGATCACCGCGTCGCGCGCCACCACCAGGACCACCAGCCAGTGCGGCGCTTCATCGAGCCACCCCAACACGACCATGCAGCCCACCAGCATCAGTTTGTCGGCCACCGGATCGAGCATCGAGCCGAGCCGGCTTTGCCAGTGGAACCGCCGCGCGAGCCAACCGTCCACGCCGTCCGACATCCCGGCCACCGCCGCGATCACCAGCGCCAGCTCGTTGCGTCCGAACAGGATCGTCACCAGCAACGGCGCCACCAACGTGATCCGCAGCGCGGAAATGAAATTGGGCAGATGCCGCCACGGCGTGGCGGCCGCGTCACCCGCCATTTGGGTTCGTCCGCTCACGCGATCGACACACTCAAGGATGCCACTGCAAGGATGCGTCCGCACCCGGATACGCCTGCGCGGCCTGGGCCAGATGACCGTTCGGTGCTTCCAGCGCCGCGATCACCGTCGCCAGCGGCGCGCTGTACCCCACCTGCAGCAGCACGCCGTCGCCGCGGGCGCCGATCGGCACCACGTCATGCAACTGGTCATCGCCGCGCAGCAGCGACATCAGGCCAGCGAATGCATGGGTGCTGTCGAGACCGCTCACCCAGAGCGTGCCGGTGCCGCTCGTGGCGGCCGTTCCCGATGCGCCCGCCGCAGCCGCAGGCGCGGATGGGATAGCCCCGGCGCCCGCCGTCGCGGGTGCGCCCGCGCCGCCGCCTTGTGCGACCAGGCGTCCGATCGCGCCGGGATCGAAATCCACCTCCAGCTCCAGACCGGCGCCGGACACCGCGCGCCGGTAATGGAAATCGCGCACGTACCCCGAGGCGCTCGACAGCATGTCGGTGCTGGGCGTGAATCCCGGCGAGGTTTGCTGCAGCACCACGGTCAACGCCGCCGCAATCGCCGCACTGCGCTGGGCGTCGCTGGTGCCCGCCACCGGCACCGTGGCCGAGTAGGGACTGGCCTGGGGCCCCGCGGGCGCGCCCGCGGCTGTCGGCTGCGCGACCTGTGCCCACGCGCAACCGGTGGTTACCAGCACGCACAACAGAAACATCCAAGCTCGCATCATGGCCGTGCACCTCCGATCGCACGCCCGCAAGTCTGCCCAATCACGGCTTCAGCGTCTATCATTGCCGATCCAGCCAGCACCGGCGCCCGCCGCACGAATGCCGTGACCTCCAACGACGAAGCTCTTTCCTACCGCGCCGCGGGCGTGGACATCGACGCCGGCAACGCGGTGGTCGAACGCATCAAGCCGCTGGTCGGCAAAACCTTTCGCCCGGAAGTGATGGGCGGCCTGGGTGGCTTCGGCGCGCTGTTCGATCTTTCGAAAAAATATCGCGAACCGGTACTGGTCTCCGGAACCGACGGCGTCGGCACCAAGTTGAGGCTGGCACAGCAACTGGATCGCCACGACACCATCGGCATCGACCTCGTCGGGATGTGCGTCAACGACGTGCTGGTGCAAGGCGCCGAACCGCTGTTCTTTCTCGACTATTTCGCGACCGGCAAGCTCGACATCGACACCACCGTCGCGGTGGTGGGCGGCATCGCCAGGGGCTGCGAACTGGCAGGTTGCGCGTTGGTCGGTGGCGAGACGGCCGAGATGCCCGACATGTATCCGCCGGGCGAATACGACCTCGCCGGCTTCAACGTCGGCGCGGTGGAGAAGTCGGAAATCATCGACGGAAGCGCGATCCGCGCGGGCGACGCGGTGCTGGGCGTCGCGTCCAGCGGCCCGCATTCCAACGGCTATTCGCTGATCCGCAAGATCGTCGAGCGCGCGGGTTCGCCGTTCGATCTCGATGTCGGCGGCGTGAAACTGGCCGACGCGCTGCTGGCGCCGACCACGATCTACGTGAAGCCGATCCTCGCGCTGCTGCGCGCGCGGCGCGGCACGATCCACGGCATGGCCCACGTCACCGGCGGCGGTCTGCAGGAAAACATCATCCGCGTGGTGCCGGATGGGCTTGGCCTGGCGATCGAATCGTCGAGCTGGAAGCTGCCGCCGGTATTCGACTGGCTGCAACGTGAAGGCAAGGTGCCGCGCGAAGAAATGTGGCGCACCTTCAACTGCGGCATCGGTTTCACTGTGATCCTCGCGCCTCGCGACACGGCCGGCGTGCAGGCCGCGCTCGCGCAATCCGGCCTTTCAAGCTGGACCATCGGCGAAGTGGTCGAAGCCGCGGGCGACAAGCGCGTCCGCATCGCATGACCTTTCCCGTCGCGGTGCTCGCCTCCGGCCGCGGCAGCAACCTCGCGGCCCTGATCGATGCGCGCGATGCCGGAAGGCTGCCGATCAAGCTGACGCTGGTCGCCAGCGACAAGGCCGACGCTCCGGCGCTGCGCAACGCGGAGGCGCACGGCATCCCCACCTTCGCGCTCGATCCGAAGACATTCGCCACGCGCCGTGGATTCGACGAAGCGCTGTTCGCCAACGTCGCCACGAGCGGCGCGCAGCTGGTGGTGCTGGCCGGTTACATGCGCATCCTCGACGCCGCGGTCACGGCGCAATGGGTGGGAAGGATGATCAACATCCATCCTTCGCTGCTGCCGAAATACCGCGGGCTGCACACGCACCGCCGCGCGCTGAAGGCCGGCGACACCGAGCACGGTGCCAGCGTGCATTTCGTCAGTGCCGAACTGGATGGCGGGCCGGTGATCGCGCAAGCACGCATCGCCATTCATCGCGGCGACACCGGCGACGCGCTCGCCGCCCGGCTGTTGCCCCAGGAACATCGCCTGCTGGTCGCATGCGTTGGTGCGATCGCCCGTGGCGAAGTGCGTGAGCGCGAGGGCAAGGTCCTGCTTCGCGGCCACCCGATCCCGGCGCCGCTGCGACTCGACGCGGCCGGCCATCTGACCGCCGCGTGAGGTCGGCGTTCAGCCTTGCCACGGCAGGCTGCACGCTGTCCGTTTCAGGCTGTTCAAAACCATGCAACCCCGTCGCCCGTTCGGCCTCATCCTCGCCGTCGCGCTGGCCGTGTCTTGCACGGCTGCCATCGCCGCATCACCCGTCCCCGCGTTCACCGCGCATTACCGGGTCCTGCAAAACGGTTCACCCATCGGCGAGGCTACGCTCACGCTCACGCTCGCGCCCGGCGCGAACGGCACCTGGACGTTCGCGACCGCGAGCAAGGGCACCGCAGGCATCGCCTCACTGCTCGCCGCCAGCACCCGCGAGGTTTCCACCTTCAAATGGGTGGGCGACCTGCCGCAGGGCATCGGTTACGACTACACGATGAAGTCTGCGCTCAAGACCAAGCGGCGCAGCGTGCGCTTCGACTGGGCCAACCACAGCATCGACGTGGACGACAACGGCAATTTCCATTTCGCCACCCAGCCCGGCGCGGTGGAGCGCCACACCATTCCGCTCGCGCTTGCCGCGGGGCTTGCGGACGGCAAGAGCAGCTTCACGCTGCCGGTCGCCGTGCGCGACCGCATCGAAACGCAGCATTACGCCGCCCGGGGCAAGCAGCAAGTGAGCGTGCCCGCCGGCACTTTCGATGCCACCCGCGTCAGCCGCACCGACGGCGGCGACGCGTTCGAAGCATGGTTCGCGCCGGCGAAAGTGCCGGCGCCGGTCAAGATCGACCAGCGCGGCAAGAACGCGTTTTCGCTGGAACTGGAAAGCTGGTCCGCGCGCTGAACACAATCGGCGGGATGCGCTTCGCCGGTCCCGCCCTACTCAAGCTGCGTACCGCCAACGGCGTGGTTTGTCGCTCTGATGGCGGCTATCCATGGCCTTGTTCGAAGCGAGACCAAGCAATCCGCGTTGCGGCGACAGCGCGCAGGATGCGCGCCGACTGTGGCCCCTCGAACACGGCGAGCGGGCGACGGATCAGTCCGAAGGATGGCCCGCAGGATGCGGGCCAGTTCGCCGCAGGCACCAGGACGTGCCTTCGGCGAACCCCGGCGGCCGCTCGCGAATCCTGAGCACATGGATGTGCTCAGGGCGTGTTCGCGGGGTGGCCTTTCTCTTGGTGACTTCTCTTTGGCCAAGCAAAGAGAAGTTACCCGCGCGCACGGGATGCGCGCGGAAAAAGACAGGGATGTCGATTCGAAACCTCCCGCGAGTGCGTATCCCCACCCGGCGCTACGCGCCACCCTCTTCCGCAGGGAGAGGGAAAATCCAGTGGGTCAGTTCGGCAAGCGCCGGATGTGCGCACCCAGTCCGCTGAGTTTTTCCTCGATGTTCTCGTAGCCGCGGTCGATGTGATAAATGCGATCGACGACGGTGTCGCCCTCGGCGACGAGCCCGGCCAGCACCAGTGACGCGGATGCGCGCAGGTCGGTCGCCATCAGTTGCGCACCGGACATGTGCGGCACCCCGCGCACGATTGCAGTGTTGCCTTCCACCTTGATGTCGGCGCCGAGGCGGTGCAGTTCCTGCACGTGCATGAAGCGGTTCTCGAACACGGTCTCGGTGATGATCCCGGTGCCTTCGGCGACACAGTTGAGCGCGGTGAATTGCGCCTGCATGTCGGTCGGGAACGCCGGATACGGTGCGGTGGTGATATCCACGGCGCGCGGGCGATTGCCGCGCATGTCAAGCTCGATTGAATCCTCGTCGAGGGTGATGTGCGCACCGGCGTCTTCCAGTTTCGACAGCACCGACTTCAGGAGATCGGGACGGGTGTGCTTGGCGCGCACGCGGCCGCGGGTGATGGCGCCTGCCACCAGGAACGTGCCCGTCTCGATGCGGTCCGGCAGCACGTTGTACTCGGTGCCGTGCAGCCGCTCGACGCCGTCGATGACGAGCGTCGTGGTGCCGATGCCGCCGATCTGCGCGCCCATCGCGTTCAGACAATGCGCCAGGTCGCACACCTCCGGTTCCTCGGCGGCGTTCTCGATCACCGTGGTGCCCTCGGCCAGCGCCGCCGCCATCATGATGTTCTCGGTGCCGGTGACGGTGACCATGTCCATCGTGACCCGCGCGCCCTTGAGGCGTTTCGCGCGCGCCTTGATGTAGCCGTTCTCTACGACAATGTCGGCGCCGAGCGTGCGCAGCCCCTTGATGTGCTGGTCGACCGGGCGCGAACCGATCGCGCAACCGCCCGGCAGCGAAACGTCGGCCTGCCCGTATTTCGCGATCAGCGGCCCCAGCACCACGATTGCCGCGCGCATGGTCTTGACCAGTTCATAGGGCGCGAAGAAGCGGTTGGTCGGGCGCGGATCGATGCGGATCCTCATGTGCTCGTCCACCGCCAACTCGGCACCCAGCTGGCCGAGCAGTTCCATCGTGGTGGTGACGTCGTGCAGGTGCGGCACGTTGCCGATGGTGACCGGCTCGTCCGCAAGCAGGCAGGACGCCAGGATCGGCAACACCGCGTTCTTGGCGCCGGAGATCCACACATCACCGTTGAGCGGCTTGCCGCCCGAAATCACGATCCTGGCCATCAATGCCCCTCGGCTTCTTCGGGCGTCAGCGTGCGCAGCGAAAGCGCGTGCACCTCGCCGCCCATGCGTTCGCCCAGCACGGCATATACCATGCGGTGGCGCGCCAGCGTGGGCTTCCCGGCGAAGGACCCGCTTTCGATGGTCGCCTGGAAATGCACGTCATCGGGGCTGTCGACATCGATGCGGGCAGCCGGGAAAGCTGCCTGCAGCAGGGATTTCAATTCGTGGGATTGCATGAACCGCTCTCTAACAAGGGGGCCGCAACGTGACCGGTCGCACACGCGGGAAGGCGCGAAAGGAGGGTCCGCGGCCTGTAGAATGGCGACCGGCGATGTTACTGGAAATCGCGTGTACAGGAGTACGCAACGTTGAACGCGCGCACCGCTCGACCTCCCACCGCAACGCTGCCAGGCCACGATCGCGCGGCGCTGGTAGCCAGCGCCCGCAAGGTCATCGGCATCGAGGCCCGCGGTATCGATGAACTCGCGTCGCGCATCGATGGCGACTTCAGCAAGGCCTGCCAACTGATCCTCGCCTGCCCCGGCCGCGTGGTGGTCTCCGGCATGGGCAAGTCCGGCCATATCGCGCGCAAGACCGCTGCCACCCTCGCCTCCACGGGAACGCCCGCGTTTTTCGTGCATCCCGGGGAAGCCAGCCACGGCGACATCGGCATGATCACGCCGGACGATGTGGTGCTGTTGCTGTCGAATTCGGGCGAGACCGAGGAAATCCTCACCATCCTGCCCTTCCTCAAGCGGCAGGGCAACGCGCTGATCGCGATGACCGGCAATCCGAAATCCACGCTGGCGCGTGGCGCCGATGCGCATCTCGACGCCAGCGTTTCCAACGAGGCCTGCCCATTGGGACTCGCGCCCACCGCCAGCACCACCGCCGCGCTGGTGCTGGGCGATGCGCTGGCGATCGCGTTGCTGGAAGCGCGCGGTTTCACCGCCGACGATTTCGCGCGCTCGCATCCCGCCGGTGCGCTGGGGCGTCGACTTCTGAAAATTTCCGATGTGATGCACACCGGCGTCGCGATTCCCACGGTGCAGGCGGGCGCCACCCTCACCGAAGCCCTGATGGAAATGTCGCGCAAGGGTCTCGGCATGACGGCCATCGTCGATGGGGCGGGCATCCTGCAGGGCGTGTTCACCGACGGCGACCTGCGCCGCAGCCTCGACGACCACGCCGTCGACATGCGCGCCACCCTGGTCAGCCGTGCGATGAGCCGCCACCCCAAGGTGATCGGCCCGGACAAGCTGGCCGCCGAGGCCGCGCAATTGATGGAAGAGCACAAGATCCACGCGCTGCTGGTGGTGGATGCCGAGCGCCACGTGGTGGGCGCGCTGAACATCCATGACCTTTTGCGCGCGCGGGTGGTCTGAGAGTCGGGCAGCGTAAACCTTGTCGTCATTCAGGGGCAGCCCATTCTTCTTGTCATTGCCGGGGCAGCGCGCAGTGCTGAACCCGGAATCCAGCTTTCATGTGAAAGCAGTCGGATCGCCGCTGTGCGGCGTCCGGAATGACGAAGCTTGTTATTCTTCGCGCCTCACATTCCCCCAACGCCATGGCCGCCCACCCCGACATCCCCGCCGACACCGTTGCCCGCGCCGCGAAAATCAAGCTGGTCGCGTTCGACGTGGATGGCACGCTCACCGATGGCCGTCTGTGGATGACCGAGGACGGCCGCGAGATCAAGGCGTTCCACGTCCACGATGGCCTCGGCATCAAGCGCCTGCGCGAGCACGGCATCGAGGCCGCGCTGATCAGCGCGCGCATCAGTCGCGCGGTCGAACTGCGTGCCGAACAACTCGGCATCGATCACGTTTACCAGGGCAAGAGCGACAAGCTCGCCTGCCTGCGTGATCTCTTGCATGCATCGGGCCTGGCGCCGGAGCAGGCCTGCTACGTGGGCGACGACCTGCCCGATCTCGCGCCGATGTCGATCTGCGGATTGGCGATTGCAGTCGCCGACGCACGCCCCGAAGTTGCTCAGGCGGCGCACTGGCACACGCTCGCCAAGGGCGGCCAGGGCGCCGCGCGTGAGGTGTGCGACTTCATCCTGGCCGCGCGGGCGCAGATACAAGGACAGGCATGAGGGATCACCGCACCCTGTTCTGGGTGATCGCGCTCGCGATTGCCGCCGGGATCACCCAATTGCTGGTCATGTGGTTGCGGCCGCCGCCGAAACCGGTGGCGATCGTCGGGCCGCCGCGTTCCAGCTACGAACTGGACAACTTTACCCTGCACGCCTTCGCGCAGGACGGCAGGCTCGCCTTCACCATGACCGCGCCGCACCTCGCGCGCCGCGAAGGCAACGATTCACTGTACGTCAACGCTCCGAAATACTTCTTCGTCGCCAACGACGGCTCCAACTGGGACGGCACCTCTCAGTATGCGTGGATCAGTTCCGACAACGACACAGTCAAGCTGATCGGCAAGGTGGACATGCGCCGTCCGCCGACCGCCAAGATCTCCGAAGCCGAAATCCACACGGCCGACGCCACCGTGTGGACGCAGGACAAGCGCATGGCTTCCGCGGCCCCGAGCGTAATTCAGGAGCCCGGCTCTATACTGCGCGGCGTCGGCATGAAGGCCGACTTCGATACCCGCTCACTGGATCTTTTATCCGATGTCCATGCCACGCTCACACCCAAGTCGCACACGCATTGAATTGCTGGCCCTTCTCGTCGCGGCGCTCTGCATGTGCGGCGTGGCGCATGGGAAGCAATCGGACAGGAATCAGCCCATCAATATCAACGCCAGTTCATTCGCCGGCAGCCAGGACAGCGGCAAGATCGTCTTCACCGGCAGCGTGACGATGGACCAGGGCACGTTCCACGCGGATGGCGCGCAAGCCACCGGCTACACCGATCCCGGCGACACCAGCCAATGGCAGCGCGTGGTGCTGACCGGCAGTCCCGCCCACTTCCAGCAGACCCAGGACAACGGCACGCTGGTGCACGGCCAGGCCGCGACCATCGACTACAAGGTTTCCGAAAATACCGTGATCCTGACCGGCAACGCCAGCGTGGTGCAGCAGGGTCGCGGCGAGTTCCACGGCGAGAAGCTCGTCTACAACACCGATACCGGTGAAATCCAGGGCACGCCCGCCAGCGGCGGCCGCGTGCACATCACGCTGCAACCACGCAGCAAACCGGCGCCCGCCAGCGCCAAGCCTGCGGCGACGGGCGCGGCCGTGTCGGCACCCGTCAGCGCACCGGCATCGACACCCGCACCTGCCTCGACGACCGGAATGCACTGATCCATGCTGTCCGCGCAGGGTTTGCAGAAAAGCTTCCGGTCGCGCCAGGTGGTGCAGGATTTCGGCTTCGAAATCCACCAGGGTGAAGTCGTGGGCCTGCTCGGCCCCAACGGCGCCGGCAAGACGACCTGCTTCTACATGGTGGTCGGCCTGATCGAACCCGATGGCGGCCGCATCACGCTGGACGGCGAGGACATCACCGGCCTTCCGATGCACCAGCGCGCGCGCAAGGGCATCGGTTACCTGCCGCAGGAAGCCTCGGTATTCCGGCGCCTGTCGGTCGCGGACAACATCATGGCGGTGCTCGAGCTTCGCACCGATCTCGCCGCCGACGCGCGCCAGCGCGAACTGGATGCGTTGCTGGATGAATTGAAGATCATGCACATCGCCACCCAGAAAGGCATCAGCCTTTCCGGTGGCGAGCGGCGCCGCGTGGAGATCGCGCGTGCGCTGGCAGCCAACCCGCGCTTCATGTTGCTGGACGAACCGTTCGCCGGCGTCGACCCGATTTCGGTGGGCGAAATCCAGCGCATCGTGCGGCACCTGCGTGATCGCGGCATCGGCGTGCTGGTCACCGACCACAACGTGCGCGAGGCGCTGGGCATCTGCGAGCATGCGTACATCCTGAACGAAGGCAAGGTGCTGGCACGCGGCACGCCCGCCGAAATCCTGGCGCACAAACAGGTGCGCGAGGTTTATCTGGGCCACGAGTTTCGTATGTAGTGCAATCATCCCTGATCGCTGCATCGCCATGGCTGATTGTCTGGTGGGCGGCTTTCGGTCATGGAATGCCGGAACGACCTTCAAAGCCGCCGTCCATGGCTGAGCGCTCCGTGGTCTGACTTTTCACCACAGCCGCTTCGCGACGAATCCCGCGAAAGCCGAGCAGCACGGCGTCGACACCAAGCATAAACCGTGCCGGAGCACTACCCACCCGGGTAACCGTGGTATACGATGCAGGCGACTGCCCAACAACGTCGCCATGAAACCCGGCATCCAGCTTCGCCAGTCGCAACAGTTGTCCCTGACGCCGCAGCTGCAGCAGGCGATCCGGCTGTTGCAGTTGTCGCAGATCGAATTGCAGATCGAATTGCGTGAGCTGGCCGAAGCCAATCCGTTGATCGAACTGGACGGCGAAGCCGGGGAAGAAGATGCCCCGGCCGAGACCCCGGCTTCCGATGGCGCGGATGGCCCTGCCGAAAGCCCGCCCGCCGAAGCCACCGACGACAGCGAGTATTGGGATGAAAACTCGCCCCAGGTCAGGGAGTGGGCGCAGTCGAGCCGTGGATTCGACGACGACGACACGCTCGACCCCCAGGATGCAGCGCCCGAAGGGCTGCGCGACCACCTGCAGTGGCAGGCCAACCTGAGCGGCTTCACCGCACGCGAATCCGTCATCGCCGCCGCGATCATCGACGCGCTCGACGATGACGGTTACCTGCGCGAAGGACTGGAACCCGTGCTTGCCGCGCTGCGGACGCTCAACCCCGCTGGCACGCGCGACGAAGCCGAAGCGATGCGCGTGCGCATCCAGCATTTCGACCCGGTCGGCGTCGCCAGCCTCGATCTCGGCGATTGCCTCGATGCACAGATTGAACAACTGGCACCCGCAACCGAGGGACGCGAGCTTGCCCGCGCGATTGTCGCGAGCGAGCTCGACCTGCTGGCGCGGCGTGACGTCGGCAAACTCGCGAGCCGCTTCGGCGCGCCCGAGGACGAAGTCATCGCGGCGATCACGCTGGTGCGCGCGCTCGATCCGCGGCCCGGCTCTCGCTTCGAACCCGTGCAGGCCGAATACATCACGCCCGACGCCTACGCGATGAAAGTCGGCGGGCGCTGGCGTGTGTCGCTGTCGCCCGACTGCCAACCGCGGCTGGCGATCAATCAGCACTACTGCGGCCTGATCGCCCGCGCGCAACGCGGCGATGCAGCATGGTTGCGCGGACAACTGCAGGAAGCCCGCTGGCTGATGAAAAGCCTGGAAGCACGCGCCGACACGCTGCTCAAGGTGGCCACCGCCATCGTGCGCACGCAGAGCGCGTTCCTCGACTACGGGCCGGAGGCGATGAAGCCGCTGGTGATGCGCGAACTTGCCGAGGAACTCGGCATGCACGAATCCACCATCTCGCGGGTCACCACGCGCAAATACCTGCACACGCCGCGTGGCACATTCGAATTCAAGCACTTCTTCTCCAGCAGCGTCGCGACCGAGGATGGCGGCAGTGCATCGGCCACCGCGATCCAGGCGATGATCCGCAAGCTGGTGGACGAGGAAGACGCGGTCAAGCCGCTTTCCGACCAGATCCTGACGGCGGAGCTCAACCGGCGCGGCATTCAGGTGGCGCGCCGCACCGTCGCGAAATATCGCGAGCAAATGCGGATTCCCAGCTCGAGCGAGCGGCTGCGCGCGCGCTGACGCGAAGCCTGTTGGCGCCAACGGGCCTGAAACGGAAAGTTCACGTTGCCTTTGGCACGCTGGATGCAACTTTCCATCCGGGCCACGATCACAAGGAGCAATCACAGACGATTCTTCAAAACGGGTGCCAACAGGCATCAGGTTCGGGGGAGAACCCCGCACTTCCACCACGCTGCACAGGAGTCAACCATGCAAACACAGGTCAGCGGTCACCAGATCGAAATCACCCCGGCCCTGCGCGATTACGTCGACGCCCGCCGCGAACGCCTCGTGCGGCGTTTCGACAACCTGACTTCGCTCAACGTGGTGCTGGAAGTGGAGAAGAATCGTCTGGCCAACCGCGCCGAAGGCACGCTTGCCGCCGCCGGCACGGTGTTGCACGCGAATGCCGTGGACCAGGACATGTACGCCGCGATCGATGCGCTGTTCGACAAGCTCGATGCGCAGGTCCGCAAGCACAAGGACAAGAAGGCCACGCACGACAGGGACGATATCCGCAACATGGCGTAGGTTTATCTTTGCGACCGTCCGTGATCGCTGCACCGGTGAGGGTTGTCGAAATCGTCAGGGTCGAGGGTTCACAGGCACCAACTCGGGCATCCATGCCCTGACTCTTCACGAAGTTGTGCGTTCGTCCATGAACGCTGCTCCGTGAGGGTCGTCGCAGCCATCGTGGTCAAGCGTCCACGCACACTACCTCGGGCATCTATGCCCTGACTTTTCACCAAAATCTGCTTCGCCCCAAACCCCGCGATAGCCCTTTCATGAACAGTCACGCACCAAGGAACCTCTGATTTTGCTCGTCATCCCGGCGAAAGCCGGGACCCAGTGACTTTCGCAGGTACTGAAATGCAAAGGCGCTGGGTCCCGGATATCGCTTCGCGATTCCGGGATGACGAGCGATGTGGTTGATCAGAGTTTCCCTAACACTGGCAGAATGTCCCCGCCCGCAGTCCCTGCGGGCGGGGACGAGACGTGAACCGACTCAGTGCGCGCGAACTTTTCGAAGACGTCAAGGAACGCATGGCCCTGCGCTGGGTGGCGGGCCAATCGGGAGCCGAGCGCGTACTGCAGGCTGGCGGTGCGGGCCAGCGGCGCCCATCCGAAGTTGGTTACCTCAACATCATCTATCCCAACAAGCTGCAGATCGTCGGCGGCGAGGAACTAAATTACCTCGACGGCCTCGACTCGCGGCAACGCTGGGAGACGGTGCAGAAAATTTTCGGGCAGCAGCCCGTCGCGTTGATCATCACCAAGGACCAGGCTGTGCCGGCCGACCTACGCGAGGCCGCCGAGGAAACCGACACGCCCCTGTGGGTGAGCGCGCGCCGCGGGCATGACCTGCTGACCTACCTGCAATACAAGCTCGCGCGCGCACTCGCGCCGCAGATCACGCTGCACGGCGTGTTCATGGAGGTGCACTCCATCGGTGTGCTGATCACCGGCACGCCCGGCAGCGGCAAGAGCGAACTGGCGCTGGAACTGATCACCCGCGGACACCGCCTGGTTGCCGACGACGCGCCGGAGTTCACCCTGATCGCGCCCGACGTAATCGACGGTGCCTGCCCCGAAATCCTGCGCGACCTGCTGGAAGTGCGCGGTCTCGGTGTGCTCAACGTACGCGAGATGTTCGGCCACACCGCCGTCAAGCGCACCAAGTATCTGCGCCTGATCGTGCACCTGCGCCCCGCTGGCGAGGAGTCGGAAGATGCGATGGTGCGCCTGACCGGCGACGTCGGCGTGCACGAGGTGCTGGACGTGAAAATTCCGCAGATCACGATTCCCGTCGCACCCGGCCGCAACCTCGCGGTGCTGGTCGAGGCCGCGGTGCGCAGCCACATGCTGAAATCCCAGGGCATCGACCAGGCCCGCATCTTCATGGACCGGCAGGCCGCGCGCCTGCAACGACAACCGGGTTGATACGCCATGGCGACTGACGACACATCCAGAAGCGGCATTCGCGTGGTGGTACTGACCGGCCTTTCGGGGGCCGGCAAGACCGTCGCTCTGCGCGCCTTCGAGGATCTCGGGTTCTATTGCGTCGACAACTTGCCGACGGCCTTGCTGCCTTCCCTGTACCGCGCGGTGGTTGATGGCGGTCGCGAAACGCCGAGCGGGCTCGCGGTGGGCGTGGACGTGCGCAACCGCGGCGACCTGGAACGCCTTCCCGAAGCGCTTTCCCGGCTTGCCGAAGCCGGTGCGGACGCCGAACTGGTATTTCTGGAGTCCAGCGACGAAGTGTTGCTGAAGCGCTACGCCAGCAGCCGCCGCCGCCACCCTCTTTCGGAGAATGGCCGTTCGCTGGTCGACGCGATCGCCGAAGAACGCCGCCGTTTGCGGCCATTGCGTGCCATTGCAAACCGTTCGATCGACACCAGCGACAGCAACGTGCATCAGCTGCGCCGTCGCATCGCCACCGACTTCGGCGCCACGTCCGGCGGCCTCACGCTGATGTTCGAATCCTTCGCCTATGGCCGCGGCCTGCCCCCTGACTGCGACTTCGTGTTCGACGCGCGCTGCCTGCCCAACCCGCACTGGGACCCACGCCTGCGCCCGTTTTCCGGGAAGGACGCGCCCGTCCGCGAGTTCCTCGACGGACAGGGTCTCGTAGTACAATACTTGGCTGACATCCGACGTTTCCTCGACGCATGGCTGCCGCGATTCGAGAGCGAGGACAAGGGTTACCTGACCGTCGCGATCGGTTGCACCGGCGGCAGGCATCGTTCGGTCTACCTTGCCGAACGCCTCGCCGAACACTATCGCGCAAGCCGTGAACAGGTACTCACTTTTCACCGCGAACTGGAATAGCGCCGCCCTCTGGACCGAATCTTGCAGGCCAGCGGCTATCCTTTCGCCATCATCGCCATGACCACGGCCAACGCACTCCAACACAGCGACCCCGTCCCACCGGCGGGCATTCTGCTGCTGACGCACGAAGAGATCGGCAACGCGCTGATCACGGCCGCCAAGCACGTGATGCCGCGCCTGCCCTGTCAGCTCGACACGCTCGAAGTGGGCGCGAATGATGACCCGTCCACCGTATTGCCGGCCGCTGCACGCGCCGCGCGCGCACTCGACCGCGGCGGCGGCGTGCTGGTACTGTCCGACCTGTACGGTTCGACGCCGTGCAACATCGCCAACAAGCTCGCCAGCCTGGGCGTGCGTGCGCGTTGCGTGTCGGGCCTGAACCTGCCGATGCTGCTGCGCGTGCTCAACTATCCCGGCAAGCCGCTGGATGAACTGGCCGAGGTCGCGGCCAGCGGCGGGCGCGGCGGCATCTGCATCGACAAGGTGTAGTTGAGAGTTGAGGGGACGGAGGGAATCAAGTCGCGGCTTGATTCCCTCCGTCCCTTTACGCAAGCGCATGATTTGGTAACGTAGCGGGACGCCACCCCGGAACGTTCCGATGGTCGAAAAGGAAATCGTGGTCAGCAACAAGCTCGGCCTGCATGCGCGCGCCTCGGCCAAGCTGGTGCAACTGGCCCAGGGGTTCAAAGCCACGATCTGGCTGGTCAGCGGCGGGCGCACGGTCAACGCGCAAAGCATCATGGGCGTGATGATGCTGGCGGCCGGGATCGGCACGCCGCTGACGTTGCGCGCGGAGGGCCCGGACGAAACGCAGGCGCTGGACGCGGTGGCCGCGCTGTTCGACCGCAAGTTCGACGAGGGCGCGTGAGGCGCGCCTTCCCCGGTTACGCAGCGGCGCCCGGCATGGCGCTGGGACGCGTGCGCCTCGAACAGCCCGCCCGTTTCAGCATCGACAACACACCGCTGCCGGACTCCGAGACTCAAAGTGAAGTCGCGCGCCTTGAACGCGCCTTCGCCGTCGCCCGCGAGGACATGGCCGAATTGCGCCGCAAGCTGCACGGCGCGCTGGCGCGCGAGGTCGGCGAATTCATCGATGCGCACGCGCAACTGCTGGATGATCCGGAACTGATCGAAGGCCTGCGCGCGATGATCCGCAAGGGCCACTACCGTGCCGCTGCCGCACTCAAGGCGCAGCGCGACCGGCTGGTCGCGGTGTTCGACAACATGGACGATCCCTACCTGCGCAGCCGCGGTGAAGACGTCGATCATGTCATCGCGCGCGTGCAGAGCGCGCTGGCGCGCCAGGCCAGCAGCGAGGAAAAAAAGCTCGCGACGCGCGTGGGCGAAATTCTCGTGGCCGAAAGTGTCGCGCCCGGCGAGCTTGCGCACTTGGCCAGCCACGGCATTCTCGCGGTGGTGGCCGGGTCCGGCAGCCAGTATTCGCACAGCGCGATCCTCGCGCGCAGCCTGCACTTGCCCATGCTGGTCAACACCGACGGCGTGCTCGAAGACCTGCGCGACGGCGATTTGGTGCTGGTCGATGCCGTGCGCGGTGAAGCCATCGTTCACCCGGCCGCGCAGGATCTCGCGCAATTCCGCAACTGGCAGCGCGAGGCCCTGCGCGAAGGCCAACGGCTCGCGCAACTCGCGGGCGCCGAAACCCGTACCCGCGATGGCCACAAGCTGCGCCTGTATGCCAACGCCGAGCGTTCCGAGGACATCGAGCGGGCGCGCAATCTTGGCGCCGCCGGCATCGGCCTGTACCGCACCGAATTCCTGTTCCTCGCCCACGACGGGCTGCCCAGCGAGGACGAGCAGTTCCACGCCTATCGCGATGCGGTACTGGGCGCCGGCGGCCTGCCGGTCACCCTCCGCACCCTGGACCTCGGCGCAGACAAGGCCGATGCGGCCGGGCTGGTGATGGCCTCGGAGCCGAATCCCGCTCTGGGCGTGCGTGGCGTGCGCCTGTCGTTGCGCCAGCCGGACGTGTTCGTGACGCAGCTGCGCGCGATCCTGCGCGCGAGCTGCTACGGCCCGCTGCGCATCCTGGTGCCGATGGTCACCGAAGCCGTCGAACTCGTCGAAGTGCGACGCCTGCTGCGGGAATGCGCGCGCGACCTGCGCACCGCCGGCCACGAGATTCCGGACCAGTTCGAGCTGGGGGCGATGGTCGAGGTACCGGCCGCCGCACTCAACGTACGTGCGTTGCTGGAAGTCGCGGACTTCCTCGCCATCGGCAGCAATGACCTCACCCAGTACGTACTCGCCGCCGACCGCAACAATGATCAACTTGGCAAGTTGTACCAGCCGGCACATCCCGCCGTGCTGCGCATGCTGGCGCACGTGATCGGCCGCGCGCGCATGGCACGCAAGCCCGTGTGCCTGTGCGGCGAAATCGCGGGCGATCCCGTCTTCGCCTGCGTGCTGATCGCGCTCGGCCTCGAAGACTTCAGCATGCTGCCCGATCGCATTCTCGCCCAGCGCGATGCGTTGTCGCGCTGCAGCCGCAAAACCATGCGCGCACTGGCGCCGAAGCTGTTGCGCGCACGCGACCGGGATGAAGTCGCGGCACTGCTGGAAGACGCGCAAAGACTTTGATTCGGCCAGGACCTGACCTGACGACTCGTTCAGGCATCGCGTTTATCATCGGGACGCGCATCGACCACAGGGAGACGCCCATGCCACGCCGATTGCTCTGTGCGGCCATCGCCGCGCTGCTCACCACGCCTGCCGCATTCGCAACCGGCAATCCCAGGCTGACGATTTATTCCGCCGACAACGACGCGCTGTTTTCGGGCAGCAGCCAGGGCACGGTGGACGCCGGTCACGCGTTGGCGCACGAACAACGCGCGCTGAACATCGCCGCGGGCAACCATGAAATCCGCATCGGCGGCCTGCCCGCGACGCTCGATCCGGAAGCCATCGCCGTGGGCTTCGGATCGAGTTCCACGGTGAGCGTGCTCGGTCAGCGCGTGGTGCTCGCCAACGCCAGCACAAACGGCGCGCTGGACGGCGCGATCGGCAGCCAGGTCAACGTGCAGACCGGCGGCATTCCCGCCGCGACCGGCGGTAGCGGATTTGCGGGCGAACTGCTGGGCGCCTCGGACAACGGCGTGCTGATTCGCACTTCCGATGGCAAGGTGCACCTCGTCCACCAATACCAATTCGTGACACTACCCCCCGATTCCGTGTCCGGCGGCAGCAGCGTGTTGCTGGATGTCAACGCGAAATCGGGTGGCAACCGTGATGCGCTGCTGACCTACACCACGTCGGGACTCGGCTGGCGCGCCGCCTACGCCGCGACGCTGGAAAGCGGCTTCGCCTGCCGGATGCAGTTCAAACCGGAAGCCAGCATCGCCAACCGCAGCGGGCGCGATTACGACGGCGCCAACATCCAGCTGGTTGCGGGCCAGCCCAATCTCGGCAACCGCGGCGTGCGCATGTACAACTCATTGCAGGTTACCGCACAGATGGCGAAAGCTGCGCCGATGCCCGTACAGGCATCGCTTGGCGATTACCGCAGCTTCGCCCTCGCCGGCGTAGTCAGTCTTCCCAATGGCACGGTCACGCTGACGCCGCTGTACCCGGCGCAGGCGCTTTCGTGCGCGCGCGAATACGTCGTCGAAGACGGCAATGCGTACTTTCCGCCGAAGCCGAACACCAACGACTACGGCGCGCAGGACTACCAGGATCGACCGATCGCGGGCACGCTGGCGTTCACGGCACCCGATGCCCTGCCCGCCGGTACGTTGCGCGCGTGGACGGCGGATCGCGACGGCGCGCCCACGCTGCTCGGCGAAGGCATCGTCGCCGACACCCCAAAGGGCCAGCGCGTGTCGGTGCAACTGGGCGAAAGTTTTGATTTGCGCGCAACCCGCGAGCGCACCGAGTTCCACGTCGATGCCAGGGCGCACACGATGACGGAGGCCTACAAGGTCTCGCTCACGAACGGCGGCGACGCAGCGCGCACGGTCACGCTGCGCGAACACCCGAACCGCTGGCGCGAATGGACCCTTCCGTCCTCCAGCATCAAGCCGTCGAAACAGACGCCGCAGACGCTGGAATTCAAGGTGCCGGTGCCGGCGCATGGTGACGCCACGCTCACCTACACCGTGCGCTACAACTGGACCGCCCAGGACTTGTGAAGAACGTCGTCATTCCGGCGCCGGACCTGCTTCATCGGGCCGGGACCCGGACTGCGGAGGCAGGATGCCGGAGCGAACATCGGCGAAGCCGATGGTCCGAAGGACGAGCCGCGGGATGCGGCGAGTAATCCATTTTGATCCAGCTCTCGGCAGAAAGCACAATGGATTCCGGCTTTCGCCGGAATGACGAGCACACAACGGAGCTCCCATGCTCGACATCATCGAACACGACCACGGCATCCGCGAGTTCCGGCTCGCGCGCCCACCCGTCAACGCCATCAACCCCGCGCTGACCGCGACGCTGAAGCAGGCGGTGGAACGCGCGCCGGCCAATGGCGCCGCGGCCCTGATCCTGTCTGGATCGCCGGGACTGTTCTCGGCAGGACTCGACATCCCTGCCCTGCTGCAACTCGACCGCGATGCGATGCGCGCGTTCTGGCGCGACTTCTTCGGCTTGTGCGCGACGCTTGCGCGTTCGCCGATACCCGTCGCGGCCGCGGTCACCGGGCACAGCCCGGCGGGCGGCGCGGTGCTGGCGATCTTCTGCGATTACCGCGTGATGGCGCGCGGCGAATTCAGGATCGGCCTCAACGAAG
>DATFGL010000130.1:0-9531 GCA_035249465.1 Rhodanobacteraceae bacterium | reverse complement strand
CGGCGGCGCGCGTCGAAGTCTTCGTAGAAACTCTGCAGGTCGATCACGCCGACCTTGATGGTGCGATCGCCTTCCTTGACGTCGATGATCTTCTTCTTCGCGGCCTGGTCGGCGATGGTGACCTTGGCGCGTACCAGCGTGATGAGCCTGGGCTTGGCATCCGGGCCGCCCTCGGCGGGCAAGACCTCCAGCCGTACGACAGTACCCTTCGTGCCGCGGATCTTCGCGACCACGTCGTCGATGCGCCAGCCGACGGTGTCCACGATCGCGCCGCAATCGCCCTGGCCGACGCCCACGATCTTGTCGCCCACTTCGAGCTTGCCGGATTTCGCGGCCGGACCGCCCGGCACCACTTCGCGGATCACGGTGTATTCGTCGTGTTCCTGCAGCACCGCACCGATGCCTTCCAGCGACAACTTCATGGTGATGTCGAAGTTCTGGCTGGCGCGCGGGCCGAAGTAATTGGTATGCGGGTCGATCGCCATCGCATACGCGTTCATGAAGGTCTGGAACACGTCCTCGCTGTCGAGCTGATGCACGCGGTCGAGGTAGTTCTCGTAGCGGCGCGACAGCGTCTTGCGGATTTCGGCGTCGTCCTTGCCCGCGAGCTTCAGGCGGATCCAGTCGTTCTCCACGCGCCCCTGCCACAGCTTGTCGAGTGCCGCGGCATTCGCGGCCCACGGCGCCTTGTCGCGGTCGAACGTGTAGGTTTCGTTGGTGTCGGGGTTGAAACCGTTCTTCAGCAGCGTGAGCGCATACGCGGTGCGCTCGCCCGCGCGCTTTTCATACAGGTTGAAGATCGCGAACGGAACCGACATGTCGCCGTTCCAGATCGCGTCGTCGAGCTTGGTGCGGTCCGCCGCGAACTGGTCGATATCCTGTTGCGTGAAGAACAGCTTGCTGCCATCGAGTGCCTTGAAATAGGCGTCGAAGATCTTTTGCGACATCGCGTCGTCGAGCGGCAACGCTTCGTACTGGAAGCGCGTCAGCAGGCGCGCCGCCAGGATCGCGGCCTGGCCCTGCGCCG
Source organism: Rhodanobacteraceae bacterium (assembly GCA_035249465.1). GTDB lineage: Bacteria > Pseudomonadota > Gammaproteobacteria > Xanthomonadales > Rhodanobacteraceae > 66-474. The sequence goes on along the minus strand of DATFGL010000130.1, from coordinate 8,504 downwards.
CGGTCGGCTTCAACACCGGCGCGGGTGTCATCTTGTATTTGGCGGGCGGCGCCGACAGTACGCTGGACGCCGACGCCGGGCAGGCGGCGGCCGCGGGCGCGGCGCCCCTGGCTTGCGCGCCGAACGAAAACACGCCGAATGAAACCAGGAGGGCGATCAGGACAACAAAAGCACGCTGCAACATGGACTTTCCTTGGACGGCCACAACGGAATGGCCGTTTACGCTCGAAGTGCGGACAAAGATGGAGTGCGCCAGCCGTTCGCTGGCGCGCGCGGGTGCGTGGTGCGGGCGGAAAAGGCTCGTCGGGGCGCGACCGTCTGGCACAGTGCCAACAGGTCCTAAAGTATCGGAAAATGCGGGCACCGGATACGGCCGCAAGTCACGCGGCGGCACGGGGCAGCACGGGTTCCGCATCCTGCGGCGACAGTCCGAATTGTCGGCCAAGCTCGGCAATCAGTACTTCCTCGACGTCGGCAAGCCGCGACGGGCCGCCCAAGTCTAGCATTTGCGCCACTTGAAGGCCCGCGTAACCGCACGGGTTGATGCGGTGGAAGGGTTCCAGGTCCATCGCGACGTTGAAGGCGAGCCCATGGAAGGTGCAGCCATGGCGCACGCGCAGGCCCAGCGCCGCGATCTTGGCGTCGCCCACGTACACGCCGGGCGCCCCCTCGCGGCGCATGGCGGCGATGTTCCATTCGGCCAGGGTGTCGATGATGGATTGTTCGATCCGGTGCACCAGTTCGCGCACGCCGATCTTCAGCCGCCGCAGATCCAGCAGTGGATAGGCCACGATCTGGCCCGGGCCGTGGTACGTCACCTGGCCGCCGCGATCGACGTGGATCACCGGGATCTCGCCGGGCGCCAGCACGTGTTCCGGCTTGCCGGCCTGGCCGAGCGTGAACACCGGGTCGTGTTCGACCAGCCACAGCTCGTCCGGCGTATCCGGCCCGCGCGCATCGGTGAAGGCTTGCATCGCGTGCCAGACGGGTTCGTAGGCTTGGCGGCCGAGATGGCGGACGAGCAGAGAGCGGGACTCGGGACCCGGGACTCGGGACTCGGGGGACTCGCTTCCCCCTTCGGAACGAAGGGCGGAGCGTGGCGAACGCGCGCGCAGCGCGACCAAGGGGGATGGCTCTTGCATCATCGATGCATCCCCCCGCGCCTGTGGTGCGACCCCCTTTGTTCCGAAGGGGGTGGAAACCGGTGGATGCATGGGTGTCATTACAACGTGTACCGGATATCCGGATCGGCGCGCAGCGCGGCGTGGGCCTCTTCGTGCTTCTCGCGCGAAGGACAGTTGAACACCACGCTCACCGACACGTAGTTGCCCTGGCTGGAGGGCCGTTCGCGCACGCTGGCTTTCAGCACCGAAAGCCCGAGGCCGCGCAGGATTTCCGGCACGCGTTCACGCAGGTTCGCGTTGGCGTTGCCCATCGCGGTGATCTCGAAACTGCCCGGAAACTGGAAACCCTGGCCGTCCTTCTTCTCGATGTCGTCGAGGCCACGCATGCCGCAACCTTACTTCGCGGAGGCCGGCGGCGCCACGCTCGACGCCGACGCAACCGACACGGTCGGCGCCGGCGTGGTGGTGGTGCCGTTGCCGCGGTGGAACAGCAGCAGGATCGCGTCCCACAGCCGCTTGAAGAAGCCGCCCTGCGGTGCGTCCTTCAGCACCACCAGCGGTTCCGTGACCACCGGCTTGCCGTCGAAGGTCACCTTCAGCGAACCGACCTGCTGGCCCTGCTTGAACGGCGCGATCAGGCGCTGCGGGATTTCCAGCGTGGCCTGCAGTTCGTCGTACTTGCCACGCGGAATGGTCACCGACGCATCTTCCGCGATGCCGAGCTCGAGGCTGTTGGCCTCGCCCTTCCACAGCCGCGGCGTGGCGAGCACCTGGCTCGCGCTGTACAACGTGTGGGTGCGGTAGAAGTTGAAGCCCCAGTTCAGCAGCGCCTCGTCGCCGGTAGTCGCGGCGTTCATGTCGGGCCCGCCCATGGTCACCGCGATCAGGCGCATGCCGTTGCGCAGCGCCGACGCGGCCAGGCAGAAGCCGGCTTCCTTGGTCGAACCGGTCTTGATGCCGTCCACGCTTGGGTCGGTCCACAGCAGCGTATTGCGGTTGTGCTGGGTGATGCCGTTCCACTCGAACGACTTGATCGACGAGATCTTGTATTCCTCGGGAAAGTTCCTGATCAGCGCGCGCGACAGGATCGCGATGTCATGCGCGCTGCTGTAGTGCTCGGGCGCCGGATAGCCCGAGGCATTGATGAAGTGGGTGTTGTCCATCCCGAGCCGTTTGGCGTAGGCGTTCATCATGTCGGCAAACGCCTGTTCGGAACCCGCGACGTGCTCGGCCAGCGCGATCGCGGCGTCGTTGCCCGACTGGATGATCATGCCATACAGCAGGTCCTTCAGCGGTACGTCGGAATTCAGTTTCAGGAAGCTGGTGGAACCGTCGGTGCCGGCGCCGCCCGCCCGCCAGGCGTGTTCGCTGATGTGCACCTTGTCGTCCATGTGGATCTTGCCGGCCGCGATCTCGGCGTTGACCACGTACTCGGTCATGATCTTGGTCAGCGAGGCCGGCGCGCGCCGCGCGTCCATGTTGCTGGACGCGAGGACCTGACCGTTGGCGTAATCCATCAGCACCCATGCCTGCGCGTTCGGCTGCGGCGCGGGCGGAATCGGCGTCTGCGGAACCGTGGGCACCGGCTTGGGCGGCGTCGACGGTTTCGGCGGCAGCGCCGTCTGCGCGAACGGTACGCCGGTGAAGGCGACGAGGGAAACCAGTATCAGGGAACGCAATGTTTTCATCAGGTTCTCGTTTTGTGTGCGCTCGTCCATGAGCGCCGCACCAAGGGGCTATCGATCGTACGCGACCCGGTCGCGCATATGGAAAACCAGAACGGCCATCCTTGGCCTGACTTTTCACGAAAGCTGTGCGATCGTCCCTGATCGCTGCAATAGCAAACCACGTATCGTACGCGACCCTTTCGCGCATATGAAGATCACCTCGGCCAGAGCCGCCGTCCATGGCCAAAAACTCCGTGGCCTTGTTTCCACAAAAGCTGCTCCGCATGGTGCATCTTTTCATTCACTGGATCGCGACGTTTGCGTGCGGCAAACCAAGCGAATCCAACCGCGCCGTGGTGCGATCCACCGTATCCACGTCGGGCAGTGGTCCGATCTGCACACGTTGCAGCGTGCGTCCATTCACGCTGGCGGAAATCACGCGCACCGCGCCCAGGTTCAGTCCGCGCAGGCGCGAGGCAAGCCGTTCGGCGTTGCCCGCGTCCGCGAAGGCGCCGACCTGCACGTACAGTTGCGGCTGCTTGCCCGTCCGCGGTGTGACCGCGGTGACGGGCGCAGGTTCCGCATCCGGGTGCTTGGGATCGATGCCCTGTACTTCGACCAGGCCCGTGCCGCGCGGCCAGATGCCGATGCGCACCGCCGCCGCCAATGACAGATCGATGATGCGGTTGGGCACGAACGGGCCGCGATCGTTGACGCGCACGATCACGCTCTTGCCGTTCTCGAGGTTGGTGACGCGCGCGAAGCTCGGCAGCGGCAGCACCTTGCTGGCCGCCGAGAACTTGTACATGTCGTAGGTTTCGAAGTTCGACGTCTTGTAGCCGTTGAACTTGGTGCCGTAATACGAAGCGATGCCACGCTCGTCATAGCCGGCCGCGCGCGGCAGCACGCGGTAGTTCTGCCCGTTCACGTTGTAAGGCGACTTGTTGCCGTAGCGCGACAGCGGCAGCACTTCCGGAACGGGTTCCGGGATCTTGCTGAAATCGACGCCCGCGATGTCCGGCGTGGAATCCTGGCGGTGCCGGTAGCGTTCGGATTGCGACAGGCCGGTATCGTCGCGCCACGGCGTGCTGCTGCCGCCCGCGCTTTCGCGCGTGGCGGGTCGTTTGGGATTCGACGAACATGCCGTCAACGTCAGGGCCGCCGGCGCCAGCAGCGCCAACGGCAGCAGGACCCGCAGCCATCGGCCCCGCATCATTGCGTGGCGACGCCGCTGGCGATCGCGTCGGCCAGTTGCATCACCGCCAGCGCGTACATCGGGCTCTTGTTGTAGCGGGTGATCACGTAGAAGTTCCGGAACGTCAGCCAGTATTCGGGACCCTTCGCGCCGTCCAGCGTCAGCAGGTTCGCGGGCATGGCGGGGTCTTCGTGCGCGGTCGGCGCGTAACCCGCCGCGGAGAATTTTTCCAGCGGCGTGGCCGGCATGACGTTTTCATACGCGGGCGGGGGCGCCGCGTTGGCGGCGGGTTGCGCCTGCACCGCGACCGGCTGGTCGGTCTGCCAGCCGTGCGCGCGGAAATAGTTGGCGATGCTGGCGAACGCGTCGGGCAGCGAAGCCATGAGGTTGATGTGGCCGTCACCGTCGGCATCCACCGCGAAATCGCGGATGCTGGACGGCATGAACTGCGCGAGGCCTTCGGCGCCCGCGTAGGAACCGTAAATGTCCGGAATCGATCCCGGCAATTTGTTCGCGGGCAATTCCAGCAGCGCCTTCAACTCGCCGCGGAAATAGCTCGCGCGCGGCGGGTAATGGAACGCCAGCGTCGCCAGCGCATCCAGCACGCGGTAGCTGCCGGCGTTGCTGCCGTAATTGGTTTCCACGCCGATGATTGCGACGATGAATTGCGGCGCCACGCCGTACTGCTGGCCGATCTGGTCGAGCAGGGCGTGGTGCTGGCGGTAGAATGCCACGCCTTCGCTGATCCGCTCGGGGTTCACGAAGATGGGGCGGTACTGGTTCCATGGCTTCTTTTCGGCCGGGCGATTCATCGCATCGATGATGCTTTGCCTGACCACCGCGCCATCCAGCAGCGCGTTCAGTTCGGCGGGATCCTTGCCGGTATCCGCCGCCACCTCGCTCACCAGCGCAGCCTGGTCGGGATTCGCCTGCGCGGCGTTCGCGGTGCTGACGGCGCCGGGCGGCGAAGATGCGGTTTGTGCGCCGGCGGCCAGCGGGAACAACCCGGAAAACGCGAGCAACAGGCAAGTCTTTCGGCAGATTGGAGGCACGGCGTTCGAGCGATCGCGGATGTGCACCGCAGACTAACATGCAGGACTGGCCGCCACGCGTTTTGCATGCGGCGGACGCGGGGTCGCGGAGCATCGGCGCAATGCATGCGGGACGCTTGACGGCACCCCCACGGACGGCGACGCTAGGCCGGTCCGGGAAGCTCGATCACGCGGCCAACCGGCGGCTTGACGGAGTACCACCATGATCATGCGCATCTGGCGTGGCATCACCTCGAAAGAACAGGCCGATGCCTACCTCGAACACCTGCAGCAGACCGCGCTGCCCGCGCTCAAGGATCTCAAGGGCCAGCGTGGCGTGTGGGTGCTGCGGCGCGTGCAGGGCGAGCAGTGCGAATTCCAGGTGCTGACGCTGTGGGATTCCATGAAGGCGCTGCACGCCTACGCCGGCAAGAAGCCGGAACGCGCGGTGTATTACGACGAGGACGACAAGTACCTGCTGGACATGGAACCGCTGGTGCGGCACTACGAAGTGGCCGACACGGTGATGCCGCAACATTGAATACGCCACACCGCAAGGGGAAACGAGCATGCCGCGAATCGATCCATCGCACCCCGAAGTCGAATCGTTCCTGCACAAGGACACCGGCACGTGGACGCATGTGGTGCACGACGGCGAAGCCGCCGCGATCATCGACCCGGTGCTGGATTACGACGCCGCGTCCGCGCGCACTTCCACCGCCAGCGCCGACGCGGTTCTGGCGTTCGTGCGGCAGCGCGCATTGCGCGTCGAATGGATCCTCGAAACCCACGCGCACGCCGATCATTTGAGTGCGGCCGGCCACCTGCATGACGCCACCGGCGCACCCGTCGCGATCGGGCGCGGCATCACCGATGTGCAGGCGCACTTCAAGCGGATGTTCGGGCTCGGTCCGGACTTCATCGCAGACGGCCGCCAGTTCGACCGGCTGCTCGACGATGGCGACGAACTCGCGATCGGCCCGCTGTGCGTGCGCGCGATCGCGACGCCCGGCCACACCGCCGACAGCTTCACGTTCCTGGTCGGCGACGCCGCCTTCATCGGCGACACCTTGTTCGCGCCGGACATCGGCACGGCGCGCTGCGATTTCCCGGGCGGAGACGCGGCGCAGTTGTACGCGTCCATCCGGCGCATCCTGGCGCTGCCCGAATCGACGCGTCTGTTTCTGTGCCACGACTACCCGCCCGCGTCGCGCGCGCCCCAGGTGACAACCACCATCGCGGCGGAGGCGCGCGACAACGTGCAGGTCGGCGGCGGTGTGAACGAAAACGTCTTTGTCGCCAGGCGCCGCGCGCGCGATGCCACGCTGCCCGTGCCGCGCCTGCTGCTGCCCGCACTGCAGGTCAACATTCGCGGTGGCCGCCTGCCGCCCCCGGACGCCGATGGAACCCGCTACCTGCGCCTGCCGCTGGACCGGATCGGTTGATGGCGCGGTGCGCCCGCGGTCATTGGAGGTGGGTGAACAACACGAAGATGTAGGCGATGACGCCGATCACCGCCAGCGGAGCCTGCAGCTTGTGGTACCGCCCGCGCCGGGTCCACGCGCCGATCGCCGCACCCACTGCGAAACCCAGCTGGAACGCCATGTCCGCGGGTCCGGGCCATGCATCCGTCAGGACCCGCACCTTGAGGATGCTGATCAGGAGCAGCAGCACCAGCAGCGAGAAGAACCAGCGATGGTGCGCGTAATAGTGGTCGTGCAAATCCAGCCCACGCTCGACGTCAACATCCGGCAACACCAGCCCCGCCATCAGGTACAGCGGCACGGTCTGCAGCAGCACCAGGCTGAAATCGAGGAACGTCCAGCGCGCGGCGGGACGCTGGCTGAGGCCGAACATCGCCCACCACACCTGCACGCAGATCACCAGCACCAGCACCGCCCACACCAGCGCCGGCCAGTAGGCGCGCACCCGCGAGCGCGCCAGCATCAGGCCGCGGAAGCCCTGCAGCACTTGCGTCACCGCAAGGCCGAGGATGATCGAGATCAGTACCGAGAGGTAGCTGAAGGCGTCCATGGGGCGACGTTCAGAGCGCGGCGTCCAGCATCCCGCGCAGTTGCGTCTTCGACACCAGCCCGACCTGGGTCGCCTGCACCGCGCCGTCCTTGAACAGCAACAGGGTAGGCGCCGAGCGCACGTGGTAGGCGATCGCGGTCTTCGGGTTCGCGTCCATTTCCACCTTCACGATCTTGACCCGGCCGGCGTATTCGCCCGCGAGGTCGTCCAGCATCGGCGCCATCGCCTTGCACGGCCCACACCACGTGGCCCAGAAGTCGACCAGCACGGGTTTGTCGGAGGCGCGGACTTCGATGTCGAAGTTGGTGTCGGTGGCGTGGTAGGTGGAATTGCTCATGTGTTCCGTGATTACGTTTGATTGGATCGTGTTGGTCGCGTGTAATAGCACGTCAATTCATGGAAGGAGGGTGCCAACCCTCTTCTGTGCATGGCCCGCGGGATTCACTCCGCACGCGCTCCCGTCGAGCTTCCTCGGCGAATACGCCGAACCTAAGGTTGCTTAGGATTGGGCGGAGGTGGTGGAGGTGGTGGATCCGGTGGTTCCGGCGGCGGCTCCGACCGTTCCGGGGCGATCCATTTGACGAATTCATCACCGCCCGGAAGCGTCGGAGGTATCGGTGTTTGTGTCGGTGTGTGCATGCGCGGCGCCTCCGCTTGGATTTTCGAGGAACTGGATCAACTGAATTTCCGCCCACGGCACCAGCATTTCGTACCTTTCGGTTGCGTGATCATCCTGATCCCCGAGCCACTTCGCGTATTTCAGCAGCACGTATCCGCTTTCCGGATGCTCCGGATCGTGGTCGCCCTCGCTCGGACGGCCCTTGACACGGCGGCCGTCTTTCAGATGTAGCACTGCGAAACGAAACGGTGGTGTGGTGAACGTCTGGTAACGCAGCGAGTATTGGCTGGATTCACGGGTCCAGCCACGATTGCGCAAGAATGCGAACAGTCGATCCGATCTCGTCAACTGAGCCAGTATCAGGCCAAGTACCAGCGCCAGCAACAAGGAGCCAGCGAATTCGCCGTATACGTTCGGACCAGCTACGCACATCCACTGCCAGCGGCACGGCCACTGCAACAGCCAGCGCAGCGTTGCGATCAGAATAGCGATCACACCACTGAGCACCATGGCCTCGACCACCCGGTCGAGATCATTCCGTCGCGTACTGGGAACCAAGCGGAACCGCACCCACGCCGCCACGAAACCTGGCAGCAATTGCCGGATCAGGGTCAGGCTATCGGATGACGGCGCATCCATGTCCGCGGATCATCCGCACTTGCTGTAACCGCAATTGAGGCAGGTCTGGCAGCCGTCCAGCAGCACCAGCGCCTGGGTGTTGCACTTGCCGCACATCATCGCGCCGGGCGGAAAGACGCCGGCATCGCCGGACGCTTCGGCTGCGTCGCCGGATTCGCTGGATCCCGGCCTGCGCCGGGATGACGAGGGTTGGGG
>DATFGL010000129.1:0-7974 GCA_035249465.1 Rhodanobacteraceae bacterium | reverse complement strand
GTGAAGTGCAAGTACACCGACTGCGTGGAGGTGTGCCCCGTCGATTGCTTCCACGAGGGCCCCAACTTCCTGGCGATCGATCCGGACGAGTGCATCGACTGCACGTTGTGCGAGCCGGAATGTCCTGCGCGCGCGATCTTCCCCGAGGACGATGTGCCCGCCGGGCAGGAAGGCTACATCGCGTTGAACGCGGAGCTGGCGAAAATCTGGCCGGTGCTGACCGAACGCAAGGACGCGCCGCCCGACGCGAAGGAGTGGGACGGCAAGACCGACAAGTTGCCGCTGCTGGAACGCTGACACGCGAACTCCGCCCGAGAGCGACGTTCCTGCTCTCAAACCTGCATCTTGGGTGATTGCCATGGCGCGATGGCGGCGCGTCAGCCTCAACGCCGGACCGCGCTCGGAGGCAACGGCGGCGGCGCCTTGGCGCCGGGCCGCTCCGATCGAAACAATGCAACTGCAACGGCGGCGGCGAGGAACGCGACGCTGCCAAACAGGCCGAGAGCGCCCGGAAACCCAAAGCCCAGTACGGCCTGGAACAGCAAACTGCCGAGGCCAAAACCGGTGAACAGGGAAAACGCCATCAGCGCGACGGCCTGCCCCTTGGCGCCCTTGAGGTCGGTGGCAATGCCGGCCAGCAACGGCTGCGTCAAATCAAACCCCAACGACAGCAGGATGATGGCTGCCTGCACGGCGGCCAGTGGCAGCGTGGGCATCAACGCCAGCGCGCACGCGCCGGTCAGTGCGACACCCGCGGGGATGATCCGCGCACGACCGTAGCGGTCCGCTAGCTTGCCGATCACGGGTCCGAACAACAGGCCCGGCACGCCATAACCCAGCAACACCAGCCCGATGTGCGTTTCATCCAGGCCGAAACGGCCGTGCAGGTAAACCCCCAGCCAGGTGAACACGCCGGATTGCAGGATCGCGTTGAGCAGAACGTAGGTGTAGGTACGCCGTGCGCGCGCCTGCGCCAGAAGGTTCACGTAGCCACGCGTCACCGCGGACCAAGGCGGTGCAGCGTCCGGGCGCGTGCCACGTGGGAACGCGGCTGTCCCGATGGCTCCCGCCACGACCGCGGCGCACAGCCCCGCGACCACGAGGAACAGGCCACGCCAGCCGAGTACGGGCTCCAGTAACGCGCCGACCGCGGCGCCGGCCGCTGTGCCGCCCGCGATGGAACCGAACAGCCAGCCGACCGCACGCCCCCGGCGCCGGTAGGGGATTACGTCGCCGATCAGCGTCAATCCGATCGGTACGATTCCGGCCGCCACGATACCTGTCAAGACGCGCCAGCCGATGAATGTGTCCACGCGCTGGGCAGTCGCCGTCGCAGCCGTGACCAGACAAAACGCCGACAGCGCCCCAAGGATCACGCGGCGCCGTCCCAGCCGGTCCGACAACGGCCCCGCGAAAAGAATCGACAGCCCCTGCGGGACGACGTAGGCCGGAATGGCCAGGCCAATCCAGCCAACCGGGCTGTGGAACACGTCGGCCAGTCGCGGGATGAGCGGCGCGACCATGAAAGTCTGCGCGAACACCAGAAACGCCGCGCTGCAGATGACCGGCAACATCCAGCGCGGCGCGGTTTCCCCGGCCGGTCGCGACGAATACGACAGTGCTGCCATCAAATGGCCTGGTGGTGGCGCCGATAGTGCTTGGCGACCCGCGCGCGGTTGCCGCACAGCTGATCGGAACACCATTGCCGCCGCGGGTTGCGTGCCACGAACTGCAACCTGCAGTCCGGGTGCGCGCATTCACGTACCTGATCGGCGCAAGGACCCGTCAACAGCATGAGCGCATCACGGGCCAGCGTGTGCAGGAGCATGCACCGGCGTGCAGGCGCCGGCAGCGGCTTCAGGACAGGGCCGGTTGCACCCCAGCCCAGTTGTGCCAACGCCGGCCCCGAAGCCAGCGCGTGGTCCACCCGGTCAACGTCAGCACGCGCGGGCCTGACGTGCCCGCGGCGGGCCCGCAGCAAGCGGTCAATCGCGTCCCGCAGTGCTCTCACGGTCGCCAGGTCGGCCGCGTCTATGGCGCCCAACCACGCGAGCCGCCCACGCTCGGCCCGCAGCCACGCCAACAATGCGACTGGTGAATCCAGCAGATCGACCTCGGTGCCATCACGCCGTATTCGCGTGTTTACCAAGTCCAGGGCGAGCGGTTCATCGAGCAACGGGAAGCGGGATTTCATTGGCGCTGCAAACTCTTCGCGATGCGCAAGCTGGACGCTTGACTAATGGAAGTATACATTAGTCACCCACCACGCATCGGAGTCACGTGCGCGATGTCACCCGTTGGCGGCCGCCCGCATCCGGTGCGCGCAGCCACGCATCTTCAGTCACGGCAGCGCCGGTCCGGCGCGAGGAAAACATCATGGGCAAGCGTTTGGGCATCTACGTATTTGACGGCGCCGAGGTGATCGACTTCACGGCACCGTTCGGCGTGTTCGCCGTCGCGCAGCGGCTGGATCCCGAACTGGACGTGTTCCTGGTTGGCGATACGGCCGGAACGGTCGAGGCGACAGCCTGGCTCAAAGTCACGCCGCGCTACGGACTCGATGACCATCCGGACATGGATGCGTTCCTGATCCCGGGCGGAATCGGTACCCGCCGCGAGATGCACAACCGCCGCCTGCTCGATTTCGTGCGTGCGCTTCCCGACCGGACGTTGCGTGTCAGCGTATGCACCGGCTCCTGGATCTACGGCAACGCCGGCATCCTCGATGGTCTCAAGGCGACCAGCCGCAAGAATGGCGACCCGTCCGAGAAACTAGTTCCAATTGACCGGCTGGCGAAGATCGCCCCGAAATGTTCGATCGACCGCCATCGCGTGGTCGATCAGGGCAAGGTCATCACGGCGGGCGGCATCTCGTCCGGGCTGGAGACGGGGCTTTACCTGCTGCTGCGCTTCGGCCACGACGAGGCGTTCGTCAACAGCGTCGCCCGTATCATGGAGTACGAACGCCAGTGGGAATTGATGAAAGCCGACCGTCTCGTGGTCGGCTGAGTCGATGCGGGCACGCGCTTGGCCTTGAACGCCGGGTCGGCCTGCACACACCGCAGGCGCGCAACCCTTCGGCTCAACGGATGTTGAGCGAAATCCAATGCTTCCCGCCTGCGGGAAATGAAGCCAACGGAAACGGGCTGGACTGCAGACGATCGCGGCTTCGATCGCGAAACCGCGACCAGACCGCTTATTGCAGGCGCTGCTGCAACACCGCGATCACGCGCGCGGCGGCGTCGGGGTTGCCCTGCGCACTAACCACGCTGCCGGTACCGGATGCCGCCACGCTGACGGTGACCGTGCCCTGCACGGTTTCGCTCTTGCTATGGTGGAACATGCGGTGCAGGAAACCGCCTTCCGGCTTTTTCGTCACCACGGTGTTCACCGCCACCTGGTAGGTGTGCGCGGCGTCATCGTGGGTCGTGACTTGACCCGCATCGCCGCGGGCCAGCGCGAGGCCCACACGATGGTAAACACTGTCGGGGGTATCCGGCAGGGTCAGAATGGTGCCATTCACGCCACCGCCGGTCTGTGCCGCGGGCGGCGCACCAGCGGATTCGGGGGACGCCGCCGTGGCGGACTGCGAGCCGTCCCCGGCTTCCGGGATGGCCAAGGCTTCGGTGGTCGGCGGCTGATCCATGCCGGGTGGCACTTCGAGCGGCTGCTCCTGTTGCGCGGCCTTGTAGGCCGGTTCCTTGTGCCGGAAAGGATTGTGGGCCTTGATGGTCTGGCAGCCTGCAAGCGCCACCGACGCGATGAGAAGCAACGGGATCAGGGTTCGTTTCATGGGCGCATTGTGCATGATCAGGGTGTGGTGACGCCAGCTAGCAGGGTGCTGACAGGCATCCTGCCAGAGCAGGCCACGGATGGCTTGTCGCGGATCAGCACCGCAAGTGCCTGATCCACGAAGCCGAGTGCGGGCGTGTACCGGGCTCGGCGTGTCGAGAAAGTGCGGGACAGCACTTGCTCAGCCATCTGCGAAGCGCAGCAGGGTTTCACGCAAGCGCGTGCGTTCAGGGCCCGGCGACAGTTCGACCAGCGGCAGCCGCAGCGCCGCCCCGCACAAGCCCAGCTCGGCCAGGCCGGCCTTGACCGGAATCGGGTTGGGCGCACAGTCGAGCGCCTTCAGAAGTGGCGCGAGCTGCCCGGCGTACTGCATGGCGGCCACACGATCGCCGCCGCGCGCGGCATCGCAAAGTGTCCGGAACAATTTCGGCACCAGGTTGTTGACCACCGAGACCACGCCTCCCGCGCCGGCCAGCATTGCATCGGCCGCGCTGCCATCGTCACCGGACAGATAGACAAATCCAGGCCGCTGAAGTTGCGCGATCGCCGCAATGCGCCCGGGGGTACCAACGGCCTCCTTGATGCCGATGATGCCGGCGGTGTCGCGCAGGGCCGCGACCGTTTCCGGATGCATGTCGCAACCCGTGCGCGAGGGCACGTTGTACATCACCACGGGAAGGCCGCCATGCGCGGCGACCTCGCCGAAGTGACTGCGCAAGCCGTCCTGGGTCGGACGCACGTAATAGGGCGTCACCACCAGCGCCGCGTCGGCACCCAACGCCCGCGCGCGCCTCGTCAGCGCGATGGTTTTCGAGGTGGCCGCCTCACCGGTGCCGGCGATCACCGGCACGCGATGGGCGATGCGCTCCACCGCGAACGCCAGCAGGCGCTCGTATTCGTGTTCGTCCAGCATGTGGGCTTCGCCGGTGGAGCCGGCCACGACGATGCCCTGGGTGCCACCATCGAGCTGGTGGTCGATCAGCCGCCCGAATGCGGTCAAATCGAGCGCGCCGTCCGCGTCGAACGGTGTCGCGATGGCGCACAGGCTGCCGGTGATTTCCAAACGCGACTCCATCTCGGTGCAAACGCCGCATGATACGGTACCCGAGCGCCTGTAGACGATCGTTCGCAGTCGCTGTCGTGAAAAATCAGGCCACGGGGCCCTGTGCCACGGAGATCTTGGCCAAGGATGGCGGCCCTTGGGACCGTTCTGGTGTCATTTGGCCTTCATACGAGGCACCAGCCGATCTGTCCCGGCGCGCGGCAATCGGGAAGCGCCGCATTGGAAACGTGCACCGACACCACTATTCTTCCGTCCGTGAACCTCAAGACCGTCACCCGCTTGAACCAGGCCGCCACGCGTCCCACCACCGATCACCAGTTGCTGATCCAGGCGATCGCGCCCGCCACGGATTCCCCGTTGCTGGTGCTGTCGCGGCGGATCGCCGATGCCGGCTGCAACCTCGTGGAATCGCGCGTCGCGACCGTCGGCGCCGATGTTTCCGTATTGCTGCTGGCCAAGGGCGGGTGGGATGCCGTCGCCAAGCTTGAAAACGCGCTCGCGCGCATCGGCCGCGGCGACAACCTGCATATCCTGAGTTACCGCACCCAGTCGCGTGACCAGCAAAGCCACCTGCTGCCGTACATGGTCGAGGTGGTCGCGGCCGACAAGCCGGGCGTGCTGGTCGAGTTGATCGACTTCTTCAACCGCCGATCCATAAGCATCGAGCAGATGTCCTCGATGCGTTACCAGGCGATGCAGACCGGCGCCGACATGTTCCAGGCGCAGATCACCATCGGCATCCCGGCCGAAACCCGCATCGCGGAACTGCGTGACGAATTCATGGAAATGTGCGACGGTTTGAACCTCGACGCGATCATGGATCCGGTGAAATTCTAAAGTGCAACCTTCCTTCAACCGTCATCCCGGCGAAGGCTGGGGTCCAATCCGATGATCAAAGCGGGCACCAGGGTTCCCAGGCTTTCCGGCACGACCCAGTCGGGCGATACACTGAAACTCGCCGACCTGAAGGACCAGTGGGTCGTGCTGTATTTCTACCCCAAGGACAACACCACCGGCTGCACCCGCGAGGCCGGCGATTTCCGCGACCTGTACACGAAGTTCAAGCGCCGCGGCGCCACGATTGTCGGCGTGTCGCGCGACAGCGCGCGCTCGCACCACGGATTCAAGGAAAAGCTGGGCCTGCCCTTCGCGCTCGTTGCCGACACCGATGAAACCTGGTGCAAGGCCTTCGACGTGATCCGCAAGAAAAAACTGTACGGCCGCGAATACCTCGGCGTCGATCGCAGCACCTTCCTGATCGGCGCCGACGGCAAGCTGATGCAGGAATGGCGCGGCGTGAAAGTGCCCGGCCACGCCCAGGCCGTGCTGGACGCGATCCCTACGAAGTGACCGAGAAACCTCGTTCCCGGACCGTGAAGCATTCGCATCGCGCGTCCCCATCCCCGCCGCCCTCCCCCGACTCCGGAGCCCGCATGCCGAAGCCTGCCGCCCGGCGCATCTACGCGCTGGACACCAATGTTCTCCTGCACGACCCGACCGCGCTGTTCCGATTCGAGGAACACGACGTGTTCATCCCGATGACGGTGCTGGAGGAACTGGACGAAAAGAAGCAAGGCGTATCGGAAGTCGCGCGCAATGCACGCCAGGCAAGCCGCTTTCTCAACGAACTGATCGAGCGCAACAACAGCCACGGCATCGCCGACGGCGTGCCGCTGCAGCAACCCGATGGCATCAAGCTGCGCAGTGGCGGCGCGAGCGGACGTCTCTATTTCCAGACGCAACCCGGCAACGGCCAGGGCAAGGCCGACAACCGCATCCTCGCCGCGATCCTGGACCTGCGCGAACACAACCCGGACGCCGCGGTCGCGCTGGTGTCGAAAGACATCAACCTGCGCATCAAGGCGACAATTTCCGGCATCGCCGCCGAGGATTACGAAAACGATCGCGCGCTCGACGATTTTTCGCTGCTGTACACCGGCGCTGCGGAACTGCCCGCCGACTTCTGGGATCGCCATCCGGAATTGCGCTCGTGGTCGGAGCGCGGGCAGACGTTCTACGAGGTGAAGCCCCGCGATGACGAGAACTGGCAGCCCAACGAATGCCTCTACCTGCCGGGTGAGAACAGCGTCGAGCTGCGCGTGCTCGATCAAACCAATGGCAAAACCAGATTGGCGCTGCTGCACGACTACACCAGCAGCGCGCACAGCGTGTGGGGCATCACCGCGCGCAACCGCGAACAGGACTTCGCGCTGAACATGCTGATGGATCCGGACATCGACTTCGTCAGCCTGCTCGGCACCGCCGGTACCGGCAAGACCCTGCTGGCGCTCGCGGCGGGGCTCGCGCAGGTGATGGACCAGCAACGCTACCGCGAAATCATCATGACCCGCGCAACGGTTTCGGTCGGCGAAGACATCGGCTTCCTGCCCGGCACCGAGGAGGAAAAGATGACGCCGTGGATGGGCGCGCTCACCGACAACCTCGAAGTACTGACCAACCCCGAGGAAGGCGGATCGTGGGGCCGCCAGGCGACGAACGACTTGCTGGCCTCCCGCATCAAGATCCGCTCGCTCAATTTCATGCGCGGACGCACGTTCCTCTCGCGCTACCTGATCATCGACGAAGCGCAGAACCTGACGCCCAAGCAGATGAAGACGCTGGTCACGCGCGCCGGCCCCGGCACCAAGATCGTGTGCCTCGGCAACGTCGAGCAGATCGACACGCCGTACCTGACCGAGACGACTTCGGGCCTCACCTACGTGGTGGACCGTTTCAAGCAGTGGCCGCACGCCGCGCACGTCACGCTGCGACGCGGCGAGCGCTCGCGGCTGGCGGATTTTGCTTCGGAAGCGTTGTAACGTCGGGAGCCAGGGCCGAGGCGCCAGACTCCCGAAATAAGTTTACCCCTTCGGAACGAAGGGGTCGGCGCGCAGCGCCGGGGGATGCCGCCTCATGTTTAATGCCATCCCCCTCAGTCGCGCTTCGCGCGCGTTCGCTTCGCTCCGCCCTTCGCAAGCGAAGGGGGAAGCAATGAAGGTTGACATGTCGCAGCATGCAAAATCCGGTTCTCGTTGTTGTCTCACCATCGCCGGCTCCGATTCCGGAGGCGGCGCGGGCATCCAGGCCGACCTCAAGACTTTCGCCGCGCTGGGCGTGCA
>DATFGL010000128.1:0-3865 GCA_035249465.1 Rhodanobacteraceae bacterium | reverse complement strand
TCTGGCGACAGTGACCACGCAGATCGTCAACACCGGTGGCACCGGCACCGATACCAGCGGCACGCCCGAGTGGGATCTGGACAGCCAGGACATCGTCGGCATGGGGGGCGGACAGGTCGGCAAGATCGTCTTCTACAACATACCGACCCTGGCGAACTCGAGCATGGTGAGCGACTTCAACACCGCGGTCCAGGCGAATGCCGCCAAGGTCATCAATGTGTCGCTCGGCGAATGCGAGACCTCGGCCCAGGGCGACGGTTCGGCCGCGGCGGCCGATGCGATCTTCCAGCAGGCGGATGCACAGGGGCAGACGTTCTCGGTTTCGTCGGGTGATTCGGGCGCCAACGAATGCACCAAGAGTCCGCGGGGTTCGACCCCGAGCTGGCCGGCCAGTTCGCCGTACGTGGTCGCCGCGGGCGGTACCACGCTTAACGCCACGGCCAGCACGTGGCAAGGCGAAACGGTATGGTCAGGTACCGGCGGCAGCCCCAGCACCTTCGAGCCCATCCCGAGTTGGCAAGTGGGCGTCGGCCAGAACGCCGGCCACACCACGCGTGGCGTGCCCGACATCGCGTTTGATGCCGATCCCAACAGCGGCGCCATCATTGTCGTCAATGGCAGCCCGGCGCAGTACGGCGGCACCAGCCTGTCCTCGCCGCTGTTCGTCGGTTTCTGGGCGCGGATGATTGCCGCCAGGGGCACCGGCATCGGCTTCGCCGCGCCGAAGCTCTATCAGTTGCCGGCCTCGGCGTTCCATGATGTGACGTCTGGCAGCAACGGTGCCGAGAGAGCAGCCCCCGGCTGGGATTACTGCACCGGATTCGGAAGCATCAGCATGAGCCAGGCGGCCACGTCGCTCTGACGTCAACGTTCCATCGTGATTTCTAGCCCGGCGTCTGCCGGGCTCTCTTTTTTGGAGCAGCGGTCGTGACGGATCGCTACCGGGCTTCCTCGAAGCGATTCGCGGCGCGGTTCTTGCGCACATGTTCCGGATCCCAGATGCGGCCGTTCATGGCGATCCATACGCCGTCGCCCAGGCTCTGTACCGCGCCCACCGCGCAGCCGATGTTGAACACCGCATCCGAGCCCTGGAAGCGCGCCGGGTTCAGCGCACCGGTCAGCACGATGGTCTTGCCCGCGAGTCCGGCGAGCGCGCGCGCGGTTTCGACCATGGTGTCGGTGCCGTGGGTGATGAGGACGTTTCGATGCACCTGCTGCTCGATTGCGGTGCGGATCGCCTGGCGGTCGACGTCGGTCATTTCCAGGCTGTCCTTGCGCAGCACTGGTACCACGTTGAATTCGAACGCGACCCCAAGCTGGGCCAGGATGTCGCCGATCTGCGGCGCGCCGACCTGATAGTCGGACTTGGCGTCGAAATACACCTTGTCGATGGTGCCGCCGGTGGTGATCACGGTCAGGTGCTGCATCGCGGCGTGTCCTCGGGGGCGGGTAGGTCCGAAATTATCGCAGTGTGTTTCGGGTTCGTCATCGCCACCGGGTACTTGAGACGCGCCGGCATGCGCCAGGCGTCAACCCATGGCATAATCCGCTGTCTTTTGGGCAGACAAGCCGCTTTGCGGCTGCCCCGCAACCGAGAGTCCCGCATGTTGTCAATGATCATCGCCGCCGCCGCGGCGCCGGCCGCGCAGGCAAGTTCGAGCGCGCCAGCCACCCCCGGCAGCTTCTTCGATTCGCCGATCATCCTCATTTATGTCGTGGTGATCGCGGCCTTCTATTTCCTGTTCATCCGCCCGCAGTCGAAGCGCCAGAAGGAACAGCGCAAGATGATTGCCGACCTCGCCAAGGGCGACGAGGTGATCGCCGCGGGCATCCTGGGGCGTGTGGAAAACGTCGGTGAGCATTTCCTTACCCTGGAAATAGCGGACAACGTGCAGATCCGGGTGCAGAAGGGTGCAGTCGCGACCGTCGTGCCCAAGGGCACGATCAAGTCGTCCTGAGCCCCTCCGCGGCCCGCAACTTTCGCGCATAACGCACCATCCCGTACCCATGAGCGACTTTCCCCGCTGGAAATACTGGCTGGTCGGCATCGTGATGGTGCTCGGCCTGATGTACGCCGCGCCCAACGCGTTCCGCCCGCAGCCGGCCGTGCAGATTTCGCCGAACCGCGAAGCCAAGATCGATGCCACGCTGCAGAAGCAGGTCGCGGCCGATCTGGACAAGGCCAGGATCCCGTACCAGGACATCACGGTTGAAAAGGATCGCATGCTGGTGCGCTTCGCCAATACCGAAGTGCAGCTGCAGGGTTCCGACACGTTGCGGCTGGCGCTGGGTGACAACTACACGGTGGCGCTGAACCTCGCGACCACGGTACCGCACTGGCTGCAGGCCATCGGCGGCCGCGCGATGCCACTGGGCCTCGACTTGCAGGGCGGCGTGCACTTCCTGATGGCGGTCGATCAGGACGCGGTGCTGCAAAAGCAGCAGCAGCGCTATCTCGACGACATTCGCACGTTGCTGCGCCAGAAGCAGATTCCCGTCGACGTGGTGTCGCAAAGTGGCGACGGCGTGCAGGCCGTGTTCAAGACCTCGGATGATCGCGACAAGGCGACCAGCGCGATCACCACGGACAGCACCGACCTCAACCTCGCCGACAGCCGCACGCCGGGCGGCGGTTATGCGCTGCTGGCCACCATCAAGCCGGACGTGCTGCAGAAGCTCGCGCAGACCACCATCACCCAGAACGTCACCACGCTGCGCAATCGCGTCAATGAGCTCGGCGTATCCGAACCGTTGATCCAGCAGCAAGGCGAATCGCGCATCGTCGTGGAACTGCCGGGCGTGCAGGACACCGCCGAAGCCAAGCGCGTGCTGGGCGCGGTGGCGACGCTGGAATACCACGCCAACGACGAGAATGTGAATCCGCAGGAGGCCGCACGTACCGGCAACGTGCCACCCGACGATCGCCTCTACTACATGAAGGACGGTACCCCGGTGGTGCTGAAGAAGCGCGTGATCGTGAGCGGCGACGAACTGGTCGATGCCTCGCAGGGTTACGACCAGCAGACCGGCATGCCCGACGTCAACGTGACGCTCAACTCCGCGGGCGCGCGCAAGATGCTGGACTTCACCACCAGCAACGTCGGCAAGCGCATGGGCGTGGTGTACATCGAGCAGACGCCCGAAGTGAAGATCGTGGACGGCAAGGAAGTCCATAGTTCCAAGACCACCGAAACCGTGCTCAACAACGCAGTGATCCAAGGCGTGTTCGGCAAGAAGTTCCAGACCACCGGCCTGTCGCAACAGGAAGCGCAGACGCTGTCGCTGATGCTGCGTTCCGGCTCGCTGGCCGCGCCGATGCAGATCGTCGAAGAACGCGTGATCGGCCCGAGCCTTGGCCAGGACAACATCAGGAAGGGCGAGCGCGCGGTGATCCTGGGCCTCGCGCTGGTGCTGATCGCCGCCGCGTTCTACTACCGCCTTTTCGGTCTGGTGGCCGACATCGCGCTGACCTTCAACCTGCTGATCCTGGTCGCCGTGATGTCCGCGGTCGGCGTGACGCTGACGATGCCCGGCATCGCCGGCATCGTGCTGACGCTCGGCATGTCGATCGACGCGAACGTGCTGATCTGCGAACGCATCCGCGAGGAATTGCACCACGGTTCGACGCCGCTCGCCTCGATCCGCGCCGGTTACGAAAAGGCCTGGTCGGTGATCCTGGACGCCAACGTCACCCACTTGCTCGCTGCATTGGGTCTGGTGACGGTCGGCTCGGGTGCGATCAAGGGCTTCGGCATCACGCTCGGCATCGGCATCCTGACCTCCCTGTTCACCTCGGTCACCATGACCCACGCGATCACCGCGTTGATCCATGGCCGCCGCAAGAAACTCAAGACGCTTTGGGTGT
>DATFGL010000127.1:0-4774 GCA_035249465.1 Rhodanobacteraceae bacterium | reverse complement strand
CTCGATGCACGCGGGTTCCATTGCCAGGCGCTCGAAATGTCCAAGGCAGCCCGCGAAGTCGCCGACGCCCTTGCACGCGAGGCCGATCGCGACATCCGCTTCCTGGAACATCCGGAAGCGAGCTGGAACGGCCATTTCGGTCTGGTGATGGCGTTCGAGGTTCTCGAACACATCGAGCACGACCTCGATGCGCTGCGTACATGGCGATCCTGGCTGCGTCCAGGCGGGACGTTGTTGCTCTCGGTGCCGTGTCACATGAGCAAATGGAACCCGTCGGACGTCTGGGCAGGCCATTTCCGACGCTACGAGCGCGCACCCATGGCCCAACTCGCCGCCAACGCGGGTTTCGAGGTCGAACGCATCCTCTGCTACGG
Organism: Rhodanobacteraceae bacterium; assembly: GCA_035249465.1. Classification (GTDB taxonomy): domain Bacteria; phylum Pseudomonadota; class Gammaproteobacteria; order Xanthomonadales; family Rhodanobacteraceae; genus 66-474. The sequence continues at coordinate 4,400 of DATFGL010000127.1, read as the reverse complement.
CTTTCCGCTGGCCAATCTCGCGGAGAAAGTGCGCGCCCGCAGCTATGCCCCGGAAGTCGACGAAACCGTCGACACCACGGCCCAGGGCAAGCACGAAAACTCGGCCCGCAGCGGCATCGACCGCCGGCACGTCATGAAATGGTACCCGCTGCTGAGCAGCCCGGCCGGAAAGCTCGCCATACGCTGCGCCGATCTGGCACAACGCCCGTTCCTCGACGCCGAGCTGGGCAACGGTTATTTATTGCGCGCCCGAGCAAGGTGAATCACTCGCGCGGACGCGTGGCCCAAGCTGCGACGATCAGGGCAACAGTGTCCACGCGCTCGGGTACGAATGCACCACGACGCCTTGGTAGTTGCCGGTGCTCGATCCCGGCCACAGCACGATCTGGCTGTTGTTGTACCAGACCAGTCCAAGCAGTCCGTTGCCCGCGAAGTCGCCAGCCGTTCCGAAGTGCCATTGCGCGGATACGTTGATTGCCTTCGAATCGCCAAGCTGCGGGCCATTCATGATCCAATATGCGAAACGCGTATGCGCGTTGTCGCGCCACAACAGGTCGTCCTTGCCGTCACCGTTGACATCACCCGTGCCAAGGATCGTCCAGCCGACCGGATAAGTGTGGGTCGCAACCTGCGTGAACGTGCCGGCGTTGAAATTCGTCCACATCTGCATCGCGGAACCGTTGGTCAGCAAGAGATCGGCTTTGCCATCCCCATCGAAATCCCCACTGGCGAGATAGCGCCATCCGCTTGACAGGTTTTGCGCATAAGTCGCGCTGAAACTTGTGCCGTTCATCAGCCACTCGGCAATCCGCCCGCTGGTCACCCAGATCAGGTCCGTCTTGCCATCGCCATCGAGATCTTCGGCTCCGACCGCAGTCCAGCCCGCCGGGTACGGACGCATGTAGGTGCTGGTGAAACTGTTGCCGTTGCCCACCCACATCCACATGCTGGTACCGTCGGTCCAGATGATGTCCATCTTGCCATCACCGTCAAAATCACCCGTGGCGACCATCTTGTAATTCGCAGATACGGGCATGGCCAAGGTACTCCCGAGCTGCGTCCCGTTCATGATCCAGTACGCGAATCGCGTGTTGTCCTTCGCACGCCATATGAGATCCGACATGCCATCGCCATTGACGTCGTTGTGGACATAATGGCCCGCCGGTGTGGGTGACCCGACCATCGTCGGCTCGAACTGCGCGATCAACGCAGCGGTATTGTTCATGCTGTGTGCGTTGTCGGCCGAGTTGGACGCGCTGTCCGCCACGCCGCATGGCGTGTTCTGGCAGGTCGAAATGTCCGGATTGGAGAACAGGCTGAGCGGCGTATCGGTGGCAGAACCGTAAGCCATGATGGTCGAAAATCCGTTGGCGAGATGGTTCACATAACCGTAGGAATAGGAATAAGCCCCCGACTCGTTGGCATTGGCGCGATCATGCGCGTCGCCCATGTTGTGCCCCAGCTCGTGCGCGAAGGTCGTGTCCAGGCAGTAATAGCCACCATTGCTGCCGTCACTGACCACCGAGTACCCATACGCCTTCGACTGCGAAGGCACGATCGGGGTCTGGTTGCCACCGATCAGCCAGCCGATACCACAGTTGCCCTGCGTGGCATTGTCGTAGCTGCGGATCAATGAGACCAGGTCCGCACCATATTGGACGCGCAGCGCCGCGATCCCTTGCAGCGACGCCGGAACGGGCACCGGATTGCCGTTTGTATCAAGTCCGGTCAAGTCATCAAGCGCGCTGTCGTTGGACGTGTTGTCGGGATAGTTGACCTCAACCGTATTGACCAGCCGGATCTGCTGGTTGACCCCGCTGTTGACATAAGCCTGATTGGTGAGGTCGACCAGGTTCTGGATACGCGTCAGCGCCTTGGCCTGGCTGCCAAGTTCCGTCACGAATCCAGGCGTGTACGCCACCATCACGTCGATGATGACGGGACCACTCGCAGCCGCGCGCACCGGCACCGGGGCGGAGGCCTCCACGCTCATCGTCAGGCCGCTGGGGTTGCCGCCCTTCCGGTTGACTACCTTGGGCGGAATCACGTAGTCGGGCGCGCTGTGCATGCGCAATGCTTCGGCCGACTGCGCCATGGCCGTGGCTGACGTTTCCACCACACGGGTTCCCGCGGCGTTCGACATGATCCGCAGCGGATAACCCGATGCCTGCGGGACAAGCCCGAACACGCCGTCCTTCCCGAAAGTCAGCACCACCGATTGATCGCCGTGCACGGTCGAAACCGTGCCGATCCAGGTCCAGGTACCGTTGTTGTGCAGGATGTGGCGCTGGTATTTCGCGTAAATCCGTCCCCCCGAAGGGTTCGGCAACCACATGCCGCCTTGGAAGACCGCGTCGAATGCCTGGTCTTCGCTGATCTTGACGGGCCAGGATTTTTGCGCACCTTGCGCAAGAATCTTCGGAGTGCCGGCGCTCAAGGTAAACAGGGTCGGCTGGCTGGCCGCCATGGCCGGCGCTGTACCCGCCATCAACAACAAGCCCAGCATCGGGCCCAAGGTACGCAAAAGGTGGCGTGGCACGGGGTATTCGCAGTGGCGGTTGGATGCGCCTTTATACCAGCGGGCCGTACCATCAATGCTGCGGTTTTGCGCACAATTCAGGCAGTGTTGCCGACGGCGGTTCCGAAGCGGGCCGGGGATCACAGCCGCTGCGTGCGCTGCGACACTGGGGGAATCCGCATCGAAGCATGGATCGGCGTGACAGGCGCCCCGGGGCGATCCATTACAATTTCGAGGTTTCCCGACCCGGATCCGGCATGCCGAACGACGCACCGTTGTGGACCCCAAGCCCCGAACGCAGGGACGCCAGCAACCTGCACCGGTTCGTCCGTTTCGTGCGCGAGGCCACCGGCAACAGCGACATCGGCAGCTACCTGCCGCTGTACGACTTTTCCGTCCGGCACCCGGAGAAGTTCTGGCCGCTGGTATGGGAATTCTGCGGCATCCGCGCCACGGGCGATTTCGAACCGGCGCTTGTCGATGGCGACCGGATGCCCGGCGCGCGCTGGTTTCCGAACGTGCAGCTCAACTTCGCGCAGAACCTGCTGCGCTTCAAGGACGACAAGCCCGCGCTGATCTTCCGCAACGAGTGGGGCCACAAGCGCGAGATCACCTACGTCCAATTGCACGCGATCGTCGGGCGCATCGCCCACGCGTTGAAGCAGGCGGGTATCGGCAAGGGCGATCGTGTCGCCGGGTTCCTGCCGAACCTGCCGGAAACCATCATCGCCATGCTGGCAACGACCTCGCTGGGCGCAATCTGGTCGTCAGCCTCGCCGGACTTCGGTGTCAACGGCATCGTCGACCGCTTCGGCCAGATCGAGCCCAGGATTTTGTTCTGCGCCGACGCTTACGCCTACGGGGGCAAACGTCACGATTGCCTGGCCAAGGTGCGCGAAGTCCTCGAGGCGATTCCGTCCATCGAAAAATGCGTGGTGATTCCCTATTCCGGCGACCCGCTGAAGCTCGACGGCCTGCGCGACGCAGTGGGCTGGGATGACTTCGCGGGCAACGAAGACCATCCGCTGGAATTCGTGCCCACGCCCTTCGACCACCCGCTCTACATCATGTATTCCTCGGGCACCACCGGCAAACCCAAGTGCATCGTGCACGGCGCCGGCGGCACGCTGTTGCAGCATCTGAAGGAACTGGTGCTGCACAGCGACCTGAAGCGCGAGGACCACATCTTCTACTACACCACCTGCGGCTGGATGATGTGGAACTGGATGGTGTCCAGCCTCGCGGTCGGCGCCGCGGTGGTGCTGTACGACGGCTCGCCCACCTGGCCCGACGGCAATGCGTTGTGGAACCTCGCCGATGAGGTCGGGATTTCCATCTTCGGCACCAGCGCCAAGTGGATCGATGCCACCGCCAAGATGGGCGTGAAGCCGCGCGAAACCCACAAACTCCTGCCGTTGAAGGCCATCCTTTCAACCGGCTCGCCGCTGGCGCCGGAAAGCTTCGATTACGTCTACCGCGACGTGAAGGAAAACGTGTTGCTGGCCTCCATCTCGGGCGGCACCGACATCATTTCCTGTTTCGCGCTGGGCAATCCGCTGCTGCCCGTGTACCGCGGCGAGCTGCAGTGCCGTGGCCTCGGCATGAAGGTCGAAATCCTCGACGACGCCGGCCAGCCGGTGCGCGAACAGCCCGGCGAACTGTCGTGCGCCGCACCCTTTCCCTCGATGCCGGTGATGTTCTGGAACGACCCCGACGGCGAAAGATACCGGGCGGCGTACTTTTCCAAGGTGCCCGGCGTGTGGTGCCACGGGGATCGCGCCGAACTGACCCGGCACGACGGCATCATCATCTACGGCCGTTCCGACGCCACCCTCAATCCCGGCGGCGTGCGCATCGGCACTGCGGAAATTTACCGGCAGGT
>DATFGL010000126.1:0-3601 GCA_035249465.1 Rhodanobacteraceae bacterium | reverse complement strand
TCCGATGCCGAAGCGCAACGTATGCACGCGTACTTCGAGCCGAAGCTCGGCCATGTGCAGGGCATCAATCGGGGGCTCGCGCAGGCCCACGAATCGATCGTGCTGTGCGCCGCGTTGAAAGCGCACCAGAACGCTGCGTCGATCGCGCAATAGTTTTCGCCCGTCATTCCGGGTTCTGACCGCGACTTCATCGCGGCCAGAACCCGGAATCCAGTTCCAGGCCGGTTCTGGTCGTCCCGCCACCTTGCGGGTGCCTCCAATGCGCATTGCCCGCGCGATGCCGTGGCCTGCCTCGCGCAACGCTGCCAAACTTCCGTCCATGGCGACAGTCCGGGACATGCTGCGGGAGGGCGCGAAAAACCTGCCCGGTGACGAAGCCCGGCGCGAGACCGCGTTGCTGCTGCGGCATGCGCTGGGCGTGTCCGACGCGTGGCTCATCGCGCATGGGAACGACGCGATCGATGCGCCACAAGCCGCGGCGTTCCGTGGCTTGGTCGAGCGTCGCAGCCGCGGTGAGCCGGTGGCCTATCTCGTCGGTACGCGTGGCTTCCATGATCTCGAATTGGAAGTCACTTCCGAGGTGCTGATCCCGCGCCCCGAAACGGAACTGCTGGTGGACTGCGCGCTGCAGCGCATTCCGGTTGAGGTGGATTGCAGGGTGGCCGACTTGGGCACGGGTTCCGGTGCCATCGCGCTGGCGATCGCCAAGGCGCGTCCGCGTGCACGAGTGCTGGCGACCGATGCCAGCAGGGCCGCGTTGGCGGTTGCGCGACGCAACGCTGCGCACAACGCCATCGCGAATGTGACGTTTGCTCAAGGCGACTGGTGCGAAGCGCTGGGCGACGCATGCTTCGACGTCATTGTTTCCAATCCGCCCTACATTGCCGACGGCGATCCGCATTTGCGCGAAGGCGATCTGCGTTTCGAGCCGCGCACGGCATTGGCGTCGGGCGCGGATGGCCTCGATGCGATCCGAGTCATCGCGCGCGACGCGCGCGCGCACCTCCTAGACGGCGGCTGGCTGCTGCTGGAGCATGGCTTCGATCAGGGCGAGGCCGTGCACGGGTTGTTCGACGTACACGGCTATGCCGAGGTCTTCACCGAACACGACCTCGAGGGCCGCGAGCGTGTCAGTGGCGGAAGGTCGGTCTAGCGCCTCAGGCGACGGCGAAGCAGCCCGCCCGGTCGTCTGGTTGATGACACGAGCGATCGGATATGCTGGCGGCCGTGGGTGATCCGGAGTGGGGTATGCTCGGAGAGTCCAAGGCTGTCTTCCTGAGCTATTCGTCCGAAGACCTCGCGGCGGCCGTGCGCGTGGCTGCGGCGCTGCAGGCTGCCGGCATCGAGGTGTGGCTGGACAAGAGCGAACTCCGCGGCGGGGACGCTTGGGATTCGATGATCCGCGGAAAGATTCGCGGGTGCACGTTGTTCGTGGCACTGATCTCGGCGCACTCACGCGAGCGCGCGGAAGGCTATTTCCGCTTCGAGTGGAAGCTGGCCGTGGACCGCTCCTATCACATTGCGAGCGATCGCCCGTTTCTGTTGCCGATTGTCATCGACGAGACCGCTGAGGCCGATGCGCGCGTGCCCGACCGGTTCCGCGAGGTGCAATGGACGCAGGCGTCCGGGGGCGAGCTGGCGCAAGAGTTCGTCGACCGCGTGCGGCGCATGCTGGAGGGTGGTGACGGTGCGGCCGCGCCGGCGGTAACCGTGCTGCCAGAATCGGCGAAGTGGTCGGCCAGCGTGCCGGACAAGTCGCTGGCTGTGATGCCTTTCGTCAATCTCGACAGGGATCCGGAGAACGAGTACTTCAGCGAAGGGCTCGCGGAAGAAATTCTCACCGCGCTGACCGAGATCGGGGAACTGCACGTTGCGGCGCGCAGTTCCTCGTTCTATTTCAAGGGACGGGCGACCGATTTGCAGGAGATCGCCCGGCGCCTGCGGGTGGCGCATGTCCTGGAAGGGAGCGTGCGGCGGGCGGCGAATCGCGTGCGCGTGACGGTGCAGCTGGTTGACGTGCGCAACGGCTTCCAGCTCTGGTCCGAGCGCTACGATCGCGAGATGGCGGATGTGTTCGCAATCCAGGACGAGATTACGTCCGCCATCGTGCAGCGCCTCAAGGTCAAGCTGCTCGACAAGAAAGAAACGCTTGTTGCCGACGCGCCCGTCGATCTTGAAACCTACAACCTGTATCTCAAGGGCCGGTTCCATTGGGCGCAGCGGCCCCAGGGCATTGCGAAGGCCATCGAGTACTTCAAGCAGGCGATCGATCGCGATCCCAATTACGCCCGCGCACGTGCCGGACTCGCGGATTGCTACACCTGTTTGGGGGCATGGGAGAGTGGGGTGGTTCCGCCACTCGAGGCCATGCCACTGGCACTTCAAGCTGCCGACAAGGCGCTGGAGCTCGATAGCCGCCTGGTGGAGGCCCACACCAGCTTGGCTTATCGCACGACGAACTACGAATGGGATTGGGACAAGGCCGAAGCCCGTTTCAAACACGTCTTCGACCTGAATCCCAACTACGCCGTGTGCCACCACTGGTACTCGCATCTGCTTGTCGCGCTCGGCCGGACCAAGGAGTCCCTCAAGGAAAGCAAGCGCTGCCTGGAGCTTGATCCGCTCGATCACCTGACCAACGCACATCTGGCGTGGCACCACCTGTTCTCCCGACAGTTCGAAGAAGCGATCGAGCAGTGCGTGAAGACCGATGAATTGAACCCCGGTACATTCATCGTCCGATATTTTTCTGGCCTGGCCGAGGAGCAACTGGGGCACGTTGACCGTGCGGTCGAGGCATTGCAGATGGCCGTCAAACTGTGTGGTGGCGTTACGTACCCGACGGCTGGACTGGGCCACCTCTATGGGCGTTGCGGCAAGGCTGCGGAAGCGCGGGCCATCTATGACGAGCTCGGTGCCAGGGCGAAGCAGGGCTATGTGCCCGCCTACGATTTCGCGATAGTCTGCATCGGGCTGGGATGGAAGGACCAGGCCTTCGAGTATTTGTCTAAAGCCTACGACGAGCGCTCCGGGTGGATGACCTATCTGAAGGGCGATGCACGACTCGACCCGTTGCGCAACGACACAAGATTCCTGGATTTGCTGCAGCGCTTGCGACTGCCTCCGTGATCAGGGCGGGGTGCAAGTTCGCGGACGATCAGGGGCGGTAATCGGGCGCTGCCTGCAGCAGCCAAAGCATGGCCCGGCGATTCAATCGGGTACCGCGTCTTCGAAATCGACCTTCTGCGTGCGGTCACCGGGTGCTTCGCGCTTCAGCATCGCGGCGATGGGTGTCGCGGCGACGGCGACGGCGAAGTTCAGCGCCAGCGCGAGCAGGCCGATGTAGACGCCGTAATGGGCGCCGCTGGTGACGAACGTGTAAACGGGTTTCAACCCCTGCGCATAGGCGAGCGCGCTGCCCAGCAACATGCCGGCAGCCCAGCCGGCCAGCAATGCCGAAGCGCGCAGCCATCGGGTGAACAGGCCGCAGATCACCGCCGGGAAGATCTGCAACATCCAGATGCCGCCCAGCAGTTGCAGGTCGATCGCGAACTTGGTCGGCAGGTATAACACTGCCAGCAGCGCACCGAACTTCACCAGC
>DATFGL010000125.1:0-5687 GCA_035249465.1 Rhodanobacteraceae bacterium | reverse complement strand
GCCATCGCGATGCCGAAAGCCTGGAAAGCCGACAGTCCGACCGTACCCCAGCGGGTGTATTTGGTCATGATGCGCTGACCAGCCTGCCCTTCCTTCTTCAGTTGCTGCCAGGCCGGCAGCACCGAACCCATCATTTGCACCACGATGGATGCGGAGATGTACGGGATCACGCCCAGCGCGAACAGCGAGAAGCGCGCCAACGCGCCGCCCGAGAACATGTTGAACATGTTCAACAGGCCGCCGCCCTGCTCGATCATCCGCGTCATCGCTTCCGGGTTGACACCCGGGACGGGGATGAACGAACCCAGCCGGAACACGACCAGCGCGCCGACCAGGAACAACAGGCGCTGGCGCAGCTCGGTCAGCTTGCCGAACTGGGCCAGCGGATTGGACGATGTATTGCCTGCGGCCAAGTGCTTACTCCACCGAGCCACCGGCGGCTTCGATCGCCGCCTTGGCGCCTGCGGTCGCCAGGATGCCGGACACCTTCACCGCGCGATCGATCTCGCCCTTCTTGACGATCTTGACGCGCTTGGCGCGGCCATCCACGAGCTTGGCTTCGCGCAGCACGGCCAGGTCGATCGCGTCCTTCTTCAGGCCCGCGAGCTGGTACAGGAACACCTGCTGCGATTCGGCCTGCTTCTTGGAGCGGAAACCGACCTTGGGCAGGCGGCGCTGCAGCGGCATCTGACCGCCTTCGAAGCCGACCGTATGCGTGTTGCCCGCGCGCGCGTGCTGGCCCTTGTGGCCGCGGCCCGCGGTCTTGCCGAGGCCGGAACCGATGCCGCGCGCGACGCGGCGGCGTTCCTTGCGTGCACCCTTGCCGGGCTTGAGTGTGTTGAGACGCATCATCAAATCCTCAAAGTCACAATCGCGGCGCATGGAGGCGCCGCACGCGAATCAAGCGACCTCGCTTGATTCGTCGAAGCCGAGTCCGGACATGTGCCGGACTCGGCGCGTCCGATCCAATCCATGGATGGATTGTGATCGGACATCAAATCAGCTCTCGACCCGGACCAGGTAGTTGACCGTGTTGATCAGGCCACGCACCTGCGGGCTGTCCTTCAATTCGCGCACGTCGCCGGTGCGGTTAAGACCCAGCGCCTTCACGCTCAGGCGATGCCGCGACTGCACGCCGCGCAGTCCGCCCACGAGACGTACCTTCACGGTGCCGGTGGTGGTGGATTTCTTAGCCGCCATGACCCAGCTCCTCGACCTTCTTGCCGCGCTTGGCCGCGATGTGCTGCGGGCTCGCGACCGACTGCAGGCCCTTGATGGTGGCGCGCACCAGGTTGATCGGATTGCGCGAGCCGACCGCCTTGGCCAGCACGTCCTTCACGCCGACCACTTCCAGTACGGCGCGCATCGCGCCGCCGGCGATCACGCCGGTACCTTCGGAAGCCGGCTGCATGAACACGCGGGCCGCGCCGTGGTTGGCCTTGACCGCGTACCAGATGGTGCCATTGTTCAAGCCCACCGTGACCATGTTGCGGCGCGCGCGCTCCATTGCCTTCGAGATCGCGACCGGCACTTCACGCGCCTTGCCGTACCCGAAGCCGACCTTGCCGGCGCCATCGCCCACCACGGTCAACGCGGTGAAGCTCATCTGCCGGCCGCCCTTGACCGTCTTGGCCACGCGGTTGACGGCGATCAGCTTCTCGAGCATCCCGTCCGAATTTTCGCGATCGTTGCGATCGTTGTTCGCCATTGTTCTCACCTTGCGCCCGCGAAGTGCGGGCATTTGCTTGCGGCATCAAGCCGCTTGGAGTTGTTGTGTATTAACTTCCGTAGGAGGGTCGGAAGGCCCGACCCCGTCGCGGCTTTCGCCGCTCCTACACGTCAGAATTTCAAACCCGCTTCGCGCGCAGCATCCGCCAACGCGGCGACACGCCCGTGGTAACGGAAGCCCGAGCGGTCGAACGCGACCGACTCCACGCCCGCGGCGCGCGCCTTCTCGGCGATCGCCTTGCCCACCGCCGCCGCGGCGGACTTGTTCTTGGTGCCCTTCAGGCCATCCTTGACGGCCTTCTGGATGGTCGAAGCGGCGGCCAGCACGGTCTCGCCATCGGCGGCGATCACCTGTGCATAGAGGTGCTGCCCGGAACGATGCACGGAAAGACGCGGCACGGCCAGCTTGCGGATACGTGCGCGCGCAGGCTTGGCGCGGCGCAGACGCGATGTTTTCTTGTCGATCATGATCAGGCCTTCTTCGCTTCTTTCAGCGTGATGCGCTCGCCGGCATAACGCACGCCCTTGCCCTTGTAGGGTTCCGGCGGGCGGAAGCCGCGGATCTCGGCGGCGGTCTGGCCGACCCGCTGCTTGTCGGCGCCCTTGACGATGATTTCTGTCGGCGACGGCGTCTCCAGCGTGATGCCTTCCGGCGCCGGGAACACCACCGGGTGCGAGAATCCCAACGACAGGTTCAGGCTCTTGCCCTGCACCGCCGCGCGGAAGCCCACGCCCACCAGTTCCAGTTTGCGCTCGTACCCCTGGCTGACGCCCTGCACCATGTTGGCCAACAGTGCGCGGGTGGTGCCCGCGAACTTGGTCTCGGCACTACCGTCGGCGCAGGTCAGGTGACCATCTGCGCTCTTGATTTCGACGCCTGGAATCGCGTGCATCTTCAGGGTGCCCTTGGGGCCCTTGACGGTGATTCCGTCCGCGGCCACCTGGCATTCGACGCCCTTGGGCAGCGCGATGGGTTTCTTGGCTACTCGTGACATGTCAATGCTCCGTCTTGCTTACGCGACGCGCGCGATCACTTCGCCGCCGAGACCCTGGGCGCGCGCCTGCGCGTCGGTCATCAGGCCGGATGAAGTGGACACGATGGAGATGCCGAGCCCGCCCATGACCTTCGGCAGTCCATCCTTGCCGCGGTACACGCGCAGGCCGGGACGGCTCACGCGTTCGATGCGCTCGATCGCGGGCTTGCCCTCGAAATATTTCAGCTTGATTTCGAGGCTGGCCTTGCCTTCGCCTTCGGTGCGGCGCGAATCCAGTACGTAGCCTTCCGACTTCAGCAGGTCGGCCAGCGCCTGTTTTACCTTCGAAGCCGGCATGCTCACCGTCTGCTTGCCCATGGCCTGGGCGTTGCGGATGCGGGTGAACATATCGGCGATGGGATCAGTCATGCTCATGGGTCGTTTCCAGTTTCAGTTCCAGCATCGATATCCGATTGCTTAGTCATTACAGACCGCATCCTGCGGTCTGCCCTATCGGGCCGCCTTGCGGCGTTCACTTCGGCATCCTGCCTTCGTAGTCCGGCGCAGGCCGGAATCCATTTTGCTTTTGCGTTACCAACTCGCCTTGCGCAAGCCCGGCACGTCGCCGCGCATGGTTGCTTCGCGCAACTTGCTGCGGGACAGGCCGAACTTCACGTACACGGCGCGCGGACGACCGGTCAGCGCGCAGCGGGTGCGCAGGCGCGACGGACTGGAGTCGCGCGGCAGCTTCTGCAGCTTGGCCGCGGCGGCCATCTTCTCGTCATAGCTCGCGTCGGCGCTGGCGATGATCTTCTTCAGATCGACGCGCTTGCCGGAGTGCTGCCTGATCAGCTTGGCACGCTTCAGGTCGCGATTCACCATGGATTTCTTGGCCATCGGTCTACGTCTCTCGTCAGTTGCGGAACGGGAAGTGGAACGCCTCGAGAAGCGCCTTGGCTTCCGCGTCGGTTTTCGCGGTGGTGGTGATGCAGATATCCATGCCGCGCATCGCGTCGACCTGGTCGAAGTCGATTTCCGGGAAGATGATCTGTTCCTTCACGCCCATGTTGTAGTTGCCGCGGCCATCGAACGCGCGGCCGGACACGCCGCGGAAGTCGCGCACGCGCGGCAGCGAGATGTTGATCAGGCGGTCGAGGAATTCCCACATGTTGGCACGGCGCAGGGTGACCTTGCAGCCGATCGGCCAGCCATCACGGATCTTGAACGACGCCACCGACGTGCGCGCCTTGGTCACCACCGGCTTCTGGCCGGCGATCCTGGCCATGTCGGCGGTGGCATTCTCCAGCACCTTCTTGTTGGCGGCAGCTTCACCCACGCCCATGTTGAGCGTGATCTTGCTGATGCGAGGCACCTGCATCGGGTTCTCGTAACCGAAGCGCTTCATCAGCGCCGGCGAAACTTCTTCTTTGTAGATTTTTTCGAGGCGGGTAGTCATGGCTGTGTCCTCATGCGTCCACGACTTCGCCGGTCGAGCGGAACACGCGCACCTTGCGCCCGTCGCCGAGCGTCTTGCGGCCCACGCGTTCACCCTTGCCGGTGGCGAGGTCGTACAGCATGACGTTGGAGATGTGGAGCGGGGCCTCGCGTTCGACGATGCCGCCCGGCTGCTGCAGCTGCGGGTTCGGCTTGGTGTGGCGCTTGACCATGTTGATGTTCTGCACGAACACGCGATCGCCGTCGATGCGAGTGACCTCGCCGTGCTGGCCCTTGTTCTTGCCCGCGATCACGAGCACCGTGTCGCCTTTCCTGATTCTGTTCATAGCCTTCATCTCTGTAGGGTGGGTGCAGCGCCGCAGGCGCGATACCCACCATTTCATCCTCGTGCGGCGGGTTACGCCGCTGCGCGGCTAACCCGCCCTACAAAACCTCCGGCGCCAGCGAAACGATCTTCATGAAGCGTTCGCTGCGCAGTTCACGGGTGACCGGCCCGAAGATGCGGGTGCCGATCGGTTCGAGCTTGTTGTTCAACAGTACCGCGGCGTTGTCGTCGAAACGGATCAGCGAACCGTCCGGGCGGCGCACGCCCTTGGCGGTGCGCACGACGACGGCGTTGTAGACCTCGCCCTTCTTGACCTTGCTGCGCGGAATCGCGTCGCGGATCGACACCTTGATGACATCGCCGACGCTGGCATAGCGGCGCTTGGAACCGCCCAGCACCTTGATGCACATCAGTTCGCGCGCACCGCTGTTGTCCGCCGCGGCCAGCATGGATTGCATCTGGATCATGTTCGTCGGCTCCTCATTCCGCCGCGCGCGCCAGCACTTCCACGACGCGGAAATGCTTGGTCTTGGACAGCGGCCGGCACTCGGCGATGCGCACCAGGTCGCCCTCGTGGCACTCGCCTTTTTCGTCGTGCGCGTGAAGCTTGCTCGAACGGCGCAGCAGCTTGCCGTACAGGCCGTGCTGTTCCTGGCGTTCGATCACCACCGTGATGGTCTTCGAGCTCTTGGCACTGCTCACGCGGCCGTCAATGGTGCGCGTGCCGCCCTTGTCAACTTGATCGTTGGTGTCGTTCATCACGCGGCTCCGTTCTGCTTTTGCGCCATCTGCTTCTGACCCAGGATCGTCGCGGCACGCGCGATCTCGCGACGGACCTTGGCGAACTGGTGGGTCTGTGCGCTTTGACCCTGTGCCTTCTGCATGCGCAGGCTGAACTGCTCGCGGCGCAGATCGGCGATGTGGTCGGTCAGTTCCTGCGCGGATTTGCCGCGCATCTCGTTGGTATCCATCACAGCAGCGCCCTGGTCGCGAATTGGGTTTGCACCGACAGCTTGGCCGCGGCAAGGCGGAACGCCTCGCGCGCCTCGGCTTCGGTGACGCCTTCGATTTCGTACAGCATCCGGCCGGGCTGGATCGGCGCGACCCAGTACTCGACGTTGCCCTTGCCGGCGCCCATGCGGACTTCGATCGGCTTCTTGGTGATCGGCTTGTCCGGGAACACGCGGATCCACAGCTTGCCGCCG
>DATFGL010000124.1:0-35610 GCA_035249465.1 Rhodanobacteraceae bacterium | reverse complement strand
CTGCAACCATTGGCCGCTGTCATCGGTGCTGTCGCGTGTCTGGTCGGGATACACCCGCGCGCCCGCGATCGCGGGCAGCTCGGGTTCGGGCAAGGCATCGGCCGGCTGTCCGGTCGCGCTGATGCTCAAGGTCACGGTCAGCGGCACGCCCGCGGTCACCTCGCCATTCGCAGGCAAACCCGTCAGCTTCAACTGCACGTTGCGCGCCGGCAGCCAGGGTTTGCCCGCAGCAGTGGGCGCCGCGCGCGCGTCGATGCGCGTCACCGGCGCGGTTGCGCTGACCGGCGCACCGATGCCGGGCATCTGGCCATTCAACAGCGCATTCGGATTGTTGAGCAGCGCGTTGGGGTTGTTGAACAAGGCGCCGGGATTGCCTACCGCAAGCCGATCGCCCTGGAACGTCGGACCGCGCACCGTGATCGCGCCGGTGCGCTGCGGAATCAGCGCCCAGCTGTATTCGAGGACCTGGTAGGCATAACCGTTGCGATCGACCGTGTACCGGTGGTCGCGGTCGAGCTTGATCAGGTCGGCGCCATCGGCGCTGGGATCACCGAGCGAACCGCTGACGCCCGGCAGGTAGAACAAGCGCACCGTGTAAACCGTCTGCTCGCCGACGTAGGGCGAACTCGACAGGACGCCTGTTTCCATGAACACCGGGTCGCCCATCCGGCCGCTGCCGCCGGATGGCGCCGCACCGACCTGCAGGGTCAGCGGCTGCGTTTTCGCGCCGCCCACGTCCAGCGCCGGAATCGCGATCGTGCCGGCGTGCAGCGGTTTGAGTGCGATGCCGAGTTGCGTGGTACGGACGGTTTTGCCATTGCCGATCTGCACGCTGCTTGAATTCGATGTGCCGAGCACCTGGAAATCCTGTTCCAGCGGCGTCAGGTCCGGCGTACCGAGCGGGCCGCTCGACTGGATGTTCAGTGTGACCGTGTCGCCCAGGCTCACATGACTCCGATCGAGAAATGCGTGTACGGCCCCTCCAGAGTCCGTCGCAGGACTTGCGACCTGCGCAAGCGGCGCCAGCAACACCAGCAGGACGATCCACCATCGACGCATCATTGCTGCGGATCCTCTTGCTGTCGCCCGTTGCGTTGTTCCCATTCCAGCCGGAACTTCCGGCGCAGCAGCGCGCCGGGGTCGTCCTGCACGGCCTGCAACATCGCGCGTTGCTGCGCATCGAAACGGCCATCCTGCTTTGGCTCGCCTTGTCCGAGCGCAAAGGCATTCGTGTCTCCCTGCTTTCCGGAACGCGTTGCGCCGTGCGCTTGTCGCATTTCGCGCGAGAGCGCCTGCGCGGCCTGTTGCGCCTGCCGTTGCTGCTTGGCGGCTTCATCGGCCGATGCGCCACCGTGATCCTGTCGCGCCGTGCCTGCGTTCCCCTGCCGCTGCGCACTTTGCCCGCCGGCGGCGCCATTCGCGCCGGTTGCCGAGGATGCCTGCGGAGTGGACGCGGCGGCGCTCTGCTGTGCGCCGGATTCTTCGGAGTCCTTTCCCGTGTTCTGGCCGGACGCGCCGGCACCCGGCGACGACGGCTTTCCGCGCTGGTCGTCTTTGTTGCCTTGCTGACCGGATCGGGGCGGCTGCTTTTCGTGTTTCTTCAGCCAATCCTCGACCGCGTCGAGGTTGGTGCGTGCATCCGCCATTTTCGGGTCGCGCTGCAAGGCTTGCTGGTAAGTCGCGATGGCCTTCCGGTATTCGCCTTGCCTGGCCAGCGCGTTGCCGAGGTTGTAATGCGAGCGCGCATCGTCACCCTGCGCGAAGGCCTCGGCGGCCCCGGCGTAATCGCCCGCGCGATAGTCAGCGGCCCCGCGCACGCCGGGCGTGGACGCAAGTCTGCGTGCCTGCGCGGTGTCGCCGTGTTGAAGTGCCTGCAACGCGCGCTGGTCGCGATTCGACCACAACGAATCCCACGTGGACGCGTGCGCAACCGGCATGCCGATCGGCAGCACCAGCAATGCAAATACCAGCAACCAGCCACGCCGGAACGCCAGCGCTGCCATGATCAGCAGTACGGGAAGCAACCAGATGCCGCCATCGCGCCACAACTGTGCGCGTTCGGCGCGGCTCGCGTATCCCGCTTCCGCCACCGGCGCGCCGAACGCGGACGCGCCCACGCCGTCCGGCTGCAGCACGACGTAGTGGCCGCCGCCCGCATCCGCGACGGCGCGCAACGCCGCATCGTCGCGGCGCGCCATCAACGTTCCGCCCGACCCGATCGCAAATCCGCCGCCATGCTGTGGAACCGGCGCGCCTTCGCGGGTGCCGACGCCGAGCGCGTCCACGCGGATGCCCGCAGCGCGTGCGGCCTTCGCCTGCGCGACCGCGGCGGCATCGGCGGTGTCGGTCACCAGCACGATTTCTCCGCCCTTGGCGTGTGCCTGCCGGAGCAACTCGACCCCTCGCCGGATGCCCGCCGCGGCGTCGTTGCCGGGCACGGGCATCACGTCGGGCTCGAGCGCCTGCAGCAGATTGAGAATGGTGTTTTTGTCGTCCGTCAGCGGCGCCACCGTGAACGCTGCACCGGCATAGGCCACCAGTGCCATGCGCGCGTCGCCCGCGTCATTCAGTAGATCGCGCACCGCGAAGCGCGCCCGGGCCATGCGATCGGGCTGCATGTCCTGCGCCAGCATGTCGTCCGAAAGCGACAGCACCACCACGCGCGCCGCGCCATTGACATACAGCGGCGCGGACATCTTCTGCCAGGCAGGCCCCGACAGCGCGGCAACGGCGAGCAGCCACGCCGATGCGACCAGTCCCAGCGCGAACCGCCTGTGCACACCGGTGTCGCTCAACAGATGCGGCAGCAGCGCGGCATCGGCCAGCTTCGCCAACGCCGCGCGGCCGTTGCCGTTCCTCGCCAGCATCCACAACGCCAACGGCAGCGGCGCCAACGCGAGCCACCACCACGGCCGCAGGAAATGCAACGGGAGTTCCAGGGCGCTCATGCAACCACCCCCCCGTGCGTCCGCCAACCATCCCAGGGCAGCAGGACGCAACCCAGCAACAAAGCCAGCGCAAGCGGCCACGGATACAACTCATGGTCGGGACGCAACAGCGAATGGCCGGTCGCCAGCGGCTCCAGCGCATCGATCGCATGATAGGCCTGCGCCAACTGGCCGCCGTCCGATGCGCGGAAGAAGTGACCACCTGTCGCGTCCGCGATTCGTGTCAATACCTGCACATCCAACTGGTTGTCCGGTGCCGGAAACTGAAGGCCGAATGCGCTGATGGCTTGCGCGCTGGAACCCACGCCGATCGTGTAGATGCGCACACCCGCGGCCTTCGCCAACTTCGCCGCGTCCAGCGGCGCCACGCTTCCGGCAGTGTTGACGCCGTCGGTCAGCAGCACCAGCACGCGCGCACGCGCGGGCAACGCCGACAGGTGTTTCACCGCGAGCACGATCGCATCGCCGATTGCGGTTTCGCGTCCGGCGAGACCGACGGCAGCGCCGTCCATCTGTTTGGCGACCGCGTCCACGTCGAAAGTCATCGGTGTCATCAGATACGCCTGGGTGCCGAACAGGACCAGGCCGACATCATCGCCAGAACGCTGCTTGATGAAGCGTTGCGCGATGGCTTTCACCGCGGCGAAACGGCTGACCACCGTGTCGCCAAAGCGCATGTCTTCGATCGCCATGCTGCCGGAGCAATCGACCGCCAGCATCAGGGCGCGCCCCGTATGCGTGATCGCCTGCGGCGGCGCCGGCCGCTGGGGACGCGCGGCTGCACAAACCAGCAACACCCATGCCAAGGCGGCTACCCACACGCGCCAACTCGTGACGTGGGCGACCGCGGTGCACTGCGTGAGCGTGACCGGCTGCGGCAGACGCAGCCCCGCGCCTGGCGCCGCCGGCGGCAGGAATTTCCAGGCCAGCCACGGCACCGGCAGCAGCAGGAACATCCATGGCCATGCGAACGTCATGATGCGGGCTTCCGCGGTGTGTATTGCACGGACGTTTCATCCCCCCGAGCCTTCGGCGCGACCCCCTTTCCATGGAAGGGGGTGGATGCGCGGAGCGTATCCCGGCACCACGCCCGCAACGCCGCCAGCAAAGCCGGCGCGTCCAGCATCGGCTGCGCACGAAAACGCTCGCCAACCAGCTCGTCCAGCGCCTGCCGGGTGGTTGCGTCGGATGCATGCATCTGCACGAATGCGCGCCATCCCGCGCCCGTCTGCGAGGCAACATCCGGCGCGACACGCAGCGCCACCCGTCGCATCAACCGTGACGCTCCATCCGCCAGTCGCGCAGCGTTTCCGTCACGCGCATGCGCGGCTGCGAGCGCGTCGATTTCGCGCAGCGCCATGCGCACCGGATTGCCGCGCGCCATGCGCCGCAACCACCATGCGATTCCGATCGCTGCGAGCAACAGCAAGGTCGCAAGCAGCCACCAGCCGGGCGCCGGCGGCCACCAATGCGCGGGAGGCAAATGGATATCCCGCAGCATCGGGCCGTTCATCGGCGGCGTTCCAGAATGCGCCTGCGCAACAACGGTGCCAGACGCGCGTCCGGCTCTTCGCCGGTGGACAGTATCACCCGTGGCACCGAAGCTTCATCGCAGGCCTTCGCCAACGCACGGCAACCACGGGCGAGCTGGTCGCGCAGTTGCACGCGGGCGCCGGCCGTCGAAAGATCGACGCGATGCCGCCCCGATGGCACTTCGAAAACATAATCGCCCGCGGGCGCGAGTACGTGTTCCAGTGCGTCCACCATGATGGCAACCCGAACATCGGCGTGGCGCTTCAGGCGTATCAGCGCGTGCGCTGCGGAAGCGTCGGTGCACCAGCCGTCGGACAACAGCCAAACCTGATTGCCGGATATGGCCATCCGCTGCGCGCGCGCAAGGGCCACCGACAACGGTTCGGCATTGCCTTCCCGCGCGGAGGACGTTTGCTCATCCCAACGCGCGACGGCCCCGAGCACCGCCAACGCGCCGCGCGTGCCGGGTTGCGGATCGACGGCGACACGCTGGCTGCCGAATGCCATGGCCCCCACGCGATCCCCACCGCGCACGCAAGTCCAGGCAAGCCATGCGGCAGCACGCGCTGCAGCCACGGACTTGAAGCGCGTGCGTGTGCCGAACCGCATCGTTGCGTGCGTATCGATCAACAACAGCAAACTGTGCTCGCGCTCGGCCTGGAACAGCTTGGTGTGCCACTTGCCGCTGCGCGCGGTGCGCCGCCAATCGATATTGCGCGAATCGTCACCCGCCTGGTAAATGCGTGACTCCGCGTAATCCATGCCGCGACCGCGCAGCGCGGAGACGTGGCCTCCCGCGAGCGGCGTGCGGATGTTCGCGGCGTGCGCCACCGGCTTGCCCGCACGCGCTCGCAGCGCGATCAGTTCGGAGAGATCGACGCGTGCAATGCCGAGGGTGGGTTCGGTTATGTGGTCGACGCTTGCAGACATGGTGTGCCATGAGATTTGTGGCCTCCGCTTTTCGCAAACGAAGGGCGGAGCGTAGCGAACGCGAGCGAGGCGCGACGAGGGCATCGGTTGCCGTCCGCGTGCGACCACATCCCCCGCGACTTCGTCGCGACCCCTTCCCGTCGGAAGGGGGTGTCAGGGCAGCGGTACGCGCTCCAGCAGCTGCTTCACCACATCATCCACGCGCAACCCTTCTGCTTCCGCTTCGTAGCCCAGCAGCACGCGATGGCGCAGTGCATCCGGGGCGAGCGACTGGATATCCTCGGGCAACACGAAGTCACGTCCCGCAAGCCATGCGGCAGCGCGCGCGCAACGCTCCAGTGCAATGCTGGCGCGCGGGCTCGCGCCCCACGCGATCTTGCCGCGCAAGCCCGGCGCCCATGGCCGCGGGTCGCGCGTCGCGAGCACCAGTTGCACGATGTATTCGCCCAGGCCCTCGGCCATGTGCAGGTCGAGCACCTGTCCGCGCGCCGCAAACAAATCGCCCTGCGTCAGCAACCGTTCCGGTTGCGCGTGCGGCGCCAGCTCTTCGCGTGCCCGCGAATGCGCCAGCCGCATGATTGCGCGCTCCGAATCCGCTTTCGGATACCCGACCGGAACGTGCAAAAGAAATCGGTCGAGTTGTGCTTCGGGCAGCGGAAAGGTGCCTTCCTGTTCGATGGGGTTCTGCGTCGCCATCACCAGGAACAATTTCGGCAGCGGCCACGAGCGGCGACCGATCGTCACCTGGCGCTCGGCCATCGCTTCCAGCAGCGCGGATTGCACCTTCGCGGGTGCACGATTGATTTCGTCAGCCAGCACCAGGTTGTGGAACAACGGGCCCGGCTCGAATTCGAAGACACCCGTCGCCGGACGCAGCACATCGGTACCGGTGAGATCCGCCGGCAGCAGGTCCGGCGTGAACTGGACGCGATGGAAGTCCGCCTCGATGCGCGAGGCAAGCGCCTTGATCGCGGTGGTCTTGGCCAGACCCGGCGCGCCCTCCACCAGCAGGTGCCCGTCCGCCAACAGGGCGATCAGCAGCCTGTCGACTAGTGCCGGCTGGCCGATGACTTCGGTCCGCAATGCGTCGCGCAACGCACGGAATCGCGCGTGCAACGCACCGGCTTCGGTAACGCTCCGCGATGCAGCGGCTGCCGCCACGGATGCTTGTGAGGAAAGGGGCTCGGTTTGCATTCGCCCAGTAGACCACAGTCCGCCGCAAAAGTTTTGCCGCGGGCCGGTGGCAGCCGAAAAACAAACGGCGCAGTCGCCTGCGCCGTCCGTGTACTGCGTACCGCCTGCGGAATCACTCCACCGTCGTTTCCTGACCCAGGATGTGCGGCGTGATGAACACCAGCAGCTCGGCCTTGTTGTTGATGTTCTTCTTGTCGCGGAACAGTGCGCCGAGGATCGGGATATCGCCGAGGAACGGCACCTTGGTCACGTCATGCTCGTTGGTGAATTCGTACACGCCACCGAGCACCACCGTTTGCCCGTTGTCGACCAGCACCGAGGTGTCGATTTCGCGGTGGTCGATCTGCGGCACGAAGCCGCCACCCGGGTTCGGCACCAACGCGCTGATCGCATCCTTGATCACCTTGAGCTTCATGAACACGCGGTTGTCGGAGGTGATGGTCGGCGTGACGTCCAGTTCCAGCACCGCGTTCTTGAACTGCACGGTCGCTGTACCCGCGCCACCACCAGCACCGGAGTTCTGGAAGGTCAGGTAGCCGATCTGCTGGCCTTGCTGGATCGTGGCTTCCTGGTTGTTGGCGGTCACCACCTTGGGCTGCGAGATGGTTTCGCTGCGGCCTTCCTGCTGCGCGGCGGAGAGTTCAAGGTTGAGCAGGTAGTCGCGTCCCAGGATGCCGATCGCGAAGCCGCTCGACCCGGTGGTCGTCGAAGGCAGGTTGACGTTCAGCCCGGTCGGAATCTGCACGGTGTTACCGCCGCTACCGGTCGACTGGCCGCTGAAGCTGTTCCAGTAATTGGCGATGCTCGTTTCCGAGTCGCTGATGCCGGTACCGTTGACGCCGTTGATGCCGCCGCCATAGACCTGTGCATGGCGACTGTTGGCGCCAAGGTGGAACCCGCCGACACCAAGCTTCGCGCCCAGTTCACGGGTGAAATTGTCGGTCGCGATCACGAGCCGCGACTCGATCAGCACCTGCTTGACGGGACGGTCGAGCACCGACACCAGTTGCCGGATTTCCTGGACCTTCTCCGGGGTGTCGTTGACGAGCAGGGTGTTGGTGCGGTCGTCGTAGGACACGCTGCCGCGCGGCGACAGGAAGCCTCGCTCGGAATTGCCGCTGCTGCCACCGCCGCCGCCGCCGACGTTGCCGGCCTTGGCGCCCGAGGTCAACAGATCCGCGATCTGCTTGGCATTGCCATAGTTGATCGGGATGTAATCGGTGACCAGCTGCGCGCTGTTGAGTTGCTTCTCGCGCGCGTCCGCGATGTTTTCCTCGTATTTGGCGATCTCCGTTTGCGGGGCCACCCAGATCACGTTGCCGTTCTGGCGCTTGGCCAGGCCCTTGGCACGCAGGATCACGTCCAGCGCCTGGTCCCACGGCACGTTGACCAGACGCAGGGTGACATTGCCCTGCACGCTGTCGGAGGCAACGATATTGAGGTCGGACACGTCGGCCAGCAGTTGCAGCACCGAACGCACCGGGATGTCTTGGAAATTGAAGGTGACGCGGCTGCCCGTGTAGACGATGGGCTTGGGCGCGCCCAGCGCGGTGGTTTCACTGGAAGTCGGCCGCGAGAACTCGACCACGTACTGGTTGCCGGTCTGATAGGAAGCCGTCTGC
Organism: Rhodanobacteraceae bacterium; assembly: GCA_035249465.1. Taxonomy (GTDB): domain Bacteria; phylum Pseudomonadota; class Gammaproteobacteria; order Xanthomonadales; family Rhodanobacteraceae; genus 66-474. The sequence continues at coordinate 27,383 of DATFGL010000124.1, read as the reverse complement.
ACCACACCACGTGTTTCCACGTCGATGCGTGCGCCGCCCGGCACCGCATGGGTGTTGACGCTGCGCACCGGCGTTGCATAACTCGTGACATCCAGCCGGCGTGCCTGGGCAGCGGCAAGGTTGGCGCCCGCCACATCGATGGTGGTGGTATCGCCGTTGGTGTGCATGCTGGTCGCCGCGCCGGCCTGGCTGAAGCCGATCACCAGCTTGCCGCCACCGTGGTCACCGCGCTGGAAATCGACGCCCGTGATGACGTTGCTGCCCGCCATCGCGACGGACTTGTCGGGGTTCGCGGTGGACACGGCAAGGGACCGTTGCGATTGCGGCGGCGGCGGCACCGGCGCCAGCGCCGGGCCCTGCGGCGGGTCGGCCACCGCGGTCGCGCTGTCCATGCCGTCACCGATGGTCACCAGCAACTGGTTGCCCTGCACGCTGGTCACGTACGGCGAGGGCTGGCTCAGGTTCACCACGACGCGGGTGCGACCATTGGACTCCACCGCGCTCACCGATTGCGCCGTGCCCTGGCCGAGGTCGTACGACCGCTGCGCCAGGCCGTTGCTGGTGTCGGCGAAGTCCATCGCGATGCGCGGCGGCGTGTTGGTGCTGAACGCCTGCGGCGCGACGGCGGGACCGGAGAAGCTGAGGGTCAACTGGACCTTGCCACCCGGCAACGGCGACGCGCTGACGCTCTGCAGCGTGTTCGCCGCCAAGGCCGGTCCGGCCACCAGCAGGAACAGCAGTACCAGCAACGCCATCCATCCGCGTCCGGGTCGGGCTGTGCCGCCGTGGCTGCGGCCAAGGAAATGAGCAGGTTTGGTCATCATGAACGTAACCCCCGATGGATCTTCATTTTTCGCCCAGTGCGACGGTCGCGTCGCGTTCCATCCAGCCGCCCGAACCGTTCGGCACCAGTTCCACCAGATCGATCTCGCCAGTCGTCACCTGGCTGACATGGCCGTAGTTCTGGCCCATGTAGTCGCCCACGTGAACCTGATGGATCACGCCCTGCGGATCCTTGACCAGCGCCTCGATACTGCCCTTTGCACCGATCGTGCCGACCATTTTCAGGCTGTCCAGCGGAAAGGCTTCGAGCGGTCCGCGCGGGCGATCCTGGTCGGGATGCGGTCCGGCGGTGTCCGCCGAATTGGCCTGCGGCGGTGCCGGCTCGAACGGATCGCGCTTGTCCTGGTCCTGGTAGATGAAGGTTTCGAAAGTCTTGACGACCGGCAGCGCAGGCAGCGGCGCGCCCTTGCGCGCCTTGACCTGCGCAACCCATTCGTGGAGGTCGCCTTGGCCGCTGCACGCAGCGAGGCCGGACATCATGGCGAGGGTCGCCAGCGCGATGACGATGCGGGTGGGTCGCATGATCACTTCCCTCCCTTCTTGGCCGGTTGCTTCGGTTCCTCGTCGCCAAGGTAGCGATAGGTTTGCACCGTGCCCTCGAGCATCAATTCGCCGCCGGCCGGAGGCGCGTCCTTGCCGCCGCCCGACTTGGCAGCGGTGAGCGACACATCGTGCATGGTCAGGATCACCACGCGCGGCAGCGATGCCACGCCACTGATGAAGGTGCCGAACTGGTGGTAGGTGCCCTGCATTTTCAGCGCGATCGGCTGGATCGCGTAGAACTCTTCGGGAATCTCGGGCTTCGGCTGGAACAGGTCCGTCTCGATGCCGGCGGCCTGGGCCGTCTGCGAAATGTTGACGAGCAGCGCAGGCATCTCGGTTTTGCTGGGCAGTTCGCGCAGCATCTGGCTCAGCATTTCGTTCATCTGCGCAAGCTGGGCCTTCAGCGCATCCAGGTTCACCACCTGGGCCTGCTTGTCTTCGAAGTCGTGCTTGAGGGTGACTTCCTTTTGCTGCCCGGATGCCAGCGTGTCCTGCTGGCCGCTGATGTAGGTGTACCAGCCAATGAACAGGATCACGATGACAATGATGGCGATGAAGAAGCCCTTGACCGACTGGGGCCAGCCGCCAATGTTGTTGCGATCGAGATTGCGCAGGTCATCGAAGAATTTCATGGCCTGGCCCCTCCCTTGCTCGTGGACGCAACGGGCGCCGGTTGCGCCGGCGCGGACGCCTTCGAAGCGGGCGCGGAAACCGGCAGCGCCGCGGGTGCCGAAGCGGGCGCGGATGCGGGAAGTGCTGCGGGTGCTGAAGCCGGCGCGGCTTGTGTCGACGCACCCGGTGCAACGACGGGAACCGCAACGGTCGATGCGGGTTTGGCTGCCGCGGCCGCTGGCGGAGCGACCGGTGCCGCGCTCAATGCCGTGGCGGGCATGGCGGCGGCGCTGGAACCGGATGCCGGTCCCGAGCCGTCATCGTCGCCCTTCGGTGTACCGAGCTTCACGACAAGCTCGAATTCGTACGGCGTATTGGAATCGGAGTGGACGTTTTCGGTCTTGACCAGCGTAGCCGGTCCCATCCACGGCGACGCCTCGATGTTGCGCATGTACTCCGCGACCGTCGCGTTCGACTGTGCAACGCCGTCCAGCGTGAGTGTCTCGGTATCGCCGTTTTCGACTTCCTTCAATCCCGTCAGGCGCGCGCCGGCGGGAATGGTTTCCACGATCTGGTCGAACAGGTGCACCATCTGCGAACGGCTGGATTGCAACTTCTCGACGATGCGCTTGCGATCCAGCAGGTGCTTCTTGACCTTCTGCAGACTCTGGATCTCGGTAATCTTTGAATCGAGCTGGGTGATCTGGCCCTGCAGGTACTCGTTGCGACCATTCTGGCTGTCGATGCGCAGGCTCATCCAGAAGCCCCACAACAGTACCAGCACGATGGCGGCGACCGCACCGATGCCCAGGTGTGTGAAGAACTCGCGCTTGCGGCGTTCGCGCCGTTCCGCGCGCCACGGGAGGAGATTGATCTTGGCCATCAGTCGAAGCTCCCCAAAACCAACGCAGTGGAGACCGTCTGCGCGGAATTCGCTTCGCTCCGCGCCCCGTCGGAGGAGATTGATCTTGGCAACGTGCCCATTAGTCGAAGCTCCTCAGGGCCAGGCCGGCGGCGATCATCAGCGCGGGCGCGTCCTGAGCCAGCGTCTGCGCCTGCAACCGCGGGGACAACGACATGCTGGCGAGCGGATTGGCCACCACGCACGGCACGCCCAGTTGCTCGACCACCATGTCGGCGACGCCGGGAATGGATGCGCAGCCACCGGCCAGCACGACCTGGTCCACCTTGCCGAATTCGCTGCCCGCGAAGAAGAACTGCAGCAGGCGGCTGACCTGCTGCACCATGGCTTCCTTGAACGGCTCCAACACCTCGATTTCGTAGGATTCGGGCAGGCCGCCCTGGCGCTTGGCCAGCCCGGCTTCCTCGTAGGACATCCCGTAGCGGCGCATCACCTCGTCGGTGAGTTGCTTGCCGCCGAACACCTGTTCGCGCGAATAGATGGTGCGCTGGCTCTTCAGCACCGACAGCGTGATCATGGTGGCGCCGATATCGACCAGCGCGACCAATGCGTCACGCGGCACCGACAATTGGTCGGCGATCAGGCGGAAGGCGTTCTCCATCGCGAACACCTCGACGTCGATCACCCGGGCGGTGAGGCCGCCGAGATCGAGCGCCGCCACCCGCATGTCCACGTTCTCGGTGCGCGATGCAGCCAGCAGGATCTGCTGCATCTCGGGGTTGTCTTTCACCGGGCCAATGGTTTCGAAATCGAGGCTGACTTCCTCGATCGGGTACGGGATGTACTGGTTGGCCTCGACCTGCACCTGACCTTCAAGGTCGTCCTCGGACAAATCGGCCGGCATCGGGATCACCTTGGTGATCACCGCCGACCCCGCAACCGCGGCCGAGGCATATTTGGTGCGTGCGCCGGAACGCTGCACGGCGCGGCGAATCGCATCGCCGACGGCTTCGACCTCCACGATGTTCTTTTCGACCACGGCATTGGGCGGCAGCGGCTCGACCGCGTAATGCTCGACGCGAAAGCGCGAGCCGGCCTGGCTCAACTGCAACAACTTGACCGCGGTCGAGCTGATATCGACGCCGATCAGCGGCGCAGCATTGGTTGTCAGTAATCCCACTGGAATTCCCCTTCCCCGTGCCCGCATGCGCAGGAAACCCGCGCGATTGCATTAGATACGAAAGTTAACGAAATATCAATAACCTTGCAAAGTGCCTGCAAGTCGATGAAGTCCATGTACTTTCTGTCTTAAATCATCGTCCTTCGACGCCGAATTTTGCTGGAAGTACGTCACAGATCTTCGAGAAACTCCGCGCCAAATTCGTGGTGCCGGCTGGGACACGGCGCGCCTGCTTTCCGGCGGCGGCATCCCGCCTGCGGCACGACTTCCGCTGCCGCGGGAACGCGTGCACAAAGTGCGCCCCTATAATTCGCGATCCCGATGTTCCAAGCCTTTCGTGCCAAGGAACCCGCAGCCCGAGCCGGGGTCTGCACTGGCGCAGCTGTCGAACCTTGCTTCCGGAAACCGCATGAGACTTCTCAAACGACTGCTGCTGGTCTGCCTTGTCGGTCTGTTCTGCCTGGTGGTGCTGGGCGCAATCGCGGGTGGCATCGCCTGGTGGCTGCTGGAACCACGGGTACCTTCGGTGGCATCGCTGAAGGACGTGCAGATGCAGGTTCCACTGCGCATCCTGAGTTCGGACGGGCAGCTGATCGCGGAGTATGGCGAGATGCGCCGCAATCCGGTGCAGATCGAAAACGTGCCGGACAGCCTCAAGCACGCGGTGCTGGCGGCGGAAGACGCCGACTTCTACCACCACTCCGGCATCGACGTGGTATCGACGTTGCGCGCGGCCATGGAAGTTGCGTTGCACCGGGGCCAGAAGGTGCAGGGCGGCTCGACCATCACCCAGCAGGTCGCACGCAATTTCTTCCTGAGTCCGCAGAAGACCTACACCCGCAAGATCATCGAGATCCTCACCTCGTTCCGCATCGAGAGGGAGTTGACCAAGGATCAGATCCTGCAGCTTTACCTCAACAAGATGTTCCTGGGCCACCGCACCTACGGCGTGGCGGCGGCCGCGCAGTATTACTACGGCAAGACCATCGCCCAACTCAGCATCGCCGAGTGCGCGGCGATCGCTTCGAGTTTCCAGTCGCCATCGGTGGTCAATCCGCTCGACCACAAGGACCGTCTGATCGCGCGCCGCAACTGGGTGCTCGGTCAGATGCTCTCGCACCGCTTCATCGACCGCACGCAATACCAGCAGGCCGTCGCCGCAACCGACGACGCCGCGCCGCACGAACCGCCGACGCAGGTGGATGCACCTTATCTCGCCGAAATGGTGCGCCAGCAGGCATTGCAGAAACTCGGGAGCCAGGCGCTGACCGACGGCTACGTGATCCGCACCACCATCGACGGCCACCTGCAGGCGTTGGCCAATCACGCGCTCCGCAGCCGGCTCGAGGAATACGACCATCGTCACGGCTACCGTGGCCCGGAAGCGCACGTGACGCTGCCCGAGCCGGCGACGCCCGCCGCACTTGAACAAGCGTTGTCGAGCTACAACGATGTAAGCGGGCTGTGGCCCACGATCGTCACCGCTGTCAATGCCGACGCGGCCGAGGCCTACGTCCAGGGCGGCCGGTCGATCAGGCTTCCCGTCGCGGACATGAAATGGGCCCTCGGCTATGCACGCAAGGCCGGCATCGACGGCAAGGGCGCGGCTTCGATCCTGCGTCCCGGCGACATCATCAGGGTGCGCGAAGTACAGGACGCGCAAACGGCGCCTGCCAAGCCGGCCAGTGTGAAAACGGCAACAACAGCCGCCACCGTTGCGAAGCATTGGGAGTTGGAGCAGATTCCGGCCGCGCAATCCGCGATGGTGGTGTTGTCGCCGGATGACGGCGCGGTCAAGGCACTGGTGGGCGGCTTCAACTTCCAGTTGAGCAAATTCAATCGCGCGGTGCAGACCGCGCGCCAGCCAGGATCCAGCTTCAAACCCTTCATCTATTCCGCCGCTTTCAGCCGCGGCTACACGCCCGCATCGATCATCAACGATGCGCCCATCGCCTTGCCCGATCCCTCCAAACCGGGCGGCTTGTGGACGCCGCAGAACGACGACGGAAAATTCCGCGGCCCGATGCGCCTGCGCGAAGCACTGGCGCAATCGGTGAACCTGGTCGCGATCCGGCTGCTGGATGCCGTGGGCGTGCGTTACGCGCGCGACTACGTGGCGCGATTCGGTTTTCCGCTGGACGCGATTCCACCGAACCTCTCGATGGCACTCGGTACCGCCTCGGTGTCACCGATGGCGATGGCCCGCGCGTACGCCGTGTTCGCCAACGGCGGCTTCCTGGTCACCCCGTACTACATTGCCGAAATCGACAATCGCGACGGCAAGGCCATCTACAAGGCCGACCCCGTGCAGGCCTGCCGCAATTGCGAAGCGCGCCTGCTCGACGAAGGCAAGACCACCGCGGCACCGGCGCAGCCGGACGCGGCCGCGGGCGACCCCGGCGCGCTCGGCAACACCGCAAACGCGCTTTCCGCCGGCGCATCGGCGGGGCCGCTGCTCGCGCCACGCGTCATCGACCCACGCAATGATTTCCTGATCGATTCGATGCTGCAAAGCGTGGTGGACCACGGCACCGGCGCCGCCGTGAAGAAACTGGGCCGCACTGACCTTTCCGGCAAGACCGGAACCTCCAACGACTACCACGATGGCTGGTTCTGCGGTTTCAACAACGATCTGGTGACCACCGTCTGGGTCGGCTTCGACGATTTCAAATCCCTAGGCCACAAGGAGTTCGGCGCGCAAACCGCGCTGCCGATCTGGATGGCATTCATGGCCCCCGCCCTGCAGGGCAAGCCGGAAGCCGCGCTGCCGATGCCACCGGGCATCGTCACCGCGGCCATCGATCGCACCACCGGCCTGCCCGCACCGCCGGGCGACACCAACACGATGAGCGAAATGTTCAAGATCGAGGACCTGGATCGGCTACGCGAACAAGCCAAGCAGCAGCAGAATCAGGCGCCGGCCTACGATATTTTTTAGTGCGATCGTCCATGATCGCTGCCTCTTCGAAGCGGCTGCACAAAACATGATCACTCGCAGCCATGGAAAACCAGAGCGGCCATCCATGGCCTGACTTTGACACGCCGGTGCGATCGTCCGTGATCACTGCGCCACGGATGACATTGCAACCCGGGCGCAGCGAGGCCGACGAGCCCCAGAACGGCCATCCATGGCCTGACTTCTGACAAAAGCCGCTTCGACCGGCAGCACAATGTGCCCTTTGCTTTTTGTGCCCGCTTTTTGCGACACTGGCCCCGACGCGGCTGGAGGGCACAGCAACTTGCACAAGACCGCCGGATACCACCGCATCCACGCCGAGGGCCGCGCCCACCAATTGCGCCGCCGCGTTGCCCTCGAAGCCGCCCGCCTGATCAGCGAACACGGCATCCGCGATTTTCAGTTGGCCAAGCGCAAGGCCGCGCGACACGTTGGCGTCGAGGAAGACGGCTACCTGCCGCGCAACAGTGAAATCGAGGAAGCGTTGCGCGAACACCAGCGCCTGTTCCGCGCGGAGGAACAAACGCGGGCCCTGCGCATGCGCCGCGAAGTTGCGCATGAAGTGATGCGTTTTCTGGAAAGGTTCGAGCCGCGGCTGGTCGGCCCCGTACTCAACGGCACGGCCGATACCCACTCGCCGGTCAACCTGCACGTGTTCGATGATTCACCGGAACACGTGGCCACCTACCTGCTCGACCATGGGATCGCGTTCGAGACACGTGCGCACACGTTCCGGCTGGATCGTCAGCGCAACGCGGAATTCCCGGTGTTTCTTTTCGGCACCGGCGGCGTGGCAGTGGATGTCACCGTGTTCCCGCGCGACGCATTGCGGCAGGCACCACTCGACCGCACCGACGAACGCCCGCAGCAGCGTGCGTCGTTGGCAACGCTGGAAATGATGCTGGCGGGAAACACCTGATCCGGGACTCGGGAGAGTATAAAAAGCTCTCACCCCCTTCCAAGGAAGGGGGTCGCGCCGAAGGCGCGGGGGATGCCACGAGATATTGAGAACCCCCCCTTCGCTCGTGAAGGGGGAAGACAAACCACCAACTTACCGATTCTCGATTGCCTTGTACTCGCGCGGCGTCGCGCCGACGTACACCTGGCGCGGCCGGCCGATGCGGCCACCGGGCATTTCGTGCTGCTCGATCCAGTGCGAGATCCAGCCGGCGGTGCGCGCGATCGCGAACATCACGGTGAACATCTCGGTGGGAATCTTGAGCGCCTTGTAGATGATGCCGGAATAGAAATCGACGTTCGGATACAACTTGTGCTCGATGAAGTAGCCGTCCTTCAGCGCGACTTCCTCCAGCTTCATCGCGATGTCCAGCAACGGGTCGTTGACGCCCAGCTTGTCCAGCACCTCATGGCAGGTCGCACGAATGATCTTGGCGCGCGGATCGAAATTCTTGTACACGCGATGACCAAAACCCATCAGGCGGAAGCCGGAATTCTTGTCCTTGGCGCGCTCGACGGCCTTGCCGACATTCTTGGCATCGCCGATCTCGGTGAGCATTTTCAACACCGCCTCGTTGGCGCCGCCATGCGCCGGACCCCACAGCGCGGCAATGCCGGCGGCGACCGAGGCATACGGATTGGCGCCGGTGGAGCCCACCAGCCGCACGGTGGAGGTGCTGGCGTTCTGCTCGTGGTCGGCATGCAGGATGAACAGCAGATCCAGGGCCTTCGCGGCTACCGGATTCATCCGCAGCGGCTCGCTCGGCACCTCGAACATCATGTGCAGGAAACGATCGACGTACTCGAGGTTGTTGCGCGGGTAGCGGATCGGCCAGCCGATCGAATAGCGGTACGCGGCGGCAGCCAGGGTCGGCATCTTGGCTATCAGCCGGATCGCGGCCAGCTTGCGCTGCGCCGGATCCTCATTGTCGGTGGTGTCGTGGTAGAACGCCGACAGCGACGCGACGGATGCGCACAGCATGGCCATCGGATGGGCGTCGTAGTGGAAGCCGTGCAGGAAATTCTTGACCGACTCGTGCATCATCGTGTGATGCGTGATCTGGTCTTCGAACGTGTGCATTTGTTCCGCCGTCGGCAGCTCGCCTTCCAGCAACAGATAAGCCACTTCCAGGAAACGCGATTGCTCGGCGAGCTGTTCGATCGGATAGCCGCGATACAGCAACACTCCCTTCTCGCCATCGATGAAGGTGATCGCGCTCTTGCAGGCCGCGGTGGCGGCGAAACCCGGGTCGAAAGTGAAGTGCCCCGTCTCGCGATAGAGCGACGCAATATCCACGCAACTCGGCCCCTGGCTGCCCTCCACCAGCGGCAAGGACACGGAATGATCGGGGGTGGTCAGGGTGACGTTGCTGTTGGACACGGGGGGCTCCTTGGAAGCACACGCTGCGTGCGTGTTTTCGCGCAATTGAATCGGTCGATTATCGCACGATACGGCCGCGTACGCAGGTACAACGATCGGCATGGAACAACAAAAACGCCTTCCGCGATTGCTCACGGAAGGCGTTGGATTTCAAAACACCGGGTTCGATTTCCGGATCAACGCACATCCATGTGCTGTCCGGGGTGACGGCGCCTCAACGCTGGATCCCGTGTCATCGGCCATCCATGGCCTGCACGGGGTGAGTTCGTCCCCGGATCAAGTCCGGGGCAGGCTCCGAACTCACTTGCCGGCCGCGTAACGCCGCTTGAACTTGTCGATGCGGCCGCCCGCGTCCATCACCTTCTGCTTGCCGGTGTAGAACGGGTGCGAGGCCGACGAGATGTCGACCTTGACCACGGGATACTCGTTGCCATCTTCCCACTTGACGGTTTCATCGCTCGTCATCGTCGAACGGGTAAGGAACGCGAAGTCGGACGCGGCGTCCTGGAAAACCACCGGATGGTAATCGGGGTGGATGTCGGCTTTCATGGGGTGTTCGCCTGGGTTGGATTGCTGCGGGCAAGCGCGGGATTGTAACCCGACCCGGCTCAGGCTGGCAAGCTGGCGTCAGGCCTCCGCGAATCGCGCCGCGCCACCTATCCAGCGCTCCACGAGACGTTGCGCCAGGGCCGGATGCCCACGCAGCATCGCCGTGCCGACCTGCTGCACGGCCGGCATCAAGGGGGCATCGCGCACGATGTCGGCCACCCGAAACCCCATTTCGCCGGTCTGGCGTGTGCCCAGCAGTTCGCCGGGGCCGCGCAACCGCAAATCCTGTTCCGCGATCACGAAGCCGTCGTTGGTCCGGCGCAGGGTTTCCAGGCGCTGCTTCGCCAAAATCGAGAGCGGCGGCTGGTACAGCAGCACGCAGGTCGAAGCCGCATCGCCGCGCCCGACACGGCCGCGCAACTGGTGGAGTTGCGCAAGCCCCAGCCGTTCCGCATTTTCGATGACCATCAGGCTGGCGTCGGGTACATCGACGCCCACTTCGATCACGGTGGTCGCGACCAGCAGGGCCGTACGGCCGTCCTTGAACGCGTCCATCGCCGCCTGCTTTTCTTTCGGTTTCATGCGTCCGTGCACCAAACCGACCGCGAGTTCCGGCAGTGCGGTGCATAGTTGTGCATAGGCGACGTCGGCCGCCTGCGCCTGCAGCACATCACTGTCCTCGATCAGCGTGCATACCCAATACGCCTGCCGTCCCTCCGCGCAGGCTGCGCGGATGCGTTCGATCACCTCGTCGCGGCGGGTGTTGGCGATCGCCACGGTGCGTACCGGCGTGCGGCCCGGCGGCAATTCGTCCAGCGTGGAAACATCGAGGTCGGCGTAGGCGCTCATCGCCAGCGTGCGCGGAATCGGCGTGGCGGTGAGCACCAGTTGGTGCGGCACCTCGCCGCTCGTGCGGTCGGCGCCCTTGTCGTGCAGGGCGAGGCGCTGCTGCACGCCGAAGCGGTGCTGCTCGTCCACGATCGCCAGCCCCAGGCGTGCGAATTCGACGCCTTCCTGCATCAGTGCGTGGGTGCCGACCACCACCGGCGCACCCGCCTTCAGTCTGCCAAGCGCCGCCGCGCGTGCCCGCCCGGTGACCTTGCCCGCCAGCCAAACGACTTCGATGTCCAGCGGCTCGAGCCAAGCGCGAAAGTTGCGCAGATGTTGCTCCGCAAGCAATTCGGTGGGTGCCATCAACGCGGCCTGCCGGCCATTCGCGATCGCGTGCAAGGCAGCCAGCGCGGCAACCACCGTCTTGCCCGAACCGACGTCACCCTGCACCAGCCGGAGCATCGGAACGTTTTTCCCGAGATCACGCCCGACTTCCCGCGACACCCGTGCCTGCGCGCGCGTGAGCGCGAAAGGCAAGCTTTCCAGAAAGCGCTGCTGCAAAACGGCATCTTGCGGCAGCGCGGGCGCGCGGTGCCGCCGGACGCGCGCGCGCATTCGCTTGAGGCTGATGTGGTGCGCCAGCAACTCCTCGAACGCCAGCCGTTGCTGTGCCGGGTGCCGCCCTGCGAGCAACGCTTCGACATCCGCGTCCGGCGACGGCCTGTGCACGTCGAGCAATGCGTCGCGCAGCGGCATCAGGCCCAACGATTCCAGCAGATCGGCAGGAACCAACTCCAGCGCCGTTTTGCCCGGCAAGCGCGACAGGGCTTTTTCGATGACCGCGCGCAGACGCTGCTGGCCCAAACCTTCGGTGATCGGATAGACCGGCGTCAGGGCCTCCTCGACTGCAGCTTCGCCCCGCAGCACCCGGTACTGTGGGTGCACCATTTCCAAACCGTGCTGGCCATGGCGGACCGGGCCGTAACACCGCAGGCGCGCGCCGGGCGCGAACTGCTGCGCCTGCTGTCGGCGAAAATGGAAGAAGCGCAACACCAGCGTGTCGCGCGATGCGTCGGTGATCGCAACCCGCAACTGCGGGCGCGGGCGGAACCCCGTCTGGACCGCCTCGACGACGCCCTCGACCTGCGCCGGTTCGCCGGCGGCGAGATCGCGGATCGCGGTGATTCGGGTGCGATCCTCGTAACGAAGCGGCAGGTGGAACCAGAGATCCTGCACGCGTTCGATGCCGAGCCTGCGCAGCGTTTCCGCCAGCGCGGGACCGACTCCCGGCAGCGACGCGGCCGGCGTGAGTCCGGGATCGTTGCTCGGAGTGGTGCATGTATCGGCGGGCGTCGTCACCCGCGCAAGGTTAGCCGATGGCACCTCGCAAAGGTGTCCGGGTCTGGGAACCCCTGCAGAACCGTTGCGAGCGAAGGCAGATTGCGTGACGCCGACTGCATCGGCAGGATTGCCGATGCGAACGCCCCTGGATCAAGTCCGGGGCAGGCTCCGGCGGCCCCCGCAGGGCTGGCCACATGGATGTGGCCAGTGCGCAGCAGGTCATGCAGAGGTTTCAGTCACCGCGATCACGTCGACTTCAACCGCCGCACCGCGCGGCAGCGCCGCCACACCGATGGTAGAACGCGCGGGGTATGGTTCGCTGAAATACTTCTTCATGACCTCGTTGACCGCGCCGAAATTGCCCAGGTCGGTCATGTAGATCGCCACGCGTACGACGTTGTCGAACGATGCGCCCGCCGCGCCAAGCACCGCCTGCAGGTTTTCGAACACGCGCGTGGCCTGCGCCTCGATGCCACCTGCCACCATCTCTCCGGTGGCGGGATCGAGCGGTGTCTGGCCGGACAGATACAGCGTGCTGCCACTGCGGACGGCTTGCGAATACGGACCGATGGCCTTGGGCGCGGAATCGGAATGGACAGGTTGGCGTGACATGGCACTCTCGTATCGCGGTCAAGCAAAGAACGGCAGAATATCACCTCTGCGCGAAACGGCTATTGTGGAAAGTCGGGCCACGGAGCTTTCGGCCATGGATGGTGGCTTTGAAGGCCGTTCCGGTCTCCACCGAGCCAAGTACATCTCGTTGAACAAAACATTCGCGACACAGCGATCGGGGACGATCGCAATCAAATGGGATAACGATAGACGCCATTCACCACTTTGGTGTTGCGGATGCGCCGCATCACGTCGGCCAGGTGCTTGCGGTGCTTGACCTCGATCGCGAAGATCAGGGTGGCGGCCTGGATGCCGCGTTCGATGTACTTCACGTCGTCGATGTTGGAATTGGCTTCCGCGATCGCGGCCGAAACCGTCGCCAATACGCCGGGGCGATTGACAACCTCGACCCGCAACTCGGCCCGGTAATCGCCCTGTACTTCGCTGTCCCAGCCGATTTCGACGCGGCGTTCGGGCAACTTGAACAACTCGGTCACATTGGGGCATTCGACGCGATGTACGACGATGCCCTTGCCGGGCGACAGGTAACCCACGATGTCGTCACCGGGAACCGGATGGCAACAGTTGCCGAAACTGAGGATGCCGCGTTCCGCGCCGCTGATGCGGATTTTTTCGGTCCGGTGCTGCGCGGCACCGATCACCGATCCACCCAATGCGATCAGCGTGGACGCAACCTGGCCGGGCATGCGATTGCCGAGCGCGATATCCGACAGCAGGTCTTCCAGTCGGCGCAGGTTGTTGTCGGCCAGGAACCGGTCCAGCGCTTCGGGAGGGATCGCATCGAGACTCGATCCGCCAGCGTCCAGCGCGCTTTCCAGCATGCGGTGCCCGAAATCGATCGCGTCTTCGTGTTGCAGGTGCTTGAGGTACTGACGGATCGCCGCACGTGCCTTGCCGGTCACCGCGAAATCCAGCCACGACGGATTGGGCACCGCGGAGGGGGCGGTGATCACTTCCACCGTCTGCCCCGACGAGGGCTGCGCACGCAACGATGCAAGCTTGCCGTCGATGCGCGCCGCCACCGCGTGCATGCCGACGTCGGTGTGCACGGCAAACGCGAGATCCAGCGCGGTCGCGTTCTTCGGCAGCGACTGGATGTCGCCCGCGGGCGTGAACAGGTAGACCTCGTCCGGGAACAGGTCCACCTTGACGTTCTCGATGAACTCCAGCGACGACGGCGTCGCCGCCTGCGAATCGGCCAGGCCTGTGACCCACTGGCGTGCGCGCGATTGCGCGCTGTTGGATGGAATCGCCTCCTGCTTGTACGACCAGTGTGCGGCCACTCCGCGCTCGGCGACCATGTCCATTTCTTCGGTGCGGATCTGGATTTCGATGGGGGCGGCGAATGGCCCGAACAACACCGTGTGCAGTGACTGGTAACCGTTGGCCTTGGGAATCGCGATGAAATCCTTGAAGCGCCCTTCCACCGGTTTGAACAGCGAGTGCGCGGAACCCAGCGCCTGATAACAATGGGCGACGGTATCGGTGACAAGGCGAAAACCGTACACGTCCATCAACTGATCGAAGGTCTTGTGCTCGCTCTTCATCTTCGACCAGATGCTGTAGGGCGCCTTCACCCGGCTGACGATGCGCACGGGGGTGCCGTCGGCCGCCAGGCGCTCGGCCAGCGCCTGCTCGATTTTCACCATCGACTCGCGGCGGTTGCCCAGCGTGCGCTTGATGCGCGAGGCGATGATCTTGTAACGGTCGGGGTAAAGGCTGCGAAAACCGAGATCCTGCAATTCCGAGCGGATCGCATTCATGCCGAGACGTGCCGCGATCGGTGCGTAGATGTCCAGCGTCTCGCGTGCGATGCGACGGCGCGCATCGGGCACCATCGCCGAAAGGGTGCGCATGTTGTGCAGGCGGTCCGCCAGCTTGATCAGGATCACGCGCAGGTCGCGCGCCATGGCCAGCAGCATCTTGCGGAAGCTCTCGGCGTCCGCTTCCACGCGGCTGGCAAAATCCACCCTTTCCAGTTTGGTGACGCCATCCACCAGCTCCGTGACCGTGGTGCCGAAACTGGCCTCCAGCTGCACGCGGGTCATGCCGGTGTCTTCCAGCGTATCGTGCAGGATCGCCGCAATGATGGTCTCGGCATCCAGGCGCAGTCCCGCCAGGATGGTTGCCACCGCGAGCGGATGGGTGATGTAGGGTTCGCCGCTTTTCCGCCGCTGGCTGGCGTGGGCACGCACACCTACCGCGTAGGCTCCGCGTACGCGTTCGATCTGCTCCGGGGGAAGATAGGCCGCCAGTTGCGCGGCGAGCGCATTGATGCCCGTGGTTTCGGCAGCCGTCGCCGGCCGCGCCGCCTCGGTCGTTTCTGATTTGGCCTTGCGCTTGCGCATACCTGCAAGCTAGACAGGCGCGCGGCGCGAGTCAATATCGCGGCAGGAATATTTCGACTGTTCCGCGCACCGGCGGTGCGCGGAAGGACTTCCGGAAACCTCCGGACCTTCAATCGATCTTCAGTGTCCGCGCACCGTCACCGACGGATCCAGCATCTGCAGCGCCCGGCCAATGTCGGTGGCGCCGGTGCGCTGGATATCCTCTTGGCTGTAGCTGTTGCCTGCCACGGGCAGGCACTGCCCCTTGGGCGGCGGGATGTGGCTGCCCGTGTCGCGAATGCAGGAACGGGAATCGAGCGGCGGAACCGCGCGTTTGCTGCCGGCGGGTGCCGCGGCTTGCGGGTTCGATGTGGCCTTGGCCGTCTGGGCTTGGGCCTGGGTATCGTTCGGACTGGTTTGCGCGAACGCCGGCAGGGCGAGAGCCATGCCCCCGCACACCGCGAACAGGGCCGTGGCGAGAAGTTTTTTGTTCATGATCGGTCTCCTCGGAGGGATCGGTGATCCATTGTGCGCCTGCCGCAGTCCGCCGAGCCAGTGCATGCCGACAGCGCGACAGAGATCGTTCATACTTTTGACTCCAGTTCCCCCGGAAGATTCCCCTCCATGCGTGAAGTCCGGCTGTTTGTCGACGTTCCCCTGGCACCCGGCGAGGATCTGCCGCTGCCGCAGGATGCCGCCGGGCACACCGTGAGGGTGTTGCGCCTGAAAGCCGGGGACCCCGTGATCCTGTTCAACGGCGACGGGCGGCAATACCCAGGCCGGCTGGTCACGGCGAATCCACGCGCAGCCAGCGTTCACGTCGAAGCCATGGAAACCCCCGCGCGCGAGTCGCCGTTGCGGAGCACGCTCATCCAGTCGCTGGCGCGCGGCGAAAAGATGGACTGGATCATCCAGAAAGCCACTGAACTCGGCGCGGCACGAATCCTGCCGGTGACCAGCGAACGCAGTGAAGTGCGGCTGGATGGCGCGCGCGGCGGAAGGCGGCTGGACCACTGGCGCGCGATTGCCATTGCCGCCTGCGAGCAATGCGGGCGCAACGTAGTACCTGAAATCGGCGCCCCGGCATCGTTGGATGCTTGCCTTGCCGCGCACCCGCAGGCAAGCACGGAAGTTCGCTGGATGCTGCACCCGGGCGGGACCACGCGCCTGCGGAATTTCGCATCCGCTCCGAAGAACGTGATGCTGGCGGTGGGCCCGGAGGGCGGGTTCAGCGGCAATGATCTGGCCGCGCTGCGCCAAGCGGGTTTCGGCGAACTCGCACTGGGACCACGCGTTTTGCGCACGGAAACCGCGGGCCTGGCCGCAATGGCGGCACTGCAGGCCGTCTGCGGCGACTTCTGAACCGACCGGGAAACGCGTTGTGGTGCGGGCAGGCGTCAGGCCGCTGCGGCCAGTGCGCCGACGATCAGGTTTTCGATCGCGCCGAGATCCGGAATCCATGCCGACTCGTCGTGCACGCGCACCTGGTCGCGCACGCCCGTGAGCACCGCATCGGACGCTTCGTCCGTGACCAGTGTCTCTTCCGAAATCAACGTCAGGCGCGGGAAGCCCTGGCAGAGGACGCCGAAATACGGCAGCCGCGCGTGGCCACTCAGCGCTTTCAGGATCGCAACCCTGGTGTTCTCGGCGGCCTCCTGTTCCGCAACACCGGCAAGCACCGAGAACGCCAGCACCGGCAAGCCCCAGCCGCGCCACGCCAGGCGGCCCAGCATCCACGACGGCGCGTTCGCGATCGCCGCGGGTTGCGCGTAGGTGATCACCTCGGCCATGGTGGTATTGGGCACCAGCACACGGCCGCCCGTCACCGGAAGCATGACGCCGCGGATTTCGCGCGGCAAAGCCTGTGCTGCGCTCATGCATGCTCTCCCTTCGAATCCGCCGTTGCCGGCTTCGACTTCCCAGGCGCTCCGCCGTTGTCGTCGCTGGCGTGCATCCAGCGTTCGGCGGGCTCCTCATTCAGTTCGATCGGCACCATGGTTTCCATGGGCACCAGTTCCAGATCCCCGAAATCAATCGAAAGCGCGGGCAAGACATGCTCGTCACGCTTCGGAACCGGCGCAACAGGAGCGTCCGGGTCGACCAGTTGCCAATCGTCCAGCGACGGCAACGCCTTCAGCACATCGGCGTCGTCAATGGGCATCTCGGGCTGCCGTGCGGCGGCAGGCGCCACTGCAACGGGTTCCGGCCCAATCGGCGGAAGCTCGACCGCGGAAACGCTGCCACCCTCGATGACGCGCCAAACCTCGGGCGATTTCGGCACGGCTTCGCCTTCCGCTGCAGCCAGCCGCGCGTCGATCATCGCCGACAGCGCCGCGGTGTCGACGTCGAGCGCATCGGCGTCGCCGTGTTCGATGTCCTTTTCTGGCATCGCGATGGCCACGTCCATTGCACCGGCCGGAGGCGCGGGTAACGGTGTTTCTGTTTCAAACTCCGTTATGGCCAGCGCCGGGGATCGAGCGCTGCCAACATCCGCGGACGCGGGAGCTGCAATCGCGGTTCCAGCAAGGTCTGCAGTTGACATCGAAGGCTCTTGCACTGCACCGAAATCCGCCGTCATCGATTCGATTTCTGCCGGTGACAAGGGCCGTTCCATGATGTGCGGCGCGTCTTCCGCAGCGGGCGCGGCGGCCGATCCGGTTTCCGCAGAGCTCTGGACTTCAACCGCGGCCGCGGCAACAACCGGCGCTGTTTGCGCGGCCATCGGGCGCGGCGGATCAAAATCGCTGTTGCCGCTCAGTTTGGCGGTCAGGTGGCGCAGCCAGCGCGCCAGCGCCCAACCGTCCAGCTTGCTGGAAATCTCGGGATCATTGAAGACCACCGCTACGCCGGTTTCCTGCAGCCGCGCTTCAACGCTGTCCAGCAACTCGCAGTCGTCGAGATTCACCAGCGCCGCGGTTGCCCGCGAGACGACGAGACGCGATATGTCGAAGTCCGCCGCGGAGGCTTCGTAGACGATCTCCACGTGGTTGGACACCGCGTCCCGCAGATGGTTAGCGGAGCTGGCGGCGCTGAACACCAGCGCCACGCGCGGCCGTGCGGGAATCTTCTGGTCAAGCACGGTGGGCCTCCAGAATCTCGCCGACGTTGTGCAGCAGGTCGGCTTCGCTGTATGGCTTGCCGAGGTAACGGTCCACGCCAATCTCGAACGCACGCTGGCGATGTTTCTCACCCGTACGCGACGTAATCATGATGATCGGCACGTGGCGGAAACGCGTGTCGTTCTTCATGTGCGTGGCCAGTTCGAAGCCGTCCATCCGCGGCATCTCGATGTCGAGCAGCATGACATCGGGCACGCGTTCCTGCAGCTTCTCCAACGCATCCACGCCATCCTTCGCGGTGACGACCTCCAGTCGCTCGCGTTCGAGCACACGCGTCGTCACCTTGCGCATCGTGATCGAATCATCCACCACCATCACGACGCGCGGGCCCTCCGATTCCCTGCGCGCGATGGTCGCCACGGGCACCCCGGGTGCGGTTTCGATTTCGCCGGCTGCCACCATGGCGGCAGCCTGCTTGGCATCGAAGTGGCGCACCAGGGGCGCGAGATCGAGGATGAGCATCACCGAGCCATCGCCCAGGATGGTGGCGCCGAACATGCCGGGCACGTTGCTGATCTGCGGACCGATCGGCTTCACCACGATTTCGCGCGAACCGATCACCGTATCGATGCGGATGGCGGCGCGCAGGTCGCCAGCACGCACCATCAGCAGCGGCAACTGCCCGGAGCCTTCCTCGGGAATGCTCGCCGCACCGAAGCCAAGCAGCTCCGACAAATCGTGCAGCGCGTATTCCTCGCCGACATGGCTGATCGTGCGCTCGCCGGACGCAAGCCGGTCGGCCATTTCCTGACGTCGGATACGCGACACCGCCTGCACCGAGGTCATCGGGATCGCGAAGGTCGTCTCGCCTGCGCGGACCGTAATGGCCTGCGTAACCGCCAGCGTGAAGGGCAGATGGATGTTGAACGTGGTGCCCTTGCCGTGTTCGGACTCGATCGCCAGCGACCCGCCAAGCTGGCGAATCTCGTTGGCTACCACGTCCATGCCGACGCCGCGGCCGGCCAGTTGGCTGACCTCACCCGCGGTGGAAAAGCCGGTTTGCAGCACGAAGCCGAACAGCTCGCTGTCGGAAACCGGGACGTCGGGCTTCAACAGCCCGCGCTCGATCGCCTTCGCGCGGATGGCATCGCGATCGAAACCCGCGCCATCGTCGGATACACGCACCAAAACCTCGGTGCCCTGGCGGCCGACCTCGATGGTGACCGTGCCTTCCATCGGCTTGCCGCGCGCAACGCGTTCGGCCGGCGCTTCGATACCGTGCGTCAACGCGTTGCGCAGCATGTGCTCGAACGGCGCCTTCATGCGTTCCAGCACGCTGCGATCCATTTCGCCCTGCGCACCTTCCACGCGCAATTGCGCACGCTTGCCGAGTTCGTCGGCAGCACCACGCAAGGTGCGGCGCAGGTTCGGCACCATCGACTCGAACGGCACCATGCGCGTGCGCATCAGGCCGTCCTGCAAATCGGAGTTCACCCGCGACTGTTGCAGCAACAGCGTTTCGGACTGGCGGGTCTGGTCATCCAGGATGTCCTGGATCGACGCCAAGTCGGATACCGACTCGGCCAGCGCGCGCGAGTATTGCTGCAGGTTCGAGAAGCGGTCCAGCTCGAGGGGATCGAATGTGGCACCCGCGCCGGCTTCGTTCTCGCGCTGGTAACGCGACAGGATCTGGGTTTCGGTTTCGATCTCGAGCTTGCGCAGCTGTTCGCGCAAACGCAACACCGTCTGGTTCAGCTCGACCAGGTTGAAGCGGAAGTTGCCGACCTGCTGCTCCAGACGCGCGCGGTAAATCGATGCTTCGCCTGCCGCGTTCACCAGCGAATCGAGCAGATCGGAACGGACGCGGATCAGCTCCGCCGACGCATGCGCCTCGGTTTCGAGCAATCGCGGTGCCTCGCGCGGCGCGGGCGCGACGGCCGCGGCCGGCTGTCGCGTCTCCACCGCAGGCTCGGCTGCCGCTGGTACCGCGCCGGTGCCGACGGGGCGGCCCTCCGCCAATGCGTTGAAACGATCGATCGCGTTGACCGGCGTCGCGATCGCCCGGCCCTGCCGGATGCGCTCGACCAGGTCGTGCAGGCGATCGAAACCGCGCTCCAGCGAATCCACTTCGATGGGTTCCAGCCCGCGCCTGTGGTCGCCGGCTTTTTCGAGCAGGGTTTCCATCGCGTGCGCGAGGTCGCCCACTTGAGAAATGCCGACCACCCGCGCGCCGCCCTTGAGGGTGTGCAGGTTGCGCTGCAATGAACGCACCGATTCGGCGTCGCCGGACGCGCTGCGCAGGGCAGCCAGTGACCCGTCGCTGGCATCCAGCAGTTCACCGCCCTCTTCCGTGAAGAGATCAACCAGTTCGGGATCGAGTCCTGGAATATCCAGGGCACCTTCCGGCTGTGCATCTTCCGGGAAAGGCGGGAACGCCGAGGCGGCGATCTGCTTCTCGGCGTTGGCACGTGCGATTGCAAGACGTCGCTGCTCGGCTTTTTCTGCAGCAACGCGTTCCTGCTCCGCCCGCTCGGCCGCAATACGCTCTTGTTCGGCTTGCTCGGCCGCCAGGCGACCCTGTTCCGCCTTCTCTGCGGCAACGCGTTCCTGCTCCGCCCGCTCGGCCGCAATGCGCTCCTGTTCGACCCGCTCGGCGGCCAAGCGATCCTGTTCCGCCTTCTCCGCAGCAATGCGTTCCTGTTCGGCCTGCCTGGCCCGCTCGGCAGCGATACGTTCCTGTTCCGCCTGCTCGGCCGCGACGCGCTCCCGCTCGGCTTGTTCGGCGGCAATGCGCTCTTGTTCGGCCCGCTCGGCCGCCAAGCGATCCTGTTCCGCCTGCTCGGCCGCAGTGCGTTCCTTTTCGGCCTGCCTGGCCTGCTCGGCCGCAATACGCTCCTGCTCGGCCCGCTCCACGGCAACCCGTTCGGCCGCTTCGCGCGCGGCAAGCACTGTGGCATCGTCCTCCGTCGGCAGCGTGGAAGCCGATTCCAGTCCGACCGCGGCGACGCCGGAATCTTCGGATTCCTCCACTTCTTCCGGCAGTGCGGAGGCCGGCGCGCGAATTTCCACGGCGTGCCTTGGGCCACCCAATGGCGAGGCTTCCGGCCAGCGATTGCGCAAGGACTCCAGACGCTCGGTCAAGGCCGTCGCATCGGGCACGTCCGGCACCGGCGCGTCAAATTGCGCCATCACGTGCTCGGTCATCGCAATCGCGTCGCGCAGCGCATCGCAGCCTTCACGGTCCAGCGCCGCATCGACGCTGCGTACGCGGCGGATCCAGACTTCCAGCGGCGCCAACATCGTCGCCAGCGAATCGACACCGACCATCGCGATGGCGCCATGCAGCGTATGCACCGAACGTACCAGTTCGTCATCGACGTTGGCTTCGAACGCCGCGTCACGCCTCAGGTAACCACGCATGCCGTCGAGATGCTGGCCGACCTCGGTGCGCAATACGTCGAGCAGGATCGGATCGATGAGCGGCAGGCCGGAAACCGGCGACGTGATGACTGGTCCGAACGACGGGGCGATGGCCGCTTCGGCGGTCTGCTCGGGTTCGGCCAAAGGCACCCAGCGACGCACTTGGCGCACGACCTTGCGGTAACCCTGAGCGAGATCCTCCACCCGCGCCGGCTGCCCGGAGACCAACTTGTCTGCGGTCTGCATGATCGCATCGAGCGGCGGATCGATCGTCACGCTCTCGCCCTGCAAGCCTGCATGCAGTTTCGGCAACGTCGCCACCGCGGTTTCGACCAGCGCCTGCACATTCGCGTCGGGCTTGATGGTCTGGTCGAGCACGCGGTTGAGCATGTTCTCGACTTTCCAGCTGAATTCGCCCAGCGCGATGGCACCCACCAGTCGCCCGGAACCCTTGAGCGTGTGGAAGGAACGCCGCACGTTCTTCAGTGCATCCAGATCTTCCGGATTCGACTTCCATGCCGGCAGGTTGACATTGATGTTGGCGATTTCCTCGCCGACTTCTTCGACGAAAACCTCGCGGATTTCCTCGTCGATGCCCGCAGCGTCCTGGAACGACGTATCCACCGGAGTGCCTTCACCGGCAACCGGTTCCAGAACCTCTTCTTCGACGTCGACCCATTTGCCCGGTCCCACCCCTGGAACCGTGAAGGCCACGGCGGCCGTCGCGGGTTGCACGAGCGCAACCGGCGCCGCGGGCTCGATCGGTGCGGCTGCTTCGGTTTCCGCGGGCTCCGCCGACACCGCCGCTGGCGGCTGCTGCGGTGCACGTGCCGGCGCGACGGCTTCCGCCGGTTGCGCCGGTTGGCGGCGCACCGGAACCGGCCAGTAGTGCAGCAGTTCCAGGCTGTGCTGGGCGCCATCGAGGATGCGGCTGTCGCTGGCGTTCACGTCGTGGCCCAGCTCGAGGTAATACTCGACGCCGGCCACGACATCGGCGAGTTGGTCCATCTCGTCGACCGTGGGCACCTTGCGGTCGCCGATCAGTTCGTTGCCAACGTAGCGATCGATGCCTTCCACCAGGTCCGCCGGGCGCTCCAGGTTGAGGATGCGCAGCGCGCCGCCGACTTCGGTCAGCAGGCGCGGCACTTCGGCCAACTGCGCGTGCGACCACGACGACTCGATGAACGCGGTGATGTGTTCCTTGACCTTGCCGAGGTTGGCGCCGGCTTCGTGCATCAACGCGCGCATGATCTTGCGTGCTTCGCTGCGCGGCAGGGTGTCGTCCGCCTGGCTGTCAGCGCCGAGATGTTCGATGTGTTCGTCCAGCGATGCATCGACGTACAACAGCGCGCTGGCAACGTCGAGGATCGTTTCCGGCCTGGCTTCGCGCTTGCCATCGATCATCTCGACGATGGTCTGCCGCTGCTCACCAATCATCTTGGCCGGCGCTTCGAGCCCCAGCACGCCCAGCGTATCGCCGATCCGGTGCAGCACCTCCACCTGCGGCGCGAGCTGCTGCGGATTGCGGTCCTCGCGGCGCAGAAAGATGTCGAGGCCTTCCTTGACGCGCAAAAGGTCCTCGCGGACAGCCTTGGCAACCGTGTCCAGCAACACGCGATTGCGGCCGGACATGGCCGCGCGCGCGCGATCGAGCTCGGCTTCGGTCGGCACCATCCGGCCCAGCGCAAAGCACTGCGAAATGGCTTCGCTGCGGCCGGGGCCCGGTGTGGCCTGCGCGACGTAGTACAAAAGCGTGCGGGTGAGCTCGCGCGTGTCCTCGTCGTCGCACACTTCTTCGCCCTGGTCCTGCACATGGCGGACGGTGCGGTCGAGATGGCCGAACTGCTGCCGCAGGCTGGCAAGGTGATGATCCAGCCGGCCTTGCTGCAGGGTTTCCAGGACGCCGCCCGCAATCCACCACAGCCGCCGCGCGGATTCGGCGTGACATACGGCGCGCAATTCGTCCACGCAGTCGCGCATTTCCGCAAAGTTCGGCTGCTTGCCTTGCGTCCACGCAAGCAGTTGCACTTGGAAACGCGCGCGGATCTGGGTGACGCGCTGGCGCAAGTCGGCGAAGGGATACGCCGCACGCGCGCCGGCCGCATCGGGCGGCAGCGGGTGATCGAGATCGGGATGGAACAGCACGCGCTGGTCGGCGGGTTCCGCGCCGTACGCATCGCGCAATTCATTCAGCAACGGCAGCAAAACGATCGGGATGTCCTTGTGGCCGCTTTCGATCAGGTCGAGGTAATCGGGCAACTGCACCAACCCGCGCATCAAGGCACCCATGGCCTCTTCGCGGTCGGTCACCCTCCCGTCGAGCACCGCCTGTGCGAGGTTCTCCATTTCCTGGTCGAGTTCAGCGGCGCCGTACAGTTCGACGATGCGCAACGTGCCGAGCACCTGGTGCAGCAGGCCGACGCAACTCTGCATCGAGCGCACGTCCGCCGCATCTTCGGCAAAGGCTTCGAGCGCCTGGCGCGCCTCCGACAGCAGTTCGTCGATTTGCGGCTTGACCCAGCCAAGGGTCGAGAAGTCGATGTGTTCTTCAAGTCGCATCGTCGGTTTCCGCGCAACGCCTTCCACTTCCTGCGCCATCGTATCGGGCGCGACCGAAGCCACGCCGGTTTCGCCGGTCGCCGTGGACATCATGTCGTCACCCGCTGTCATGGACGGTTGTACCGATTACGCCGGCAGCTTGAAGTCGGCGACCGAACGACGCAGTTCCTGCGCGAGTTGCGCAAGGTTGCCGATCGATTCGGCCGTCTGGTTGGCGCCCACCGAAGTCTGCGCGGTAATCTGCTGAATCGAGCTCATCGTCGAACTGATGTTGGTGGCCGCCGCGGACTGCTGTTTCGCGGCGCTGGAGATGCCCTGAATCAGTCCGGCGAGATTGTTCGACACCTTTTCGATTTCACCCAGCGCGGTGCCGGCGTCCTCGGCCAGGCGCGCACCATTCACCACCTGCGTGGTGGTCTGCTCCATCGAGCTGACCGCCTCGTTGGTATCGGTCTGAATGGTCTGCACCAGCGTTTCGATTCGCTTCGTTGCACCGGTGGCGCGTTCGGCCAGTCGCTGCACTTCGTCCGCGACCACCGCGAAGCCACGGCCCGCCTCGCCCGCCGATGCGGCCTGAATGGCCGCGTTCAGCGCCAGAATGTTCGTCTGCTCGGCGATGTCGTTGATGAGTTCGACGATCGAGCCGATTTCCTGCGAGGATTCGCCGAGCCGCTTGATGCGCTTGGACGTCTCCTGGATCTGCTCGCGGATCGAATCCATGCCGCTGATCGTCTGGCGCACGATCTGGGCACCGTTCGATGCGATCTGCACCGATCGCTGCGCCACTTCCGCGCTGTCGGCGGAGTTCTTGGACACCTGGTCGATGGATACCGCCATTTCGTTGATCTTCGACGAGGCGGACGTGATCTGTTCGGCCTGCTGGTTGGCAGCGTCCGCCAGATGCTTGGCGGTGGCCTGGGTTTCCTGGGCGGCCGACGATACCCGCACGGCCGTCTCGTTGATGGTGGTCACCAACGAGCGCAGCGCCTCGACGGCGAAGTTCACGGAGTCTGCGATCGCACCGGTGATGTCCTCGGTCACGGTCGCTTTCACCGTCAAATCGCCTTCGGCGAGCGTGCCCATTTCATCCAGCAAGCGCATGATGGCTTGCTGGTTGCGTTCGTTGAGCTTGCGGCTTTCGGATGCACGCTTGCGCTCGGCACCGACGAAGGTGAAGGCCAGCACGACCGCCAGCACCACCGCCACTATCGCGCCCAGCAGGCCCCACCACACGTTCGGGAACGGACGCGTTTGCGGCAGCTTGCCGAGCGCATTGGAAACGCTGTTGGCCTTCAGCAACACGTCCTGCGAATCCACCGAAGCCTGGGTGGCGGCGGTCTTGACCGTCGCCAGCGTCGGCGCGGCGGCGATTACCTTCTGCACCGGCGCTTCCAGCCCGGTCCACGACCTCTGCACGCCCGCGAGGATCCTGGCGGCTTCGCCCGAAGAGTCGTCGGACAACTGTTTCAGCGTCGCACCGTAGTTGGTGGAATCCAGCGCCAGACCGTTGGCGGCGGACGCAGAGTCCGCGCCACCCTGCAACACGTCGCCCACGCGGCGGATCAGGCGGTCGCCCGACACCAGCAGCTGAGAGGCGGTGTAAATCTGCGAAGAGGAACCCTTTGACTGCAGGATGCTGATGACCTGGTTGATCTTGGAGTTCAGGTCGGGCATCTGCTGGTTGAACGCGGCAGCCTGCGAGGCCGAATCCAGCACCGCGTCCTTGTTGGCCTCGATGCTGCCGAGGTCCTTGCTCAACTGGTCCCACGACTTGGTCAGCGCACCCATCGGGCCGCGTACGCCGATCGCATCGCCATAGGCCGGCAGGCCCGTCGTGGAATCACCGGCGTTCAAGTGCTGCACGGCCGCCGCGATTGCGGCGCGGGTGCTGGTGAGTTCCTTGAAGGCGTCGATGTTGCCGTTGGCCGACTGCAGGGCGAAGTTCGCGACCTGCTGCGAGTTCACCTGGATCTGCGTGGTGAGCTGCGCCGCCGAACGGTCCTGGCTGTCGTGCCGGTTCAGCAGGAAGAAGTCCGCGCCGGCCAGCACGATGGCCGCCAGCAGGATGACGATAAGCCAGGTCTGCAGGGACGCGCCCTTGCGGACCGCACCGGAATTCGCGCTCATGATTGCCACCTCGTTGCCATGTCTGTCGCTTGCATATTCGTTACTCCCCTTGTTCGGAGAGCCGCTGAAGAATCCCCGCGGGCCAACCCGGAGCGCCTGTTGTTGAAAGTCGGGCCACGGAGCCCTTGGCCATGGATGGCGGCTTTGGCCGTTCCGGTGTTCATCGCCTGCAACCCCTCCTATACCCAAAACACCCAGTGAAACTGCGATCGGGGATCGATCGCACAACTCAAAGCGCCGCGTGCTGGAACTCCGGCGTACGCGTCAACTCCACCATGCTGAAACGGCCCAGCCGGCCCGCGCCCACGTTGACGTTCTCGGTCACGAAGCGTGCAAGGCCCGGGTCGGCTTCGCCTTCCGCGCCCGCGCGGTCGGCATCGGTCAGGTTGCGCTGGCCGATCAATTCATCCACCAGCAGGCCCACGTTGCCACCCGCCTGCTTGACCACCAGAACGCGCGCACGGCCGGTGACATGGGTGCGTTGTTCGAACAGGAATTGCTTCAGGTCGACCAGCGCGATCAGGTTGCCGCGCACGTTGGCGACGCCCAGCATCCACGAGCGGGTCGAGGGAATGCTGGTCACCGGCGGCGGCGACATCAGGATTTCGCTGATCTCGTCGATGCCGCTGACGAAATGATGCTCGCCGACGCGAAAACCGATCGCGCGCCACAAGCCCGGTGCTTCGATTTGTTCGGGTACACCGGGGTCGTGCGCAAGGCTGCGGCGCTCGTAGCCCGCCAACAGCGCGTACGCGCCCTGCGGCAGCACTTCGGCCGACACACCTCCCGCCGCCGCTTCGGGGCGCGCGGGTTCGTGTTTGCGCGGTTCCGATCCGTGACGGGAGTACTTTTTGCTCATCGCTGCCTCAAGCGCCCGCGGGAAGATGCTTGTTGACGTGGGCCACCAGGTCCTTCTCGCTGACGGGCTTCACCAGCACATCCTTGGCGCCCTGACGCATGCCCCACATGCGATCGGTTTCCATGCTCTTGGTGGTCACGATCAGCACCGGGATCGCGCTGGTTTCCGGATCCTTGGTGAGACTGCGGGTCGCCTGGAAGCCATTCATGCCGGGCATGATCACATCCATCAGCACCAGGTCGGGCCTGGTCTTGTGCGCGGCATCGATGCCGGCCTCGGCGGTCGCCACCGAAGTGACCTTGTGACCCGCCCGCTCCAGCGCGCCGGAAAAAATCTTCACGTCG
>DATFGL010000123.1:0-9058 GCA_035249465.1 Rhodanobacteraceae bacterium | reverse complement strand
TCGTGCGAGCTGATGTCGATGACCATCTGCGACGCGCTCATGCGGGTGCTGCCGTTCCAGTTGCCGTACGACTGGATGGTGAAATCCGCGCCTTTCGAGTCGAACTTGCCGATGTGCATGCCCTGCGGCGTCGGCGCGCTTTCGAACGTCGTCGCGCCGAGTTGTGCCTTGCCGAGCCGCAGGTCGCCGATGCTGACGTGCAGCGGCGGTATCGCGAACGGCGCGAACGGTGACGTCACCTGCGGCGGTTGCGGCAAACCGGGTTGCTTCGGTTCAGGCGGCTCGGGCCAGTACAGATGCTGGAAATTAGCGGTAATGCCGCGGGTGGCCAAGCCGGTGGCCGGCAGGTCGATCGTGCCCCTCACCGCGGTGCCATCGAACGAGATCGCATCGCTTTGCGCGCCAGCTTCGAACGAAAACTGCAACGCGCCGAAATCGGTGCCGAATATCTGCGCGGCACCGGTGGAAACGTCCGCCCGCGAGAGTTGCGGGAAAGCCCCGCCGGACGACCCAACCAGCGCCTGCTCGATCCAGCCGCTCACGTCCATGCGCGGCGCGTGACCGCCCACCACCAGGCCCTGCGCGGGAATTTCCGTCGGCAGCGTGTAACCGAAGTTCATCGCCAGCGCAGTCGGCAACTTGCGCGCCGGGTCGGCCAGCCGCCCGCGCACCTGCAGCACGTCACCGAGCGAAACCGTCAGCGGCGCACCCGCCGGCGGCAGTCGCAGGCTCAGGTGCAGCGGCAATTCCGCATTCGCCGGCTTGTCCAGCGGCGCGGGAAAATCGAGTGCGATGCCCGCGAGATTGGATTTGACATCGAGGATCGGCGTCGCGGGTACGCCGCCCTGCCCCGCCACCACGTTGACGCCGACGTGGAACGGCGCGACGCCACGGGCGTGGGCGACCAGTCCGGCGAGATCGGGATACCCCTGCACCAGCGTTTGCGCCGACACACTGGTGTCGAGCGACGCCTCCACGATGTCCTTCGGATCGGCCACGCCGCTGCCGACCGCGATGGAAAGTTTCGCGGGCGCGCCGCGGAACACCGTCGACAGGTTGTTCGCATGGAACCCCTTGCCTTCGATCTGCAACGGACCATTGAGGTTCTTCAGCGCGAGGTTCCATTTGTCGGCGGTGACATCCGCCTTGGCCAGGTCGACCCTGCCGCCGAGCGTGAAGTTCTCCGCGTGACCGAGCGGAATGGACAACTTGATGTCGAACTTGCCGGTGCCGCCGATCTGCATTCCCCGCAGCGCTTCGAGCGCGCCCGCGCCGACCGGGCTGTGGCGCACGAAATCGAGCAGTTGGGCGCCGGTACCGCCGCCCTGGATATCGAGCCCGAGCACACCGTTGTCGAGGTCCGGTATTGACGCCACCGCGTGCGTGGCGGTGACGCCCTGCACCTTCGCATGCGTCGCGACGATGCCCATGCGGTTGTCCACGAAATCCACCGCGGCATCCACCCCGGTCGCGCGCGGCCAGTCATCGGCGAAGTCGAAGGTGGCGTTCTGCACCACGCCCGTCGCCTCGAAACGACCCATGTGGTCGAGAAACGGCCAGTGATCGAGATCGCCATGGATCAGCACGTGTGCCGACGTCACTTCGCCACCGACCAGTGCGTGATCCAGCCACGCGACCAGCGAGGGCGGCATGCTGCGGTAGGGCCAGAACCGATCCGCGTCCGTGACCTTGGCACGGTCGATCGCCGCGTACGCGGAAATGAAAGGACGATGGCCATTGCCCAGCCAGACCAACCGTGCGCGCGCGTTGCCGGCGAGTCCGCCGGTGTCGAAACGCAGGCCATCGGCGGCGACATTCCACAAGCCGTCGTCACGCCAAGCCACGAACGTGCCGCCCAGTTGCGTGAACACGAATGGCTTGCGGAACACGTCGGTAAGCGCGAGCGTCGCGGCCTGCGGCGGCAGCTCCAGCGACAATGCCTGGTCATCCGCACGCACGACGCCCTGCGCCAGCACGATGCCGGGCACGGCGCCCGTCGCCACCACGCCGAGATTCGAGAATCGCACGGTCGCGTCGTAACGGCCGCCCTGCTGCCACGCCACCGCGGCATCGTCGATCTGCGCGTACGGACGTGCATGGTCCACCCACTGCGCGAATGCCGGTGGCGCTTGCGGCGCCATCGCTGCCAGTGAAAGCCATGGCGCCACATCCACCGCATGCGCGGCCGCCGTCACCCGCCACGCGCCGGAGTGGCCACGCACATGCACGACCGCGCCGCCCGCCTGATCGATGTTCGCGCGTTGTTTGCCCGGCCCGCGCCACGCGATGTCCCAGCCATCACCGACACGCGTCGCTTTCAATACGCCAGCCAGCGATGCCAGGTCGACCGCGCGGCCATTCGGCCCGGACCCCGCAAGGTTGACGATGCTGTAGCGCGCCGCTGCGGACGCGAGCTTGCCGTTTTGCCAACTGCCCCAAAGTTCGACGTCACCACGGCCACTGCGCACCGCATAACCGTGCAAATCCAGCCCGCGCACGGCCTCGGCAAAATCCAGATCATGGGTCGCCACGTGCAGCGCGTAATCGCGCGCGCCCGCACTCATGCGCCCGCTGATGGTGATCGCCTGCTGCGTGCCCATCTGCTGCACGCTGCCGCCGAAGCGGATCATGTCGCCGATGTTGACCACCCTCAGGCGCGGCGCGAACAGGCGCCACGAGCGATGCGTCGCATCGTCCACGATGTCCACGCGCAGATTGCTCAAATCGAGATCGACCGGCAACGATTGCAGCGACGCGTGCGTTTCCCCGGACGAAGTGCCGAACCCGACCACCTGCCAGCCCGACGCCGCGTGTTCCACGCGCAATTCCATGTCGTTGAGGCGCAACGTGATCCAGCGATGCGCGGGACGCAACCATGCACCGAAATCGAATTTCAACGCCGCATGCGGCAGCGTGATGGACTTGCCGCCCGGCTGCGCCGGCCCCAGGGTCAGATCGCGCACCGTCAGCAGCGGACCCGACGGCTGCCAACGGCTGGAAATCGCCGCGAAGCTCACCGGGCGGTGCAGCCGCGAGGACAATTGGCGCGCGACGAAATCGGGGTAGCGCGTGGCCACCGGCAGCAGTATCTGCACCACACCCATGACGACGGCCGCCGCAATCAGCAGACCGGCGATCAGCGCGGTCAACGCGAACCGCACGCGGCGCAGGTGGTGGCGCCAAACACTCACGACGACACCATCGCGGTTCGATCAACCATCGACCACGACGTCCATGTTTTTTTCCGCGCGCCTCCAGGCGCACGGGCGACTTTCTCTTGCGTGGCCAAGAGAAAAGTCCCCAAAGAGAAGGCCACCCCGCGAACATGTCCTTCGCCCATCCATGGGCTACGGGTTCGCTCACGGCCGCCGGGGTTCGTCGACGGGCCATCCATGGCCCTGCGGCGAACTGGCGCACTTCCTGTGCGCCACCCTTCGGGCTGATCCGTCGCCCGCTCGCCGCGTTCGAGGGGCCCCGTTGAACACGCATCCCGCGCGCGTGGTGGTGCGAAGCGAGGCATAGACTCTCGCTTCGCCCGAGGCCATGGATGGCCGCCATCGGAGCAGAAAACGCGCCGTTGCACGACGCCGAGAAGCGCAGCCGATCGCGCGAGCAAGGCGCGCATGTCCGAGCACAGGGAGGTGCGAGTTCGCGCCGGCGCGCGATCGGCGAGCACCGCAGGGAAGTTTCGCCGACACGACGTCGGTGAAACCGTCATGCCCGGCGCAATGGTCTTTGGTGACTTTCTGCCGAAACAGAAAGCCACTCGCTCGCCGCCGAGGCGAGCGAAACCAATTCGAAAGGGCTTCGTGCTCGCCAAAGGCAAAAATGGATTACTCGCACCGGAACGGCGATCCGAGGTATTTCGAGAAAAAAAACGAAAATCAAAGCAGCACGACATCGAACTGCTCCTGCCCGTACTGCTCCTCGGGCTGGAAGCGGATCGACTTCCCGATGAAGGCCTCCAGCTCGGCGACCGCGGAGGACTCTTCTTCCAGCATGCGCCCGACGACTTTCGGTGACGCCAGCACCAGCAACTTTTCCGCATCGAACTGGCGCACCGCCCGGGTGATCTCGCGGAAGATTTCGTAACCGACTGTTTCGGCGGTTTTCAGAATGCCGCGGCCGGCGCAGGTCGCGCACGGCTCGCACAGTTGCCGCGCGAGGCTTTCGGTGGTGCGCTTGCGCGTCATCTCGACCAGTCCCAGAGGACTCATCTCATACACGGTGGTCTTGGCGTGGTCGCGCGCCAGCGCCTTCTCCAGCGTGCGCAGCACCTGGCGCTTGTGCTCGTCGTCGTGCATGTCGATGAAGTCGATGATGATGATGCCGCCGAGGTTGCGCAGCCGCAGTTGCCGCGCCGCGGCCTGCGCGGCCTCGAGGTTGGTGCGGAACGCGGTTTCCTCGAGGTTGCGCGCGCCGAGGTAGGCGCCGGTGTTGACGTCGATGGTGGTCATCGCCTCGGTCTGATCGATCACGAGATAGCCACCCGATTTCAGCGGCACTTCCTTGCGCAACGCTTTCTGTATTTCGTCCTCGACACCATAAAGATCGAAGATCGGCCGCTCACCCGGATAGTGTTCGACACGATCGGTAAGGCCGGGCATGAATTGCCGCGCGAATTCCAGCGTGCGTTCGAACGTTTCATGCGAATCCACGCGCACCTTCTCTATCTCGTCGTGCATGAGGTCGCGCAGCACGCGCAGCGGCAGCGGCGGCTCCTCGTACACGCGTTGACCTGGTTCCGCACGCGCGATCGTCTCGGAAACCGTCCGCCACACGCGCGTCACGTAGGCGACATCTTCGCCGAGTGCTTCGGCGTCCAGTCCTTCGGCATTGGTGCGCGCGATCAAACCGAAACCGTCGCCCGCCAGCCCGGCCATGATGCCGCGCAGGCGTTCGCGTTCGACTTCGTCCTCGATGCGCACCGACACGCCCCGTGTCACGCTGTCCGGCAACAGCACCAGGTAACGCGACGGAATGGAAAGATGCGTGGACAACCGCGCGCCCTTGCTGCCGATCGGGTCCTTGATGACCTGCACGATCACGCGCTGGCCTTCGTGCACCAGTTCGGTGATGGGCGGCACGCTTGCGGGCGTGGCCGCCACGCCGTCGACGGGCTCGGCATTGAGGACGGGGTGCGCCATGTCGGCCGCATGCAGGAACGCGCTGCGCTCCAGCCCGACGTCGACGAACGCAGCCTGCATGCCCGGCATCACCCGCTTCACACGCCCGCAATAGATGTTGCCGACGTAGCCGCGACGCCCGCTGCGTTCGACGTGCACCTCCTGCAGCATGCCGTTCTCGACCACGCCGACACGCGCCTCGCGGGGCGTGACGTTGATCAGGATTTCCTCGGTCATGGGGGCACCCGCAGGTCACAAGCCCTTCTTATATCCGGGCGCCCGTGTACCTGTCGATGCACGAAAGGCGCCCGTTCAGGGCCGGTCACGCCACCCGCCCGCCTCGCGCAGCAGGCGCACGGTCTCGAACAGCGGCAGGCCCATCAAACCCGAATAGCTGCCCGACAGGTGCGTGATGAAGGCCGCCGCGCGCCCCTGGATCGCGTAGCCGCCGGCCTTGCCGAACGGTTCGCCGGTGGCGACGTAGCGTTCGATTTCCCCGACCTTCAGTTCCGCGAAGGTCACGGCGGATGCGCACGTGGCGATGCGTTCGCCCGTTGCGCGTGCGCAGCACACGACGGAAATTACATCGTGCGTGCGGCCGGACAGCGCGCGGAGCATCGCCGCCGCGTCGGCGGCATCGCGCGGCTTGCCGAACACGCGGTCACCCAGCACCACTTCGGTATCGGCACCGAGCACGATGGCGCTCGAATCGCGTTCGATCACGGCCTGCAATCCTGCGCGGGCTTTCCCGCGCGCCACACGTTCGACGTAGGCGCGCGGGGGTTCGTCCGCGGCGCGCACTTCCGGCACGTCCACGTCCACCGTTTCGAAATTCGCGCCGATTTGCGCGAGCAGTTCGCGGCGGCGCGGCGACTGCGAGGCGAGATGGAGCATCGCGCAAGCATAACCGGCGGGCGGCAGGCCCCGCGCTCGTCTCCCTCTTCCCCCGGGGAGATGGCCGGGGGTGAGGGTTCAAAACTTGTTTGAATCCCCAAGGATTGGGCGTGAGCGATGCCCGCATCCATCATTTCTACCGGCGAGAGCAGCACCGGCACTTCGTCAGAAGTGCGGAAGAAGTGGACACTGGGTACGGAGAGACACAATAGCCCAGCCAACCAGGTGATCACCCGCTGCGTGGGGTCGCACCGGTTACCTCAAGCGTCACCCTCGGTGATACGGATGCCCGTTGATGATCGTCACCGCGCGATAAAGTTGCTCGGCCACGACCAGCCGCACCAGCATGTGCGGGAGCGTGAGCGGTCCTAGCGACCAGCGCTGGTCGGCACGTTGCAGCACGTCGCGGGCGTGGCCGTCGGGGCCGCCGATCAGGAACGCAAGGTCGCGTCCGGCCATGCGCCATCTCGACAATTGATCGGCGAGTTGTTCGCTGGACCAAGCGATACCGTGGCCATCCAGCGCAACGACGTGTGCGTCGCGCGGCAGCGCGGCGAGCAGCGCCATGCCCTCACCCCCCATCGCGCGCGCATCATCGCGGCCCTTGCCGCGCGCACCGGGTTTGATTTCGACAAGTTCCAGCGGCAGGTCGTGCGACAGACGTTTCGCGTATTCAGCGAAACCTTCCGCGACCCAACCCGGCATGCGTTCGCCGACAGCGATCAGCTTCGCACGCATGCCCGGTTATTCATCGTGTCGCTCAACCGGCGTTCGCGGCTTCGGCTTCCGGCGTCTGGTCACCCACCGTCCACAGGCGTTCCAGCCCATAGAACTCGCGGATGCGCGGCAGCATCAGGTGCACGATGATGTCGCCGAGGTCCACCAGCACCCATTCGGCCTCGGCCTCGCCTTCCACGCCCAGCGGCAGCATGCCCGCGCGCTTGGCGAACTTGACGACTTCGTCGGCGATGGATTTGACGTGGCGCGAGGAAGTGCCAGAGGCGATGATCAGCAGGTCGGCGATGGAAGTGCGCCCGCGCACGTCGATTTCACGAACGTCGTGCGCCTTCAGCTCTTCGAGGGCGGCAAGCACGCGCCGGCGCAGGGTCGCAGTGGTGGGTGGACGGTTGACGGGGGTGGCTGCGGGGCGTGACTTGGTCTGACTGGTCAAGTTGTGGAAGGCCTCAATCCTTGGTGGGCGCGCGGGATGCGCGGCTTCAGTATGCACCGCTCGGGTTCGAGTGCAAGTGCGGCGCTGTCACCCCCCTTCCGGCGGAAGGGCGGAGAATTTTCACGAGGCGCCGCGAGTACGCCGGCGCCTTGTCCTCGACCCCAGGGTTCGGCGATACGGCGCCAGCAACGCGGCGTCATCGATCAGCGCTTGCGGCACCAGCCAGCGCGGCTCGCGTCCTTCCGCCAGCAACGCGCGGATGCGCGTGGCGGAAATGCCGAGCGCCGATACCACCATGTCCAGGACCTTGCCGGCGGCGGCGCTGCACAGATCGGCAAGGTCGTCCGTTTTGCGGGCCGCGACTTCGGCAGCCAGTTCATCCGGCATCGCCGGAATCTGCGCGGGCCGGGTGAGCACGCACACATGCGCAAGCTCGAACAGCTCGCGCCAGCGGTGCCAGGTCGAAAGGCCGGCGAACGCATCGGCACCGATCAGCAGCACCAGCGGGCGTCCGCCGCCGATTTCCGAGCGCAACGAAGCCAGCGTATCGAAGGTGTAGGACGGCCCCTGGCGTTCAAGCTCGCGAAGGTCGAGCGCAAGACGATCCTGCCCCGCAAGCGCAGCGCGCAGCATCGCGGCGCGTTCGGTGGCGCTGGCGACCGGCTGCGGCCGGTGCGGCGGAATCTTCGCCGGCACGATGCGCACCTCGGCACCAAGCGCTTCGGAAGCTTCCCACGCCGCACGCAGGTGCCCGATGTGGATGGGGTCGAAAGTACCGCCGAAGATGACGAGCGGTCGCATGCTCTTCACGCGGCCAGCAGTGTGGCAGCCGCGCGCGGCTGCGCGATCGCGACCAGCAGGCGTTCCATTTCACGCCACGGATCGCCCGTCTCGCGGCCCTTGGCCATGCGATCGATGCGCGCGCATTCGGCGAGGCAGCGACGCCAGTGCGCGTTGCCGCGGCCGGCACGCTGCAGGGCGCCCGCGAAGAGTTTCTGGCGTGCAGGCCAGAAGTTGTACTCGGTGCGGGCACCCGTCGCAAAGTCGGGTGCCGACGCCAGCCGCAGCGCGAGGTCAAGCTGGTTGAGCAGCCAGCCGAGCATCGGGATCACATCCTCGCCTTCCGCGCGCAGCCCGATCAGTATTTTCAATGCCCGCGGCGCATCGCCGCCGAACGCGGCGTCGGTGAGCCTGAACACGTCGTACACCGCGTTGTCGCCGCCGAGCGATTCCAGATCAGCCGCGCTGACGGGACCGCCGGAGCGCAACGCGGCGAGCTTGTCGATTTCCTGCGCGATCGCGAGCAGGTTGCCTTCCGCGCGTTCGGCCAGCAACGCGATGGCATCCTCGCTGGGCGCGAAACCCTTGGTGCCCATGCGCGCACGAATCCACGCTGGCAGTTCATCCACGCGCGGCGCACGCAACCATGTGTACACGCCCGCGCGCTCGATCGCCTTCGCCCACGCGCCCTCGTGTTTCTTGCTCCACTGCATCGCGCTGACCAGCAGCACGGTGTCGGGCACCGGCGATTCGCACCATTCCATGATTGCGGCGGAGCCGTCGCGGTCGGGCTTGCCGGTGGGCAGGCGCAGTTCGATCAGGCGCCGCGATGCGAACAGTGAAAGGCTGGCCCCACTGCGCGCCAACTGGTCCCAATCGAAGTGGGCCTCGACGTCCAGCACTTCGCGTTCGGTGTAACCGAGCGAGCGAGCGCGCACACGCAGCGCGTCACCCGCTTCCTGCAACTGCAACGGTTCGTCGCCGGCCAACAGATACACCGGCGCGAGATCACCCTTCGCCAGCGTCTTCAGAAAACCCTCGAAGGCGTCGGCCACGATCAGGGCCTGCTGACGCTATGCCACACGAA
>DATFGL010000122.1:0-7930 GCA_035249465.1 Rhodanobacteraceae bacterium | reverse complement strand
TGACGGCGCGGGCTTCCGCAAGGTTCGGGGTCAAGGACAACGCCCGGTCCGCAGCATTCATGCCATCTTCGGACCCACCGCCCTGCGCCTCGCGCAATATCCTGTAGCCGATAGCCATCAACGCCCAGGCTTGTGCATAGCGTGGATCAATTTCCGTGGCACGGGTGCACAGGCGGATGATGGTTTGCGCATTGCGCGCATCGGATTCCTGACTGGACACGTAAGCCTGTCGTGCCATCAGGAAGAGATTGTAGGCCTCGGCGCTGTCGGTGCCGCGTCGCTCGATGGCCTTCTTCTCCTCGGGCAGCAGCCGCAACCGCAACGCCTTGACGATGGCCTGCGAGATTTCATCCTGGATGGCGAAGATGTCGCTGGCATCGCGGTCGTAGCGTTCGGCCCATACGTGATTGTTGGTGGCCCCGTCGATCAAC
Source organism: Rhodanobacteraceae bacterium (assembly GCA_035249465.1). Taxonomy (GTDB): domain Bacteria; phylum Pseudomonadota; class Gammaproteobacteria; order Xanthomonadales; family Rhodanobacteraceae; genus 66-474. The sequence goes on along the minus strand of DATFGL010000122.1, from coordinate 7,499 downwards.
TGCGCGTTGATTCGTACCCGCCCACCGGCCTTGCGCACGCTGCCTTCCAGTACGTGTGTGACCTTCAACTCGCGCACGACCTTCTGGATGTCGACGTGCTTGCCCTTGTACATGAAGGCGCTGTTGCTGGAGGCGACCGCCAGCGCCGACACCTTGCTGAGGTCGGTGATGATGTCTTCGGTGATGCCGTCGCTGAAGTACTCCTGTTCGGAATCGCCGCTCATGTTGTTGAAGGGCAGCACGCAGACCGAAAACCTTGGCGCTTCCTTTGCGGAAGCGCCCGCGGAACCCTCGCCGGGCTTGGGGGTTTGCGCGCGCGCGATCATCGCGGCCAATGCGCGCAGGAACTCCTGGACCTTGGCATTCGCTGGATCTTCATTCCATTCGTCGAGGTCGGTGGTATGGATCGCGCGCACGTCCATCGGCAACTTGGCCTGTTCGAAGCGCACCGGCACCAGGATCCCGCGCTCGGCCGCTTCGCGTGCCTCACCGCGCACCCAGCGCGATGCAACCGACACCGGGGTCCATATCACCAGCACCGCCTTGGCTGACTCGATTTCGGCTTCGATCTGGTCGTCGAATTCCTGGCCTGGCGTGATTTCCGGGTCCCACCACACCGACCAGCCTTTCGCCTCGATCGCGGCGACCAGCGGCGCGACCCGTGCCTTGTCGGCGCGGGCGTAGGAAACGAAAACGTCAGCCATGGCCGTCAGCCCCCCCGACCGTTGCGGGAATCGCGGTCTTCGCCGCTGCCAGCCGCGCCTCGGCGGCCGCGACCATGGCCTGGTAGCGCGGGTCGTCGTACAACAGCGTCAAATCCGGGTCGGCTTTTGCGTAGGGTAGAAATGCATCCGTGATCCCCGCGAATACGGGCTCCAGCATCTTCAGCGCCGCATCCTTGTCGCGCAAATCCGTGCACAGCATGCACGCGAAGTTGTAGCGCATGTTGGTGTTGTCGGGGTCGATCATCATCGCCCGGCGCATCCGCGCCTTGGCGCGTTCGCCTTCGCCCAGCGCCCCCAACGCAGTGGTGCTGTACGCCATGATTCCGGCATTGCTGGAATCCTTGGCCAGTGCCGCGTCCGCGCGCTTGAGCAACGCCTCGGCGGCGCGACGCGTGCCGGGTTTGTCGTTCAAAGCCTTGTAGGAGCTCAGCGTGAGCAACGATGAATTCACATCAGCTTCCATCAGCGATGAAGCCTTCTCGTAAAACCGGATGGCATCGCGAAACCGGTGCAGGCGATAGCTGTGGCGGCCAGCCGCACGATTGGCCTCATAGGATTCCGGATCGAGCTTCAACGCAATGGCTACTTCCGCCGCTGCGCCGTCGGTATCCCCTGCGTTGGTCAGGATGTACGCCTTGACGGCATGCGCCTCGACGAGGTCGGGATCCAGCGCCAGCGCCTTTTCTGCCGCCGCCATGCCGTCCTCGATGTGCTTGCCGTATTCACGCAAGCTGCGGTACGCCATGGCCATCAACGCCCACGCTCGCGCATAGGTCGGATCGATCTCCGTGGCGCTCGTACAGATGCGGATGATCGTGTGCGCGGAGCGGGTATCGCCTTCCGAGGTCGTCACATAGAGCTGCCGCGCCATCAAATACAGATCGTGGGCTTCGACACTATCGGTTCCACGATGTTCGATGGCCTTCTTTTCCTCGGGCAACAGACGCAGCCGCAGCGCCTTGACGATGGCCTGCGAGATCTCGTCCTGGATCGCGAAGATGTCGCTGGCGTCGCGGTCGTAGCGTTCGGCCCAGATGTGCTTGCCGCCGGCGCCGTCGATCAACTGCGCCGTGATGCGCAGGCGGCCTCCGGCCCGGCGCACGCTGCCTTCCAGCACGTGCGTGACCTTGGCCTCGCGCGCGACCTTCAGCACCTCGATCTGCTTGCCCTTGTAAAGAAAGGAGTCGTTGCGCGAAACGACTTCCAGTGCCGACAGCTTGCTGAGGTCAGTGATGATGTCCTCGGTGATGCCGTCGCTGAAGTACTCCTGCTCGGCGTCGCCGCTCATGTTGACGAACGGCAGCACGCAGATCGAATAGTGGGGCGTCTTTTCGACCTGCGGCTTTACGGCCCCGGCTGAATCCGCGTTCTGTGCAGCCGCCTGCGCGCGCGCGATCATCCCGCCGAGCGCGTGCAGGCAATCCTGCAAAGCAGGATGTGCCGGATCTTCGCGCCAGTCGTCGAGGTCGGTGGTATGAATGGCGCGCACGTCCATCGGCAGGCGCGCCTGCTCGAACCGCACCGGAACCAGGATCCCGCGCTCGGCGGCTTCGCGCGCCTCACCGCGCACCCAGCGCGACGCCACCGAAGTCGGCGTCCAGACCACCAGCACGGCTTTGGCGGCGTCGATCTCGGCGTCGATCTGGTCGTCGAATTCCTGACCGGGCGTGATCTCGGGGTCCCACCACACCGACCAGCCCCTGGCCTCGATCGCAGCGACCAAGGGCGCAACGCGTGCCTTGTCGGCGCGGGCATAGGAAACGAAAACGTCAGCCATTCCGATCAACCCCCCAAAATCAGGCCGGGTGCCGCGGACCTTCCGATTTCCAAGCATAACGTGATACAGGTCACGGAGTAACCGACAGTCGGGGCGACAGAGCCCTCGCTAACGCCCTTTTGGCGATTTGTTCTATGCTGCGCGGGCCATGGATTCGCACACAGCCAGTTCCATCGATCATCCGGCCTGCGCCGTCGCGGACCTGCACACCACCCGCGTGCTCTCGCTCGACGCGGGCGGGCGTATCCTCGACTGGATAAGCTGGCAGGACGCGGCGTGTCTTTATGTCCGCGAGGCGGTCGCGTGGACGCTGGGTGAACCCTGCCTCACCTTGCACGGCGGCTTCCGCCGCGACAGCGGCGATCAAAGTATCCTGCGCCTGCACCCGATCGTGGCGAGCCGCGGCCACTGCCACAGCGGCGCTGTCGATCCTTCGCCCGCGCTCAGCAATCCCGCGTTGTTCGCGCGCGACCGCTACATCTGCCTGTACTGCGGCCGCCGTTGCTCGCGCGGAGAACTCACCCGCGATCACGTGATGCCGCTTTCGCGCGGCGGCCAGGACACCTGGGAGAACGTTGTCTCGGCGTGCCTCGCCTGCAACCTGAAGAAGGGCGGGCGCTCGCCGCAGCAGGCGGCCATGCCTTTGCTCGCCATTCCGTACAAGCCGAGTTGGGTGGAACACCTGATCCTGTCCAACCGCAACATCCTGGCCGACCAGATGGAATTTCTGACCCATCACCTGCCGAGGGATCGCCGGCCGACGGCATGATGGCCGCGCCGCGGGCGGATTTGTCGCTGCCAAGTCTGGCTCTCGGCCGAACACGGACAGCGCGTGCGCTTGGCCCTGAACTGCGCACGCGCTATGCTGCGCCGCAGCAGCTCCTGCTCCGTTGCCATCCATGACCCCACAAGACCCGACTTCCGCAACGCCGGATCGCGACCCGGTGCGCGCGGAAAATCACCCGCCCGCCGACCGCGAAAGCGTGCGCACCACCGGCAGCACCGAAGCGCTGCCGGTCGCGCCGGCGCTAGGCGCATCGCTTGAACAGGCGCGGATGCCGCTGAAGTCGACGCTGGTCGATCGCCGCATCCTGCTGATCGGCGCCCTAGCGGTCGTGCTGGGCGCCGCAGCCGCCGGCGTCGCGCAACTGTTGATGCTGATGATCAACGTCATCACGGACATCTGCTTCTACGGCACGGTTTCCGACGTGTTCGGCCCGCACGCGATTCCGCGCTCGGCCGTACTCTCGCCCGCGCACAACCATCTCGGTGCGTGGGTCATCGTGATGCCGATGATCGGCGGCCTGCTGGCGGGCGTCATGGCGCGCTGGGGCTCGCGTGCGATCCAGGGTCACGGCATTCCCGAAGCGATGGAACGCATCCTGGAACACGAATCCAATATCGCGCCGCGCGTCACCTGGCTGAAGCCGGTATCGTCGGCGTTCGCCATCGGTACCGGCGGACCGTTCGGTGCCGAGGGTCCGATCATCTCGACCGGCGGCGCGATGGGTTCGTTGATCGGACAACTGATGAGTGTCACCGCACAGGAACGCAAGGTGCTGCTGGCGGCGGGTGCGGCGGCGGGCATGGCGGCGGTGTTCGGCGCGCCGGTCGCATCGGTGGTGATGGCGATCGAACTGCTGCTGTTCGAATTGCGCCCGCGCTCGCTGATCCCGGTTGCGCTGGCGACGGTGACCGCCACCGGCGTGCGCTACGCCACCTTCGGTTCCGCCGCGGTGTTCGCGATGCCGAACGTGGCCGAGCCCGGCGGCCTGGCGCTCGGCGCTTTCATCGTGCTGGGACTGACCGTCGGTTACGCCAGCGTGTGGGTGACGCGCGCGGTGTACGGCGTCGAGGACGCGTTCGCCAAGCTGCCGATCCACTGGATGTGGTGGCCCGCGCTGGGCGCGATCGTTGCCGGCGTGATCGGCTGGATTTCGCCGCACACGCTCGGCGTCGGCTACGACAACATCGACGCGCTGGTCCAGGGGCATTTCGGCATCACCGTGCTGATCAGCTTCGGCCTGCTGAAGTTCCTGTCGTGGGTGATTTCTCTGGGCAGCGGCACCTCCGGCGGCACGTTGGCGCCGTTGTTCATGATCGGCGGTTCGATGGGGGCGTTGATCGGCATCGGGCTCGACCATCTTTGGCCCGCGATGGGCATCGATCCGCGCATCGCCGCGCTGGTCGGCATGGGCGCGATCTTCGCGGGATCCGCACGCGCGCTGCTGACCGCCGTGATCTTCTGTTTCGAAACCACGCGCCAGCCCGCGGCATTCCTGCCGCTGCTGGCCGGCTGCGCGGCCGCGTACCTGATTTCGGCGCTGACGATGCGCAGCACCATCATGACCGAAAAAATCGAACGCCGCGGCGTGAAGGTACCCAGCGAATACGCCGCCGATGCGCTGGAACAGGTGCCGGTCGGCCACGCCTGTACCCGCGACGTGCGCTCGCTGAAAACCTCCGACGAGCTGGGCGAAGTGCGTCGCTGGATGAGCTCCGGCCGCGAACGCGCGCAGCACCAGGGTTACCCGGTGCTGGATGACGCCGGCCGCGTGCGCGGCGTGATCACCCGCCGCGACCTGCTCGATCCCGACAAGCCGGGCCTTACCCGCATCGGCGACATGCTCAAGCGTGGTCCGATCGTGGTGTTCGAGGATCACAACCTGCGCGATGCGTCGGACCTGATGGTGGCCGAAAACGTCGGCCGTCTGATCGTGGTGGAGCGCGACAATCCCACCCACATGGTCGGCGTGCTGACCCGCAGCGACGTGCTGGCGGCGAACGCCAAGCGCATCCACGAGATGCACGACCTCAGCCGTCAGATCCGCATCCGTCAGACCCTGCGGCGCCTCGGCGGGCGGGCGCGCGGTGCGGACGGAGTCAAGGCCTCGTAACGAAATCGCGGGCGCGGCAGGCCGCGCTGCGCGACAATGCACGGATGATCGACCACGTTCGTTACCCGCTGCTTGCGCAGATCGGGGCGCCGGCAGATCTGAAGCGCGTCCCGGAAGCCGAACTTCCGCGCGTCGCCGACGAACTGCGCGCGTACCTGATCGAATCGGTCGCCAGTGTCGGCGGCCATTTCGGCGCGGGACTCGGCGTGGTCGAACTGACCGTCGCGCTGCACTATCTCTACGATGCGCCGCGCGACCGCATCGTGTGGGACGTCGGCCATCAGGGCTATCCGCACAAGATCCTCACCGGCCGCCGCGATGCAATCACGACGATCAAGAAGAAGGGCGGCCTTGTACCGTTCCTGCGCCGGGCTGAAAGCGAGTACGACGCCTTCGGCGTCGGCCATGCATCCACATCGATTTCGGCCGCGCTGGGCATGGCGATCGCGCTGCGGCGTCGCGGCGATCCGCGCAAGGTGGTCGCGGTGATCGGCGACGGCGCGATCACCGGCGGCATGGCTTACGAAGCGCTGAACCACGCCGGCGGCGCGCAGCCCGACATGCTGGTGGTGTTGAACGACAACGGCATGTCGATCAGCGAAAACGTGGGCGGACTCGATCGGACCCTGGCGCGTCTGCGCGCGGGCGAAGCCGGTGAATCGGGGCCGCATCCGGAAGCGCTGTTCGAGGAATTGGGCTTCGCCTATTCCGGGCCCGTCGACGGCCACGACCTTCCGAAGCTGATTTCGGCCTTGCGCCAGGTGAAGGACCGGCGCGGCCCGCAACTGCTGCACGTCGTCACCACCAAGGGCAAGGGTTACGCGCCGGCGGAACGCGCGCAGATCGAGTACCACGCCGTCGGCAAGTTCGACCCCGCCCGTGGCGTTACGCATGCCCCGGGCAAAGCGCCAACCTACAGCGATGTGTTCGGCGATTGGCTGTGCGACATGGCGGCCGCCGACGAGCGCCTGGTGGCGATCACGCCGGCGATGCGCGAAGGCTCGGGCATGGTGCGCTTTTCGCAGGAATACCCTGACCGATATTTCGACGTCGCGATCGCCGAACAACACGCCGTCACGCTGGCCGCCGGGCTGGCCTGCGAGGGCATGAAGCCGGTCGTCGCGATCTATTCGACTTTCCTGCAGCGCGCGTACGACCAGTTGATCCACGACGTGGCGCTGCAAAATCTCGATGTCACCTTCGCGATCGACCGCGCCGGCGTGGTCGGCCCCGATGGCCCCACCCATGCGGGCAGTTTCGACCTCGCTTATCTGCGCTGCGTCCCCAACATGGTGGTGATGGCGCCTGCCGACGAAGACGAGTGCCGGCGGTTGCTGACGGCAGGTTTTCGCCATGACGGGCCTGCCGCGGTCCGTTACCCGCGTGGCGCTGGCCCCGGTGTCGGCGTCGATCCGTCATTGACGACGGTACCAATCGGGAAGGCGGAATTCCGGCGCAATGGGCGGGCCATCGCCCTGCTGGCCTTCGGCTGCACGCTCGCGCCTGCCGAAGCCGTCGCCACGGAACTCGACGCCACCGTCGTCAACATGCGTTTCGTCAAGCCCCTGGACGAGGTGCTGGTGCTGGAACTCGCACGTAGCCATGATGCACTCGTCACGCTGGAAGACAACGTGATCGCGGGGGGCGCGGGGTCGGCCGTGGCCGAGTTGCTGGCAGCGAACGGCGTCGAGACCCCCATGCTGCAACTCGGATTGCCGGACGTATTCCTCGAGCATGCGACGCGCGAACAATTGCTCGCGGAAGCCGGGCTGGACGCGGACGGCATCCGGCGGGCAGTGCTCGCGCGGTTTCCGCAGTACGCAAAAACCGTGCAGCGTGCGATCTGATCCACGACGGCTTGACGCTGACCGGTCGAGCCTCGGAGCACGTGCCGACTCGACCGCGTTGCTGTTTCCGCAAGCATTAAAAAACCCCCGCCTTTCGACGGGGGGTTTTCGTTTGAAGCCCCTGGCAGTGTCCTACTCTTGCATGGCGAATGCCAAACTACCATCGGCGCTGGTGCGTTTCACTTCCGAGTTCGGGATGGGATCGGGTGGGACCACACCGCTATGGCCGCCAGGGAATCGGTGCGATGCGCGC
>DATFGL010000121.1:0-3728 GCA_035249465.1 Rhodanobacteraceae bacterium | reverse complement strand
GGCATCGCCTGCCTCGACATGCTGGTGCGGCTCGGCGTGAAACCGCAGAACATCCTGGTCAGCGACAAGGACGGCGTGCTGTACCAGGGCCGCCCCGGCCTTGATCCCAGCCTCGAACGCTACGCGCGCAAGACCAGGGCGCGCACGCTGGCCGATATCGTGAAAGGTGCCGACGTGTTCCTAGGCGTGTCCGCGGGTGGCGTGCTGAAACGCGAGATGGTGGCCACGATGACCGACCGGCCGGTGATCCTTGCGCTTGCCAACCCAACGCCCGAGATCACGCCGGAAGAAGCACGCGCGGCGAAACCGAACGCCGTGATCGCGACCGGCCGTTCGGATTACCCGAACCAGGTCAACAACGCGCTGTGCTTTCCCTACATTTTCCGCGGCGCGCTGGACGTCGGCGCGACCGGCATCAACGAGGCGATGACCGTCGCCTGCGTGAACGCGATCGCGCAACTCGCGCGGCGCGAAGCCTCCGACGTCGCGCAACGCGCATACGGTGGCCGGGTGCCGCACTTCGGCGCGGACTACCTGATCCCGCGCCCGTTCGATCCGCGCCTGCTGGTGCAGGTCGCGCCCGCGGTGGCCAAAGCCGCGATGGAATCCGGCGTCGCGACGCGCCCGCTCACCGATCTCGACGCCTACATCGAGAAGCTCACCCAGTTCGTGTTCCGCACGGGGCTGGCGATGAAGCCGGTGTTCGAACGCGCGCGCGCGCATCCGATGCGCGTTGCCTATGCGGAAGGCGAAGAGGAAATCGTGCTGCGCGCGGTGCAGACGCTGGTCGACGAGAAGATGGTCAAACCCATCCTGATCGGGCGCCCCGAGATCATTCAACAGCGGATCGAGCGGATCGGGCTGCGCCTGCAGGAAGGCCGTGACTTCGAGCTGGTGAACCTGCACTCCGATCCGCGTTTCGATGCCTACTGGCAGCAGTACTACGCGCTGATGCAACGGCGCGGGGTCACCCCGGCTTCGGCCAAGGCCATCGTGCGCTCGCGTACCACTGCGATCGCGGCGCTGATGGTGGAACGTGGCGAGGCCGACGCGATGATCTGCGGCGTGGTCGGCCGCCACCAGCGCAAGGTCGCCTACATCCGCGACATCATCGGACTGGATCGCGGCGTGCATTCGCTGTCGTCGATGGCCGCGGTCGCCAACGACAAGGGCCTGACGTTTTTCCTCGACACCCATACCCAGCACGACCCGGGCGCCGAGCAGATCGCCGAATCCACCCTGCAGGCCACGCTGCGCCTCAAGATGCTGGGCGTGGAGCCGCGCGTCGCCCTGATCGCCGGATCCAATTTCGGCAGCCGCAACACGCCGACCACGCGCAAGATGCAGGAGGTGCTGAGGCTGCTGCGTGAACGCCAGCCCGATCTCGAGGTCGAAGGCGAGATGCAGGCCGACGTCGCGCTGGACCCTGCGCTGCGCTCGCGGCTGTTTCCGAATTCCCGCCTCACCGGGCGCGCCAACGTGTTCGTGTTCCCCAACCTCGCCTCGGCCAACGCCGCCTTCAACATCACCCGCTCGATGTCCGATGGCGTGGTGCTGGGCCCGATCCTGATGGGCGTGGCCAAGCCCGCGCACGTATTGACCCCGCAGGCCACCGTACGGCGCGTGGTCAACATGAGCGCGATCGCGTGTGTGGAAGCCCAGATCCGCGCGGCACCCGAGTACGCCAAGCGCAAGGCGCGCGTCCAGGCGCAACGCGGGGGCGCCGCAAGCAAGTCCCGCAAGACCGTCAAGCAAGTCGCGCGAACGTCCGCGCACAGGAGCAAGCCATGAACGCACTCGCACAATCCTTCCTCGACCAGGACCCCGATCCGCGCGAGACCCGCGAGTGGATCGAATCGATCGAGGCCGTGATCGGTGCCGAGGGCACCGGGCGCGCGCACCAGATCCTCGAACGGCTGGTGGATGAGACCCGCCGCGCGGGCGGCCACCTGCCCTTCGCGCCCACCACCGAATACATCAACACCATCCCGCCGCAACTGGAAGCCAAGTCGCCCGGCGACGCGGGGATGGAGTGGCGCATCCGTTGCATGATCCGCTGGAACGCGATGGCAATGGTGGTGCGCGCCAACCGCAAGCCCGGCTCGCTGGGCGGCCACATCGCCAGCTTCGCGTCGTCGGCCACGCTGTACGACGTGGGCTTCAATCATTTCTGGCGCGCACCGTCCGCGGACCACCCGGGCGACCTGATCTGCTACCAGGGCCACTCCAGCCCCGGCCTGTACGCGCGTTCGTTCCTGGAAGGCCACATCAGCGCGGAGCAACTGGACAACTACCGCATGGAGGCGGTCAATCCGCACGGCACGGCCTTGTCGTCGTATCCGCACCCGTGGCTGATGCCGCATTACTGGCAGGTGCCGACCGTGTCGATGGGGCTCGGCCCCATCCAGGCGATCTACCAGGCGCAGTTCATGAAATACCTGGAAGCGCGCAGCCTGATGCCGAAGTCCGACCGCAAGGTGTGGTGCTTCCTCGGCGACGGCGAGTGCGACGAACCCGAGTCGCTCGGCGCGATTTCGGTCGCCGGCCGCGAGGGCCTCGACAACCTGGTCTTCGTCATCAACTGCAACCTGCAGCGCCTCGACGGTCCGGTGCGCGGCAACGGCAAGATCATCCAGGAACTCGAGGGCGTGTTCCGCGGCGCCGGCTGGAACGTGATCAAGCTGGTCTGGGGCAGCTACTGGGATCCGCTTCTCGCGCGCGACAAGGACGGCGTGCTGCGCAAGTTGATGATGGAAACCCTGGACGGCGAATACCAGGCCTGCAAGGCGCTGGGCGGCGCCTACACGCGCGAACACTTCTTCGGCAAATATCCCGAGACCGCGGCGATGGTGGCCAACCTGTCCGACGACGACATCTGGCGCCTCAACCGCGGCGGCCACGACCCGCACAAGGTGTACGCGGCGTATCACGCGGCGGTGCACACCGAAGGCATGCCCACGGTGATCCTGGCGAAGACGGTCAAGGGTTACGGCATGGGCGCGGCCGGGGAGTCGATGAACATCGCGCATCAGGCCAAGAAGATGCACGGCGACGCGATCAGGCTGTTCCGCGACCGCTTCCAGATTCCGATCAGCGACAAGCAACTGGAAGGCGAGGAACTGGAATCGGTGCCCTACTTCCACCCCGGCAAGGATTCGCCGGAGGTGCAGTACATGCTGGAACGCCGCAAGCAGCTCGGCGGATTCCTGCCGCATCGCCGTGACAAGGCCAGCAAGTCGTTTGCGGTTCCCGGCCTCGATGCGTTCGATGCCATCACCAAGGGCACCGGCGAGCGTGAAATCTCCACCACCATGGCGATCGTGCGCGGCATGAACCTGCTGCTGCGCGACAAGGAACTCGCGCCGCACGTGGTGCCGATCGTGGTCGACGAAGCGCGCACCTTCGGCATGGAAGGCATGTTCCGGCAGATCGGCATCTACGCGCCGGGCGGCCAGAAGTACAAGCCGCAGGACTCCAACCAGTTGCTGTATTACCGCGAAGCGGAAGACGGCCAGGTGTTGCAGGAAGGCATCAGCGAAGCCGGCGGCGTGTCCGCGTGGATCGCCGCGGCGACCAGCTATTCGGTGTCCGACCAGCCGATGCTGCCGTTCTACATCTTCTATTCGTGCTTCGGCTTCCGCCGCATCGGCGATTTGATCTGGGCCGCCGGCGACCAGCGCGCGCGTGGCTTCCTGCTCGGCGCCACCGCCGGCCGCAGCTTCGCGGGC
>DATFGL010000120.1:0-3490 GCA_035249465.1 Rhodanobacteraceae bacterium | reverse complement strand
CGGATCGATACCTGTCCGGCGCCTGCCGACGCCAGGGCCGCTTCCACCGCGACCGCACGCCGGCCCGCGAGCACCCGCGCATCGCTGGATCCGCGCGGTTCGATCACGATCCGCTGGTTCGCATGCGCGCGCGCGAAATCGGCGACGCGGCGGCGTCCGGAAGCGGTGAGATTGTCCGAGCCCGATTCGAATGAAGCTGCAGACAAATGCATGCTGGCCGCGCTGCCACCCGCCGCTGGTGCACTGCCGCCCTGCAGCGCCTGCGTCGCGGCTTCGGCGAGGCGGGCTTCCTTGCGCGCCAAGGCCGCGGCGCGTGCCTGGGCTGCTGCAAGTTTCCTGGCCTGCGCCGCTTCGGCCTGCGCCTGCTGGGCCTGCTGGGCGGATTGTGCGCCTTGCTCCTGAAGCATCTGGGTCTGCTGGACGGCCGCCTCGTATTGCAGGCGCTGGCGCACCAATTCGGCCTGCGCGCGGGCCGCGTCCGCCTGGCTCGCCTCCAGCTGGATCTGGTCGTGCTCGCGCTGCAGCTGGTCGAGCTTGCCGCGATCGGCATCGACCTTGGCCGAGGCCTGCGCCAACGCGACCCGTTGTTCGGCCATGAACAACGCGTGGTCACGCCCGCCACGGCCGGCGTTCTGCAGGTCGCCAATCGCGTTGCGCGCCAACGTCCGCTGCGCCAAGGCGTACTGACCGAGCACCGGATCGGCGTCCAGCCGTTCAAGCTGCGCCGACAGACGCGCGATGTCGGCATCGGTCTTGCTCGCGGCGTGAGCGGGCGTCGCCGCGAAGCCGAGCGCGAACGCGGTCGTGGCAAGGGCGGTCAAGAATGCGCGCTTCATGGGTTCACCCCCGGATTGCCGGAAGTGCCGGCGGATGCCGGCGCACCCGCGCTGCCGGAAGACGGCGGCACGCCGGGCTGGTCGAGCTGGATGGACGGCAGCGTCACGGGGCCGAGGCCGGATGCCGGCGGCGGCGCCGAGGAACTGCCCGGCGCAGGTGCGGATGTACTTGCGGGGGCCGGGGGCGCCACGGCCGCCTGTTGCGCCGCGGCGGCCGCGGCTTGCCGGCGTTCCAGATCCGCCTGCAACGACGCGTTGACCGAAGACTGCTGTCGGATCTGCTGACCCAGCCGCGACGCTTCGGCGCGCGCACGCGCGGTCGCGGCGGCGGCTTCGGCTTCGGCGGCCTTGTCAGCGGCCTTGCCGTTGTCACCCTTGGCGCTGAACTGTTGCGCGGCGGCAAGCCGGCGCTCGGCTTCGGCCAGTGCCTCCGGTGCCGCCGTGGCGGCACCCGCGCTGCGGGCCGCGCGGATTTCCGACTGTGCCCGATCCATCATCTGGATCGGCGGCGGCACGGTCGCGCAGCCAGCCAGGGTGGCGGCCAAACCAACCAGCCCCAGCAGGGCGAGGTCATGGATTTTTCGGCGTGTGCGTGTCATAAACACCACTCAGGTGAGCGCGTCGGGGCATTGTCGGCGTACCATTTCGGCTTTGCAACGCCGCGACGACCTGCGCGGGCCTTCGAGACCGGGGATCAATGATGGACATCGGGTACTTCCTCAAGCTGATGATGGATCGCGGTGCGTCGGACATGTTCCTCAGCACCGGCACGCCCGTGCACATCAAGATCGAGGGCCGGCTGGCGGCGCTCGGCACTTCGCCGCTGCCATCCGGCATGGTGAAGAAGATCGCGTACTCGCTGATGGACGAGGGTTCGGTGCCGAAGTTCGAGCGCGAGCTCGAATACAACATGGCGCTGGCGGTGAAGGATGTCGGCCGTTTCCGCGTCAACGTGTTCAAGCAGCGCGGCGAGGTCGCGCTGGTGATCCGTGCGATCAAGAGCGACATTCCATCCATCGAGGAATTGCTGCTGCCGCAGATCTACAAGAAGCTGATCATGGAGCCGCGCGGCCTGATCCTCGTCGTGGGCGCGACGGGTTCCGGCAAGTCGACCACGCTGGCGTCGATGATCGACTACCGCAACACCAACTCCGCGGGGCACATCCTCACCATCGAGGACCCGATCGAATTCCTGCATCGCCACAAGAAGTCCATCGTCAACCAGCGCGAGGTGGGGCTCGACACCCACAGCTACCACGAGGCGCTGAAGAACGCGATGCGCGAGGCGCCGGACGTGATCCTGATCGGCGAGATCCGCGACACCGACACCATGGACGCGGCGATCGGCTTCTCCGAAACCGGCCACATCTGCCTGGCCACACTGCACTCCAACAACGCCGACCAGACCATCGAACGCATCCTCAACTTCTTCCCCGAGGCCGCGCACCGCAACATCCTGATGAACCTGGCCCTGAACCTGAAAGCCATCATTTCGCAGCGCCTCGTGGTCGGCAAGGACGGCCGCCGCCGGCCCGCCACCGAGGTGTTGATCAACACCCCGCACATCCGCGACCTGCTGCGCCGCGGCGAGGTGCACGAGATCAAGCTGGCGATGGAACGCAGCCTGGAAGAAGGCATGCAGACCTTCGACCAGTCGTTGTACCGGCTGTACAAGGAAGGCACGATCGACCTGGAAGAAGCCCTGTCGAAAGCCGACTCGCGCGACGGCCTCGCGCTCAAGATCCGGCTGGCCGAGGGCGCCACCGGCAGCGACCTGCCGCAGGACGATCCCTACGGGATGGGCATGTCGTCGATGTGATGCGATGTTCATCCCCTTCCAACGGAAGGGGGTCGATGCGAAGCATCGGGGGGATGAATCGCCACATCGATCCCGCGCGCTGTTCCTGCGCACGATCCTGCCGCCAATGCGATCGTGCCGGTTTTCGATTTCTCGCAAGACCGTTGCATTCCCGCTTTGGTTTCGCTCGCCTCCGCGGCGAGCGAGCTACTTTCGTTTCGGCGAAAGTAGCCAAAGCCATCGCGCCTGTGGCGGTGGGTTCGACAACATCGTGTTGCCTCACCTTCCCTGCGATGCTCGCCGAACGGCAGCCGCGCCGAACTCGCACTTCCCTGTGCTCAAACATGCGGCGCTTGCTCTGCCGTTCGGCTGCGCTTCTCGGCACCACCAACGGCGCGGTTGTCGCTCCGCTACCGGCCATCCATGGCCTACATCGTCACAAGTCGCAGGATCACAGGTCATGGATGACCGCAACAAAGTAGAGCTCTTCCCGCGCCCTTGCACGACGCCGAGCATCACAGCGCCAAGCGGGAGCAAGGCGCGCATGTTCGAGCACAGGGATGTGCGAGTTCGCGCCGGCCCGCTTGGCGCGAGAAGCGCAGGGAAGTTGAGGCAACACGACGTTGCCGAAACCGGCGTGCCCGGCGCAATGGCTTTGCCTACTTTCCCCGAAAGGAAAGTAGGTCGCGCGCTACGCGCGCGAAACCGCCTCTACGGTTGCAACCGGCAGAAGCAGTACGCGTACTCGACGGGCTTGCCGGGCGCGGCGTGTTGCAACCACGCGAGTTCCGGCAGCAGCTTCGGTACCGCCAGCAGCCACGACTTCGGCAAGTGCACGCCCAACGATGTCAGCACG
>DATFGL010000119.1:0-2717 GCA_035249465.1 Rhodanobacteraceae bacterium | reverse complement strand
GATGCGGCACGCGGCCGAGATGCTGACGTCGCTGGGCATCGCGCATGAAGTCGAGGTGGTCTCCGCGCATCGCACGCCGGACAAGTTGTTCGCTTACGCCGAAGGCGCGGCCGCGCGCGGCATCGAGGTGATCATCGCGGGCGCCGGTGGCGCCGCACACCTGCCGGGAATGCTGGCCGCGAAGACCCGCCTGCCGGTGCTGGGCGTGCCGGTGCAGTCGCGCACATTGAAGGGACTCGATTCACTGTTGTCGATCGTGCAGATGCCGGCCGGCATACCGGTGGGCACGCTCGCGATCGGCGAGGCGGGCGCGAAGAATGCGGGGTTGCTGGCGGCTGCAATCGTCGCACTGCACGACGGCGAAGTCGCGCGCACGCTGGATCGTTTCCGCGATGGTCAGACCGGGGAAGTGCTTGCGCATGCCGATCCCCGTCTCGAACCGCCGCGGCCGCGCAACGTGGGCGGGAAAAAATGATGGGCGCTCGGGTGCTGTTGCCCCTCACCCCTTGCCCTCTCCCCGGAAGGGAGAGGGGGAGCGGGTGCCGCGCGGTATCGCGCGATTCGGCATTTTCGATTCGACGTGGTTGACGCTCAACCGACCCTGGGTATTCTGGGCGGCGGCCAGCTCGCCAGGATGATGGTGCTGGCCGGTACGCCGCTGGGCGTGCGCTTTCGCATCGTCGATCCGGCGGCGGACGCCTGCGCGGGGCAGATCGCGCCACTGCTCAATGCGGACTGGAATGCGCTGGATGGTCTGGAACCCTTCGCGCGCGGTATCGACGCGGCGACCTTCGATTTCGAGAACGTGCCGGCGGCGACCGCCGAATGGTTGACCGTACATACGCGCGTCGCGCCCAACGCGCTGTCGCTTGCGACTGCGCAGGATCGCGTGCTGGAAAAAACGCTGTTCCGCGAATGCGGTTTGCCCACCGCCGACTTCGCGGATGTCGCGACGCGTGCCGGCCTGGATGCCGCGCTCGCGAAAATTGGCGTGCCGGCGATCCTGAAAACGCGCCGCGAGGGTTACGACGGCAAGGGGCAGTTCCGCATCAGAACCTTGGCGGACGCCGATGCCGCCTGGGATGCGCTGGGTGCGCAGGCCGCAACGCGCGGGTTGATCCTGGAAGGCTTCGTGGTGTTCGATTTCGAAGCGTCGGTGGTCGCGGTGCGCGCGGCCGATGGCGAATTCCGCGCCTGGCCGGTGACGCGCAACTGGCATGTCGATGGCATTCTTTCTGCCAGCCTCGCGCCTGCCGTGCGCGGCGGGACCATCCACGAGGCAGCCTTCGCGCATGCGCGCGCGATCGCCGGGAAACTCGACTACGTCGGCGTGTTCGCGCTGGAATTGTTCGTGAAGGATGGCCAGCTGCTCGGAAACGAGATGGCGCCGCGCGTGCACAACTCCGGCCATTGGACGATCGAAGGCGCGGTGACCTCGCAATTCGAGAACCACGTGCGCGCGGTGCTCGGCATGCCGCTGGGCGACACTTCGGCGCGCTTTCCTTCCTGCATGCTCAACTGGATCGGTACGCTGCCTGACCGCGACAAGCTGCTCGCGATTCCAGGAACGCATTGGCACGACTACGGCAAATCGCCGCGTGCGGGCCGCAAGGTCGGCCACGCGACGGTGTGCGCGCCGGATGCGGCGACGCTGTCCGGGCGCCTCGGGCAAGTCGGCCGCGCGCTGGGCCGCGAAGCGCAGGTGGCGCCGGTGATCGAGGCGCTGACAACCGGGTGATCCTCTTCCCCCCTTCCGCAGGAAGGGCGGAGCGAAGCGAACGCCTGCGCTGCGACCGAGAGGATGGTTTTTTGCCTCCCCCTTCCGCAGGAAGGGGGATTGAGGGGGATGGCTTTTTCAGTGATCAATGACATCCCCCCGATGTTGCTTGCCCTTGGCAAGCGACACTCGCGCTGCGCGCGCGTTCGCTGCGCTCCGCCCTTCGTATCGAAGGGGGTAAAAGTTGGCCCCGTCAAAGGCGGGTCGCTGCCTTTGACATCCAGTGTGCGACGATCCATTCTTGCTCGATCACTCGACACGATGTGCCGCATTCGGGATCCGTCATGCGCAAGTTGTTGCTGGCTGTCGCCGTTTTTCTGGTTGCCACTGTCGCCGCCTCACCGGTGTCGTTTGCCGCGGCGCAGGACACCCACTCCGCGCAGGACGGTCCGCTGCAGGCGAAGGTGCAGGGCACCACGCAGCCCGCGCGCCCCGACGAACCGCTGGTCAGCGCGAAACACGGCATGGTCGTCAGCGCGCAGCACCTCGCGACGCAAATCGGCGTGGACATCCTGAAGCAGGGCGGCAATGCGGTCGATGCCGCGGTCGCGGTCGGTTATGCGCTGGCGGTGGTGCATCCATGCTGCGGCAACATCGGTGGCGGCGGTTTCATGACGCTGCACCTGGCCGACGGCAGCAACCTGTTCCTCGACTTCCGCGAAAAGGCGCCGCTGGCCGCGACGCCGGACATGATGCGGAACGCCGCCGGCAAGGTGGTGAAGGGGCGCAGCACGAAAACCTATCTCGGCGTCGGCGTGCCCGGCACCGTGATGGGCTTCGACGACGCGCTGAAGAAGTACGGCACGATGAGCCGCGCGCAGGTGATGGCGCCGGCGATCAAGCTGGCGAAGGATGGCTACGTGCTGCAGCCGGGGGACGTGCGCATCCTCGATACCTCCACTGATTATTTCAAGCTCTACCCCAACGTTGCCGCGACCTT
>DATFGL010000118.1:0-5331 GCA_035249465.1 Rhodanobacteraceae bacterium | reverse complement strand
ATGTTCGAAGTGGTATTCGTGGATGTGCGTCTCGACGATCGAGTCCACCGGGCAGCTTTCTTCGCAGAAGCCGCAGTAGATGCACTTGAACAAGTCGATGTCATAGCGCGTGGTACGGCGCTGGCCATCGCTCTCGCGCGGTGCCGAGTCGATGGTGATCGCCAGCGCCGGGCACACCGCTTCGCACAGCTTGCAGGCGATGCGGCGTTCCTCGCCGTTCGCATAGCGGCGCAGCGCGTGCAGGCCGCGGAAGCGGTTCGACTTGGGGATGTGCTCCATCGGGTAGCGCATCGTGTACTTCGGCTTGAACAGGTAACGCAGGGTCACGCCCATGCCCTGGAACAGCTCGACCAGCAGCAGGCTCTTGAAATAACCGGTAACGCGATTCATGGCTTATGCCCCCGCGCCAATGCTGACGATGCCCCAGTACTTCAGGCAGCCCGCCACGAAAACCCACGCGATGGCGATGGGAATGAACACCTTCCAGCCCAGCCGCATGATCTGGTCGTAGCGGTAGCGCGGGAAAGTCGCGCGCAGCCACAGCAGCGACGTGGCGAACAGGAAGAATTTCAGGATCAGCCACCACCAGCCCGGCTGCGAAAACCAGCCGAGGTGCCAGCCCTGGAACGGACTGAGCCAGCCGCCCATGAACAGGATCGGCGCGAGGAACGACAACAGGATCATGTTGGCGTATTCGGCCAGGAAGAACAACGCGAACGCCGAGCCCGAGTATTCGACGTGGAACCCGGCCACGATTTCCGACTCGCCTTCGGCGACGTCGAACGGCAGGCGGTTGGTCTCCGCCACGCCGGAGATGTAATACACGAAAAACATCGGCAACAGCGGCAGCCAGAACCAGTCGAACAGGCCCTTGCTGCCCGCCTGCGCCCCGACGATCGCGGTGAAGTTGAGGCTGCCCGCCAGCACCAGCACGCACACCAGCGCCATGCCCATGCAGATCTCGTAGGAGATCATCTGCGCGGCCGAACGCATCGCGCCGAGCAACGCGTAGCGCGAGTTGGACGCCCAGCCGGCCAGGATGATCCCGTACACGCCGAGTGAAGTCATCGCCAGCAGGAACAGCACGCCCGCGTTGGCATTGGAGAGCACCACGCCGTGGTCGAACGGGATGATCGCCCACACCGCCAGCGCCGGGATCACCGACAGCAGCGGCGCGGTGAAATACAGGAAACGGTTGGCGTTGGTGGGGATGATGATCTCCTTGATCAGGAGCTTCACCACGTCGGCGAATGCCTGCAGCAGGCCGAACGGACCGATCTTGTTCGGCCCGATGCGCACGTGCATCCAGCCGATCACCTTGCGTTCCCACCACACGTACATTGCGACAGCGATAATCAGCGGCACCGCGATGACGAGGATCTTCACCAGCGTCCACAGGAAGATCATCGGGTCGGAGGACATGCTCATGCGGTCACCGCCTTGATGGTGAGTTCGGCGCCATGCGGTGGCAGCGATGCAGTGGCGGCGTAACCGGCCTCGATCCACACGCATCCATTCGGCACCGCGGCGTCGACGACGACAGGCAGGACCGTGCCGTTGACGTCCACTTTCGCGGCCGTGGGCACGCCCAGCGTGCGCGCAACATCCACGTTGATGCGCACGGCCGGCGCACGATTGAGGGGATGCACCTGCAAGGCCTTGGCGCGACGCACCACCGCGTCGGTGCGATAAATCCCCACCGTCGCGACGCGATATAGCCCCTCTCCCCTCGGGAGAGGGTTTCGGGTGAGGGCTCGATTCGCGGGAGCAACGGGCTTCGACACGTCACTCGCGATGCGCGCGTGCACATCGGCCAACTCGACGAAATCGAACCCGTCGATGCCCAACGCCGCGCCCAGTGCGCGCAATACCTTCCAGCCCGGCCGCGCCTCGCCCGGCAACGCAGAACCCGCCGCGACCGCTTGCACGATGCCGTCCGCGTTCACCCAGGTGCCGTCGATTTCCGGCGGCAGACCCAGCGGCAGCACGGCGTCGGCGGTGCGCTTGACGCCTTCACACGCATACGCACCGGCATACAGGTAAAACTCCGCGCCTTCGCGCGCCCTGTCGTAAGCGGCGGGGGCATACGTGTCCTGCGAACCCGTTTGCCAGGTAACCAGCGCCTTCGGTGCATGGTCGAGTATTGCCTTCGCACCACCCGAAAACTGCGCGCCCACGCGTGCAAGGCCGACAGCATTCGCGCCCGACGGCAATTCGTTGTACGCACTGTTCGTCGCCCTGGCGATGCCGCGCGCCAGCGCGCGCAACCACGACGCTTGCGGATGTTGCGTGGCGGCGTCGCCCAGGATCACCACCGACGACGGCGCCTCGCGCAGCGCGGCGATCCACTTGCGCGCGTCCTCGTGATCGTCGGCCGCGGAGATCGCATCGGCGAGCGCGCGGTCATCGCCCTGCACGCCCGCGGCTTTCGCCGTGCACAGCAGCGCATCGACGAAGTCCTGCGGCGCAAACACCTTCTCGCCAGCCAGATCGATGTTGTAATCGAAATGCACGGGATTGATCGCGAAGATCTTCCCGCCGCGCACTTCGGAAATGTCGTAGTGCGCCGGATTGGCAACCGGATGCTTCGAGGCATCATGGCGGCTGGCGTGGCGCAACCGATGGTTCAGCAGCGGCATCTCGTGGCGCGGATTGCAGCCGATGACCAGCGCCGCCGACACCTTGGCGACCTCCTCCACCGGCATTTCGAACGTGGCACCGGATGGACCGCCGTCGCTGAAATCCTGCACGCGCAGGCGATGGTCGATGCGCTCGCTGCCCAATCCACGGACGAGTCGTGCCAGAAGCGCACCCTCCTCGCACGACGCCATCGGCGCGACCAGCGCGCCCACGTCGCTGCCGGCCTTTTTCAAGCCCGTCGCGGCGAAGGCGATGGCCTCGTCCCAATCGACCTCGACCAGCTCGCCGCCCTTGCGGATCATCGGGCGTTGCGCGCGGTCTTCCGCGTACAGGCCCTGATGGCTGTAGCGGTCGCGGTCGGACAGCCAGCATTCGTTGATCGATTCGTTGTCGCGCGGCACCGCGCGCAACGCCTGGCCACGCTTGGTGTGCAGCCACAGGTTGGATCCCAGCGCATCGTGATAACCGATCGACGGTTTCGCTATCAGCTCCCACGCACGCGCCTTGAACTGGAACACCTTGTCGGTGAGCGCGCCGACCGGGCATACGTCGATCACGTTGCCCGACAATTCCGATTCGATCGTGCGGCCGATGTAGGTACCGATCACGTGGCTGTCACCGCGGCTCATGTCGCCGAGTTCGTAGGTGCCCGCGATCTCACCCACGAAACGCACGCAGCGCGTGCAGTGGATGCAGCGCGTCATCTCGGTCGCTACCAGCGGCCCGATGTTTTCGTCCGCGACGGTGCGCTTGCGTTCGGTGAAACGCGATACCGAACGGCCGTAACCCATCGAGAGATCCTGCAACTCGCACTCGCCGCCCTGGTCGCAGATCGGGCAGTCCAGCGGGTGGTTGATCAGCAGGAATTCCATGGTGTTGCGCTGCCACTTCAACGCATTGGGCGAACGCGTGAACACCTTCATGCCCGCCGCAACCGGTGTCGCGCAGGCGGGCTGGGGTTTGGGAATCAGCTTGCCACCCATCTCGACTTCCACCATGCACTGGCGGCAGCTGGCCGCGATCGGCAGCTTGTCGTGGTAGCAGAAACGCGGCACCGGAATCTTCGCGGCATCGGTGGCCTGGATGATCATCGCGCCCTTGGGCGCGCTGACCGGATGGCCGTCGACTTCGAATTCCACCATCTCGACCGGTGGCGCGGCGTCTTTAGGTTGCGCACTCATGCGGAAGCTCCATGGGATCCGGTGCAACCGAGGCAACGCCAGCTTTCACCCCCTTCCACAGGAAGGGGGTCGCCGCTAAGCGGCGGGGGGATGATGCTGTGACGAACAAAAGCCATCCCCCTCGTCGCGCTGCGCGCGCGTTCGCTATCGCTCCGCCCTTCCTGCGGAAGGGGGAAGCCAAGCGACGAGCGTCGGCGCACATTGCTTTGGGCCATGGCACTCATGCGGCTGCCTTCATCTGATCATCCACCATCGAACGCCCGTTCTCGCAGTAGTACTCGAACTCGTCCCAGTAATTCGCGAGAAAGGCCTGCACCGGCCACGCGGCGGCTTCGCCGAACGCACAGATGGTGTGGCCTTCGATCTGGCCCGCGACGGCTTTCAGGCGATGCAGGTCTTCCGGCGTGCCTCCACCCTGCACGATGCGCGTCAGCACCCGGTGCATCCAGCCGGTGCCTTCGCGGCATGGCGTGCACTGGCCGCACGATTCCATGTGGTAGAACCGGGAAATGCGCTCGCAGGCGCGCACCATGCACGTGGTCTCGTCCATCACGATCACGGCGCCGGAACCGAGGCCCGAACCCGCGTTGCGGATCGAGTCGTAGTCCATGGTGCATTCCATCATCTTGTCGGCCTTCAGGATCTTCATCGAAGAGCCGCCCGGAATCACCGCTTTCAACTTGTGACCGTTGCGCACGCCGCCCGCCATTTCGAGCAGGTCCGCGAACGGTGTGCCGAGGCGGATTTCGTAGTTGCCCGGCTTGTTGACGTGGCCCGACACCGAAAAAATCTTGGGACCGCCGTTGTTGGGCTTGCCCAGGTTCAGGAACCAGTCGGCGCCCTTGCGCAGGATCGCCGGCACCGACGCGTAGGTTTCGGTGTTGTTGATGGTGCTGGGCCGGCCGTACAAACCGAAGTTGGCGGGGAACGGCGGCTTGTAGCGCGGCCAGCCCTTCTTGCCTTCCAGCGATTCCATCAGCGCGGTTTCCTCGCCGCAAATGTAGGCGCCCGCGCCCAATGCGTTGTGGATGGTGACGTCGATGCCGCTGCCGCGGATGTTCCTGCCGAGCAAACCGGCGGCTTCCACCTCGTGCAGCGCCTGCTCGATGTGCTCGAACGGCTCGTGGTGGAACTCGCCACGCAAATAGTTGTACGCAACGGTCGAGCCCGTCGCGTAGCAGGCGATCGCCATGCCTTCGAGCACCGCGTGCGGATTGAAGCGCAGGATGTCGCGGTCCTTGCAGGTGCCGGGCTCGGATTCGTCCGAATTGCACAGGATGTATTTCTGGCCGGGCGCGTTGCGCGGCATGAACGACCACTTCATGCCGGTCGGGAAGCCCGCGCCGCCGCGACCGCGCAAAGAACTCTTCTTCAGCTCGTCGATGATCGCGGCCGGATCGGTTTTTTCGGCCAGGATTTTTTCCCACGCCTGCCAACCGCCCGTCTGGCGGTAGCTGTCGATCGACCACGGCGTATCGAAATGCAGCGTGGTGTAGACGACCTGGTGTTC
>DATFGL010000117.1:0-22063 GCA_035249465.1 Rhodanobacteraceae bacterium | reverse complement strand
AGGCGCCAAGTGCCGCCGTAGCAATCGTGCGCGGCCAGCACCTTGCCGCCGCCCGGCACCAGCTCCAGCGCCAGCGCGACCGCGGCCATGCCGCTGGCCGTCACCACCGCTCCGACACCCTGTTCCAGGTCGGCCAATGCTTCGGCCAGCAGATCGCGGGTGGGATTGCCGCTGCGTGAATAGTCGTACTCGCGTTTCTCGTTGAAACCGGCGAACGAATAATTCGTCGACAGATGCAGCGGTGGCACCACCGCACCGTGCTGCGTGTCGGTCTCGATGCCGGCGCGCACCACGCGCGTACAGGATGCAATGCTCGTCATGTCACGCTCCGCATTCGTTCAGGGCTTCGCGCAGCAACGGCGCGAGGCGTTCGTGTTCTTTCAGGAAGCCGTCGTGGCCAAACGGCGTTTCGATCACTTCAAGGCTGGCGGGCGCACCGAGGCGTTGCTGCAATGCGCACAGGTCCGCAAGTGGCACCAGCCGGTCGCTGGCGAAGCCAATCAACGAGGTCGGCACGCGCACGGCCTTCGGATCGATGTCGTGCAGATCGATCGATTCCGACAGCGCGAGGTAGCGATTCGCGTCGAAGCGCGCAACGAAGCGGCGGCCGTGGTGCTCGAGCCAGCCTTCGACCGGCAACTGGAAGCGGCCGTCACGGTATTCAGCACCGCCGGAGAAGCGCCGTCCGATTTCCTCGCCGCTGCGGTACGTGGTCAGTGCCAGTTGGCGCGCCAGCGACAAGGCTTCATCCACGCAGCTCCTGTCGAGGCCGAGCTTGACGATGCCGCGCTGCACCGCGCGTTGTGCCGTCGCATACGGGTGCGGCCGGTGCGCGCCGGCCAGCGCGACGAGTTTGCCGAGGCGATCGGCGTGGCGGGCCGCGAACGCCAACCCGACCATCGCGCCGTACGAAGCACCCACGAAAACCTCGGCGCGCGCGATGCTCAGGGCGTCCAGCAGCGCCGCCAGCGCATCGGCTTGGTCTTCGCTGGACACCGAGGGCGATTCCAGGTCATCGGCATCCAGCCAGTCGATCGCCAGCACGCGCACCTGGTCGAGGTCGATCGCACGGCCACGGCCGACCAGCGTCTCCCACCATCCGGGCGCGGCGTGCTCGGCGGTCGCGCAGACATCCCGATCGGCCGAAATGCCGCCCTGCACGATCACGGTGGGCGCGCCCGGTACGCCTGCCCACAAGTAACGCACATGGACCGTCACCGGATGTCCGACATAGCGTGGCGTGACCCGGATTTCGCGCGTGCCGCGCTGGCAGGCGAATGGCGCGTCCACGCGGGGAATGCGCGAGGCCTGTTGCACGAAAGACTCGGTGGTTTCGGGTGCGACGGCAAGACTCATGACGGTTCTCCTTGCAATGCCCGGGCATCGAGTCATGCGGAGAACCGAAAACGGCCGTCCAATCCCGCGCGTGGCGGGATTTCGCGACTCATCTCTCGGGCGGCGCATCGCGCCTCCGCAGGAGTTGGCACCGTGCGGAACCTTGCGGTCCCGCGGGTTGCCCCGGCTTCCAAGGGCCTGTCCCTCAGCCGGTCTCGATGAGCAATGGGCACAATCTAGCGACGGAAAATTCATGTGTCAATAGCCGTATAGACGTCCATACACCCATATGCTAATTGATGTTCTTAGACTGCTTGCACCCGGATGCGCGCCATGCCGTCTCGCGCACCGCATGGCGCCGGTTATGGATGGTCACAAAACGGGATGCCTCGCATGAACCCTGGTCCGCGTTGTCCGAAGCGACCTGAACGCGCGTCGCGGGCGCTTGTCGAATCCACGCAACCTCATTCGTCGTCAAGACGAACATCCCACCACCGCCGAGGAGACACCCATGCAACTGGTCAGTTACCTGTTTTTCAACAACCAGGCCGCGGAAGCCTTCGATTTCTACGCCAAGTGCCTGGGCGGAAAAGTCTCGATGAAAGTGACCTTCGGCGAAATGCCGGACAGCGAACGGATGCCGGCAGCAATGCGCAACCTGATTGCCCATGTGCGACTCGATGCCGGTGGCGCCCAGTTGATGGCGTCCGACTGGTGCCCGCCGAACGGGGAACCGTATCCGGGCATCCATGGCAGCCGGGTTTCGCTTCACGTCGACAAGCCGGAAGAAGCCGAGCGCCTGTTCGCCGCGTTGAGCCAAGGCGGCAACGTGGACATGCCGATTGCGGAAACTTCGTGGGCGCTTCGCTTTGGAATGTTCACCGATCGTTTCGGCGCACACTGGATGGTCAACTGCAACCGTCCGGAATCCGGTCAAAAGTGAGCACGCTCGCGCATGCCATCGAGCCGGCAGCGCGCGATTCGGCGACGCTGGCGACGCAACGGATGACACGCGATGTGACGTGCGCGAGCGCCGGCGCGGCGCTACCCTGAGACCTTTTCGACGCATCGGGGAAGACCGCATGTCCACGCACCGCACGTTGTTGTTGGGTTCGCTGATCCTGGCGCTCGGCTGTCCGCTGTCGCTTGCCGCAGAAAACACAGCGCACGCGATGCCGGAATACATGGGCATGCTGACCCACGCGATCTCGGTGCAGACCGTGAAGGGCAAGGACCAGGTGCCGGCACTGGCGCGCTACTTCGCGGACAAGCTGGAAACCGCCGGCTTCGCGAAGGCCGACATCGAAACCATCCCCGTCGGCAACACCGAAGCGCTGGTCGTGCGCTACCGCGGCAAGGGCGAGGGCAAGCCCTTCATCGTCCATGGGCACATGGACGTGGTGCCCGCCAATGCCGAAGGTTGGAAAGATCACGAACCGTTCAAGCTGGTCAAGGACGGCCCGTACTATTACGGGCGTGGCGTCGCGGACATGAAGGACCAGACTGTCGCGCTGGTCGAAACTTTCATGCGCCTGAAGCGCGAAGGCTTCGTGCCGCAACGCGACATCATCCTGGCCCTGACCGGCGACGAGGAAACCAACGAGTTCACTGCCGAGGCCGTTGCCAAGCGCTTCCATGATGCCGAGTTCGCGCTCGATGCCGATGGCTGGTCGGGCGAGTACGACGCCAACCTGAAGCCAGTCATGTTCGGCGTGGTCGCCGCCGAAAAGGGTTACGCGGATTTTCTCATCACTGCGACCTCACCCGGCGGGCATTCCAGCGAACCGAATCCCGACAACGCGATCTACAAGCTGTCCGCGGCGATGCAAAAGATCGCAGCCTACCAATTCCCGGTGAAGTACAACGGCATCACGCTGGCATCGTTCAAGGCCAGCAGCGCGCGCATGCAAGGGCCGCTCGCGGAGGCGCTGCACCGTTTTGCCGAACACCCGGGCGACGCCAAGGCCGCGGCGGTGATTTCGGCCGATCCCGCATACGTCGGCCAGATCCGCACCACCTGTGTCGCGACCGAATTCACCTCCGGCCACGCACGCAACGCGCTGCCCGAGAAGGCCACCGCGAACGTCAACTGCCGCATCTTTCCCGGCGGCACGGTCGCCGCGGTACAGCAGCAACTGCAGCGTGCCGTCGCCGATCCCGCCATCAAGGTCAGCGTGCAGGACCCAACGCCCGTTCTGGGGCCGATCTCGTATCCCGTCCTGCCGCAGGTGATGACGGCGGTAACGCAGGCGGTGCACCAGCGGTTTCCGGGAATCGAAGTGATCCCGACGATGATCCCAGCCTCATCCGACAGCCGCCATTTCCGCAATCACGGCGTGCCGACCTATGGCGTCAGTCCCGCGTTCGCCAAGCCGGGCGACGTGCACGCGCACGGCTACAACGAACGGATCCTCGCCAGCGAGCTGCCCGCTTCGCTGGATTTCTGGCACGAACTGCTGCCCGCGCTGGCGAAGTGACGTACGGCACACGATGACCGGCGCGCAAGCGGCTACTCTTGGCGGATTCGTATCCACCGGGAGCCTGCCATGCCATTCGTGCGCCTGTTGATCGCCGCCTGCATCGTGTTCGTCGCCGCGTGGGTGCCGTCCGCGCGAAGCGATACCGCCCAACAGGCGATGCCGGAAACCATGGCCATGTTGCGCCACGCCATTGCCGCGCAGACCGTCGAGGGCAAGGATCAGGTGCCGGCCTTCGCGCAGTACCTTGCCGGCAAACTTGAATCGGCCGGCTTCGCCAAATCCGACATCGAGATCATTCCGGTCGAACATACCGCCGCGCTGATGGTGCATTACCGCGGCAGCGATAAAACGCTGAAGCCGATCCTGCTGTCAGCGCACATGGACGTGGTCGCCGCCAATCCGGCCGACTGGCAACGCGATCCTTTCAAGCTGGTCGAGGAAAACGGCTATCTGTACGGCCGCGGCGTCGCCGACATGAAGACCAACGTGATCGCGCTGATCGAAACCTTCATGCGGTTCAAGCGCGAACACTACGTGCCGAAGCGCAGCATGATCATGGTGTTTTCCGGCGACGAGGAGACCAACATGGCCTCCACGCGCGAACTCGCCAAGCGCTACCACGATGCCGAGTTCCTGCTCAACGCCGACGCGGGCGGTGGCACCCTGAACGCGCAGGACAAGCCGGTCGTGTACGAAATCCAGGCCGCCGAAAAAATCTACGCCGATTTCAAGTTGACCGTCACCTCGGCCGGCGGCCATTCCAGCGAGCCCGATGTGCCGAAGAACGCGATCTATCGATTGGCCAAGGCGCTGGATCACGTGGCCGCGTATCAATTCCCGGTAAAGCACAGCGAGATCACCCTGGCGTCGTTGAAGGCGACGGGCGAGCACAACACCGGCCCGATCGCCGAGGCAATGCGCGCGTTCGCCGCCAATCCTGACGACGCCAAGGCCGCCGCGGTGCTCTCCGCCGACCCGGCCTACGTCGGCCAGATCCGCACCACCTGCGTCGCCACGATGCTGGATGGCGGCCACGCCTTGAACGCACTGCCGCAGCGCGCGGATGCCAACGTCAATTGCCGCATCTTCCCCGGCACGCATGTCGCCGCGGTACAGGCCACGCTCACGAAGGTGATCGACGACCCGAGCGTCAAGATCACCGTGCGCCCGCCGCCGCCGGTGGAAAGCCCGGCGTCACCGCTGCGCAAGGACGTGGTGGATGCGGTCAGCGCGGTCGTGCATCAGCGCTATCCCGGTCTCGACATCGTGCCGGGCATGTCGGCCGGAGCGTCGGACAGCATGTATTTCCGCAATGCCGGGGTGCCGAGCTACGGCGTCGATCCCAGCTTTTCCAAGCCCAACGACACGTTTGCGCACGGCCTGAACGAAAAGCTGCTGGCGTCGAACGTGCCGTGGGCGCTGGATTTCTGGCACAAGCTGCTGACCAAGCTCACGCAATGACGTGCTTTGGGTGGCTTGACGGGCGCCGCTAGAATGGCGGGTTTGCGCTTTTCGCAAACCCGTCTTCCATGTCCGACCACTCCACCGAAACCAGGCGCCGCCGCACCTTCGCGATCATCTCGCACCCTGACGCGGGCAAGACCACGCTGACCGAAAAGCTGCTGCTGTTCGGCGGCGCCATCCAGATGGCCGGCGCGGTGAAATCGCGCAAGTCCACGCGCCACGCGACATCGGACTGGATGGCGATGGAAAAGGAACGCGGAATCTCCGTCACCTCGTCGGTGATGCAATTTCCGTACGAGGGCCGCATCGTCAATCTGCTGGACACGCCCGGCCACGCGGACTTTTCCGAAGACACCTACCGGGTGCTGACCGCGGTCGATTCCGCGCTGATGGTGATCGACTGCGCCAAGGGTGTCGAGGAACGCACCATCAAGTTGATGGACGTTTGCCGCCTGCGCACCACGCCGATCATGACCTTCATCAACAAGCTCGACCGCGAGAGCCGTTCGCCGATCGAGCTTCTGGACGAAGTCGAAAGCATCCTGAAGATCCAGTGCGCGCCCGTCACCTGGCCGATCGGCATGGGCAAGCGCCTGAAAGGCGTTTACCACCTGCTCGACGACGAGGTGCATTTGTACGAGTCCGGGCGCAACTTCACGCGCCAGGATTCGACGATCCTGAAAGGCCTCGACGACCCGGAACTCGAAAAGCGCATCGGCGCCGAAGCACTTGCGGAACTGCGCGAAGAACTGGAACTGGTGCAAGGCGCCTCGCATCCGTTCGATATCGAAAAATACCTCGCCGGCGATCAGACGCCGATGTTCTTCGGCTCCGGCATCAACAATTTCGGCGTGCAGCCGCTGCTGGATTTCTTTGTCGAGCACGCGCCGTCACCGCAACCCCGCACCAGCGCGACGCGCGAAGTGTCGCCCGAGGAAGAAAAGCTCTCCGGCTTCGTGTTCAAGATCCAGGCCAACATGGATCCCGCGCACCGCGACCGCGTGGCGTTCCTGCGCGTGTGCTCGGGCCGCTATACATCTGGCATGAAGGCGCTGCAGGTGCGCACCAGCAAGGAGGTGAAGCTGGCCAACGCGCTGACCTTCATGGCGTCCGAACGCGAGATCGCGGAAGAAGCCTATCCCGGCGACGTGATCGGGCTGCATAACCACGGCACCATCTCGATCGGCGACAGTTTCAGCGAGGGTGAAAAGCTGGTGTTCACCGGGATTCCCAACTTCGCGCCGGAACTGTTCCGCCGCGCACACCTGCGCGACCCGCTCAAGATGAAGGCGCTGCGCGCGGGTCTCGCCCAATTGTCCGAAGAAGGCGCGACGCAGTTCTTCCGCCCGCTGATGTCGAACGACTTGATCCTGGGCGCAGTCGGCGTGCTGCAGTTCGACGTCGCCGCGTACCGCTTGAAGGACGAATACAACGTCGACTGTGCATTCGAGAACGTGGGCGTCGTCACCGCGCGCTGGGTGCATTGCGACGATGCGAAAAAGCTTGCCGACTTCCGCGAGCGCAACGCCATGCACCTTGCCATCGACGCCGCGGAGCAACTGGTGTATCTGGCGCCCACGCGCGTGAACCTGCAGCTCGTGCAGGAACGCTGGCCCGCGGTCACCTTCACGGATACCCGCGAACACGCCAGCGTGGCGGCCTGATTTCGGCTTCGCCGGTCGCACAACCTGAAAGTCAAGCCACTCTCACGCACAGGGCGCGTGCGCCGCTCAGCGAAAACCTTCGACGCTGAAGGCCCGCCGCGGGCCAGGTGCTGGCGCTGTTCTGGCATGCCAATGAGCACATCACTTTACAATATGAATAAATTTACTTTACAATTTTGCGTTCTGGCTTTACACTTTCCAAGTGGCCAAAAACCGTTCAGATCAGATTGATGCCGCCCTGCTCGCGGCAGTGGCGGCACATCCCCGCGACCTCACCAGCTTCGTTGCATCGCAGCTAGGCGTCAGCAGGCAGACTACCGCCGCGCGCGCGCGCGCTTTGGTGGAATCCGGGTTTCTTGCCCGCTCCGGAACCACTCGCCCCACCTACGTACTTGGCCCGACGCGCTTCGGCGAATTCGAACATCCCTTGAAGGGCCTGACTGAAGATCAGGTGTGGAGTCGTGACGTTGCACCGCTATTGAACAATTTGCCCGCGAACATCATCGACATCGCGCATTACGGCTTGACCGAAATGGTCAACAACGCCATTGATCACTCGGAAGGGAAGAAACTGACTGTGACCGTGATCTCCAAGGACGGCGAGGCAGATCTTCGGGTCTCGGATGACGGCATCGGAATCTTTCGCAAGATCGCCGCAGCCTTGGAGCTGCCGGATGATCGGCTCGCCTTGCTGGAACTGTCCAAGGGCAAATTCACGACCGATCCCGCACGGCATACCGGAGAAGGCGTTTTCTTTACCTCCCGCGCCTTTGACCATTTCGAAATAGCTTCAGGTGGGTTGGTATTCGATCACCTCGTGGGCTTCGACAAGGACGTCCTGACGGAAGCCAGTCCGAAGCGCGTCCGGTCCGGGACCACGATCATCATGTCGATCGCCACCGATTCACCGCGGATACTGGGGCAGGTGTTCGAGGAATACTCCAGCGGACCCGACGACTACAGCTTCGCCAGAACCATCGTGCCCGTGAGATTGGCGCAAATCGGCGACGAAAATCTGATTTCACGCTCGCAAGCCAAGCGGCTGATGCAACGTGTGGACCGGTTCCAGCACGTCATGTTGGATTTCCAAGGTGTCACGACCATCGGTCCGGCGTTTGCCGATGAAATATTCCGTGTGTTCGCGCGCGAACATCCCGAAGTGGAACTCGTCGCGACACATGCCGTACCGGAAGTCCGGCAGATGATCCGGCGCGCCGAGGTCGCTCGCGACCAGCAACGCGGAAGCCCATAGCACGAGCGAACCCTTTCAGCTACGCGATATGCAGCGAGCGTTGCGTGTCGGCGCCGCCGTGTACGATCTTTGCGCGCAACTCCTCCGGATCGAAATCGTCCACGTTGATGAACTCCGCGGTGGCGCGGCGCAGGCGTTCCAGCATCGCGCGTTCGGTTTCGCTGATCGCACCTTGCGCCTGCGCCTCGGCCAACTGACCCAGGTAATCGTGCGCGCGCACACCGCCGGCCTTCACCGCCTTCAGGAACTTGCGTTCGATCGGCTCGGCCGCGACCACGTCGGGCAGCAGCGCGTGCATCCGGCCAACCGGGTTGTTCGGCGTCTGCGTGAGGTAGATGCCCTTTATGAGCGCGTCGCGCGCGCTGTTCGGCGCGGTCAGGATCGCGGCGACGCGACGGCCCAGACGATCGGAGGGCGGCACTTCGCGGCGGCCGAACGGGAACACCAGCGTGTGCACCAGCCACGCCACCGGGCGCACCGGGAAGTTGCGGATCACGCCGTCCAGCGCCATCTGCATGCGCCACACCGAATCATGGAATGCCCAGGCGAGCATCGGCCGCTCGGCTTCGGGGCGGCCCTCGTCCTCGTAGCGCTTCAGCATCGCCGAGCAAATGTAGAGATGCGACAACACGTCGCCGAGACGCGCGGAGATCTTCTCCTTGAACTTCAGCTTGCCGCCCAGCACGCCCATCGCGGTATCGGACAGCAATGCGAGACACGCGGAATAGCGATTCAACTTGCGGTAGTAACGGCGGGTGTAGGCATCGCCCGGTGCCCGTCCGAATTTCGCGAACGTGACGCCCAGCACGAACGCACGCGCCGCGTTGGAAATACCAAAGCCAATGTGCCCGAACAACGCCATGTCGAAATCGCCCAGCGCCTTGGCTCGATCAGGCTCTTGCACGGCCCGCATTTCTTTCAATATCCACGGATGGCAGCGGATCGCGCCCTGCCCGAAGATCATCAGGCTGCGGGTCATGATGTTGGCGCCTTCCACCGTGATCGGAATCGGCGCACCCTGCCACATGCGGCCGAGATAATTCGACGGCCCGAGCTGAATGGCCTTGCCGCCGTGCACGTCCATCGCGTCCTGGATGACTTGGCGGCCGAGATCGGTGGCGTGGCACTTCGCGATGGCCGAAGCCACCGCCGGCTTCTCGCCACGATCGACCGCCGCGGCCGACGCACGCGACAACGCGGTGACCGCATAGGCGTAGCCGCCGATCCGCGCCAGCGCTTCCTCGACGCCTTCGAAACGAGCGACCGCCAAACCGAACTGCTTGCGGATGCGCGCGTACGCGCCGGTCGCGGCAACCGCCAGCCGCACGAAACCGGTCGCGTTCGACGGTAGCGAAATGCCGCGGCCGACCGACAGGCACTCGACCAGCATGCGCCAACCATGGCCGGCCATGTGCGGACCGCCGATCAAGGTGTCGATCGGCACGAACACATCCTTGCCGCTCAACGGCCCGTTCTGGAACGGGATGTTGAGCGGAAAATGCCGGCGGCCGATTTCGAGTCCCTTCGTTTCGCGCGGTATCAGCGCCAGCGTGATGCCGAGGTCTTCCTTGTCACCCAGCAGATGCTCGGGGTCGTACATCCGGAACGCCAACCCGACCAACGTCGCGACCGGCGCCAGCGTGATGTAACGCTTGTCGAAGGTGAGCTTGATGCCCAGTGTTTCCTTGCCATCGACGTTTTGTCTGCACACGATGCCGTAGTCCGGAATCGACGTGGCATCCGAACCCGCGTACGGACCGGTCAACGCGAAGCACGGCACCTCGCGGCCGTCGGCCAGACGCGGCAGGTAGTGGTTCTTCTGCTCCTCGCTGCCGTAACGCAGCAACAGTTCCGCCGGACCGAGCGAGTTCGGCACCGCAACCAGTGACGACAGCGTCGCCGACATGCTGGAAAGTTTCTGCAGCACAGCCGAGTGCGCGAGCGCCGAGAATTGCCGGCCGCCATACTGCTTCGGAATGATCATCGCGAAGAAACCTTCGCGCTTGATGAAATCCCAGATCTCCGGCGGCAGGTCGGCGATCTCGTGGGTGATGTGCCAGTCGTCGATCATCGCGCACAGCTTTTCGCACGGCCCGTCCAGAAACGCCTGTTCCTCGGCCGAGAGCTGCGGCTTCGGTTCGGTCAGCAACCTGGACCAGTCGGGCTTGCCGGCAAACAGCTCGCCCTCGAAGCCGACGGTGCCCGCATCCAGCGCGACCTGTTCGGTTTCGGAAATCTTCGGCAGCACGCGCTGGAACAGGTTCAGCAGCGGCGCCGCGAACAATCCCCGGCGCAACGGCGTCACGTTCAACGGCAGCGCGACGAGCACCAGGAAGATGCCGAGCAGCACCCACATCGGCGTGGGTGCATGCAGTCCGAACCCGGCCACGAGGATCGTCGCGATCGTCGCCAGCGTCCATTGCCAGAGGCGGCTGCGGAAATACGCGCAGGCCATGCCGACGATCGCGGTGCAAACCAGGATGATGAGGGTGTTCATGGCAAACCTCCTGAAAGGGGACGGAGGGAATCAAGCCGGCGGAAAGTGGACTACGGTGCGCGTGTCCTGTGCGGGCGGTTCAATTCCCTCCGTCCTCTTGGAAAGTGTATTCAAGAATGGTTCGATTGCGGCCGTGAACGCGGCGTTGTCGTCACCCGCGAGGGTGTGTGTCGCGTGCGGGATTTCGACGTGGTGCGCGTGCGGCACGGCTTCGAGGAATTCCGCAACGGTGGCTTCGGACACGATGTCGCTGCGCCCGCCGGACACCAGCAGCACCGGCACGTCGATGTTCCGCGCCGCCTTCAACAGGCGTTGCTGGTGCCGCTCACCCTCGTGCGCCACGGTATCCAGCAATGCCGGATCCCAATGCCAGCGCAGGCGTCCGTCCGCGCCGTGATGCAGCAGCTGCGCCAGTTCATAACGATCCTTGCGGCGTCGCCGCTGCGGCAGGTAGGCAGCCACCGCGTCAGCGGCTTCGTCCAGAGATGCGAAACCCTGCGGATGCGCGCGCATGAACCCCAGCATCCGTTCGACGCCCTCGCTTTCCCAGCGCGGCGTGATGTCCACCAGCACCAGCGCGCGAAACGGGTCGGGCCGGGTTTCGCCCGCGGCGACGATGCCGAGCAAACCGCCCATCGACGCACCCACCAGCACCGGCGGCGCGTCCAATGAACCCGCCACGGTCAGCAAATCGCCGACGAACTGTTCCAGGACATAGCCCCCGTCCGCCAGGCGCCCGCTGTCACCGTGGCCGCGCGCATCGAAGGTGGCGGTGCGCCAGCCGTGCATGGCCAACCCTTCCGCGGCCCGCACCCAGGCACGCCGGCTCTGACCGAAACCGTGGGCGAACAATACCGCGGGTGCGTCGGCGGGGCCGCGCGTTGCGACCGCGAGCGGCAAGCCATCGCGGGCGGGCAGCGTGCTGAGGCGTGCCTCGGCGGGCGCTTCGATCTTTTCCATACGCGCCAGTATGGATTTGTGCCGAAGACCTGTCAATACGCTACAGTACGGTCATGCCCACGCATTCCGCCGCCTCGACCGGAGCCAGCACCCAGCCCCCGCGCCGCGGCCGCGCGCACGCCCGGCTTTCTGCGGCCGACTGGGAACGCGGTGCGCTGGAAATGATCGCCCAGGAGGGCGTCGGCGCGCTGGCCGTCGAGGCGCTGGCGCGTCGCCTCGGCGTCACCAAGGGCAGCTTCTACTGGCATTTCAGGAACCGCGAAGCCCTGCTGCAGGCGGCATTGAACCGCTGGGAAGCCGACGACGACGGCGAACTGCAACAGCACATCGGCGCCGCCGGTGATCGCCCGCGCGAGCGGCTGGGCGCGTTGTTCCGCTGGGTTTCCGGCGAGGCCCAGGCGCACCGCATCTATGCCGCGCTGCTGCAGGCGCTGGACCACCCGCTGGTGCAGCCCACCATGACCCGGGTCTCGCAGCGGCGCATGGATTTCCTGGAAGCCGCCTTTCGCGAGACCGGCCTCGGTCCGGGCGCCGCGCACCACCGCGCACGGCTGACTTACGCGGCCTACGTGGGCTTCCTGCAACTGAACCTGACGCTGGAACTGCCGCACCTGTCGCACGAGCAGTACGAAGCGTACGTGGAGCACGTGATCGCGACACTGGTTCCTTGATGAGGGACGGAGGGAATTAAGTTGCAACTTAATTCCCTCCGTCCCTTTTCGTATGCTGCACCCGCACAATCGCGTACCCGCGGTGCGCCTTGCAAAGCCCGCAGGCGCAGACTAACGTCACTTCCCCGCCCGCTTCCAAGGCGCTACGGCATTTCCCGGCATCAGGCTGACGCGGCACGCTCGATCGGTCGCGGCGAGGGTCACAAAAATATCATCCTGCCTTCGCGCCACGACGACGGCCCCCCGCGCCTGATGCACGCAATTGCAAAGCTTTCCTTCTGGAGTATCACAACCGATGCCAAGCAAACTCGATTCTCTGAACCGATGGGTTGACGACGTCGCAAGAAAAACGAAACCCGATCACATCCATTGGTGCAACGGCTCCGACGCCGAATACAAGCAGCTCGTGGACGAGATGCTGAAGACGGGCGACCTGATCGAACTGAATCAGGAAACCCATCCGCGCTGCTACCTGCACCGCTCCGATCCGAAGGACGTCGCGCGCGTCGAAAAGCTCACCGTCATCTGCACCAAGGACAAGGACGACGCCGGCCCCAACAACAACTGGATGGATCCGGCCGAGGCGCACGCGAAGATCGACGCGCTGTTCGACGGCTGCATGCAAGGCCGCACGCTGTACGTGATCCCGTATTGCAT
Organism: Rhodanobacteraceae bacterium; assembly: GCA_035249465.1. Lineage (GTDB taxonomy): Bacteria > Pseudomonadota > Gammaproteobacteria > Xanthomonadales > Rhodanobacteraceae > 66-474. The sequence continues at coordinate 9,083 of DATFGL010000117.1, read as the reverse complement.
GGGTCCGCTCGGTTCGCCGCTGTCACGGTGCGGCGTCGAGATCACCGACTCGCCGTACGTGGTCGCCAACATGCGCCTGATGACCCGCATGGGCACCGCCGCGCTGCAACGCATCGAGCGCGAGGGCAGCTTCGTCAAGGCGCTGCACTCGATCGGCGAACTCGATCCCGAGCGCCGCTGGATCATGCACTTCCCGGAAGAGCTCACCATCAAGTCGTTCGGTTCCGGCTACGGCGGCAACGCGCTGCTCGGCAAGAAGTGCCACGCGCTGCGCATTGGTTCGTGGCAGGCGCGCGCCGAAGGCTGGCTGGCCGAACACATGCTGATCGTCGGCATCGAAAATCCGCAGCACGAAATCCGCTACGTCGCGGCGGCGTTCCCGTCGGCCTGCGGCAAGACCAACCTCGCGATGCTGATTCCACCGGAAGGCTATCGCCAGGACGGCTGGAAAGTGTGGACGGTCGGCGACGACATCTGCTGGATGCGTCCCGGCAAGGATGGCCGCCTGTACGCGATCAACCCCGAGGCTGGCTATTTCGGCGTCGCGCCCGGCACGTCGAGGAAGACCAATCCGAACGCGCTGGCGATGCTGCAGCACGACACCATCTTCACCAACGTCGCCGTCACCGGCGACAACCAGCCGTGGTGGGAGGGGCTGGATGATCGCAAGCCCGTGAAGGACTGGCAGGGGCGCGACTACAACCCTGCAAACGGGCCCGCCGCGCACCCGAATTCGCGCTTCACCGTGCGCGCCAGCCAGTGCCCGAGCTGGTCGCCCGAAGCCGAGAACGACCAAGGCGTGCCGATCGACGCGATCGTGTTCGGCGGCCGCCGCGCCGCGCGCGTGCCGCTGGTGTTCGAGGCGCGCGACTGGACCCACGGCGTGCTGGTCGGCGCGTCGATGGCCTCGGAAACCACGGCTGCCGCGACCGACGTGGGCGTGAACATCCGCCGCGACCCGATGGCGATGAAGCCGTTCTGCGGCTACAACTACGGCGACTACTTCGCGCACTGGCTGTCGTTCGACCAGCCCGGGGCCAAGCTTCCGAAGGTGTTCCATGTCAACTGGTTCCGCAAGGGCAAGGACGGCAAGTTCCTGTGGCCCGGTTTCGGCGACAACATGCGCGTGCTGGAGTGGATGCTTAAACGCGTCGCCGGTGAAGCCGGCGCCGTCGAAACGCCGATCGGCAACCTGCCACGCGCGGAAGACCTGAATCTCGAAGGACTCAATCTTGCCGATGGCGCGCTGGACGAATTGTTCCGTGTGGGCAACGCCGAGTGGCGTGAGGAAGAAGCCGCGATCGGCGAATACCTCGCAAGTTATGGTTCACACCTGCCCGGCAAGCTCAAAGCCGAACAGCAGCGCGTCGCGAATGCGCTGGACGCCGAGGCGGAAACTGCGGCTGCGCCGGTGCGCAAGGCCGCGACAGCAAACTGAAATATTTCAGTCACCCCCTTCGGCACGGAGGGGGTCGATGTCGCCTGCCGGAGGTGCCGACTTCGTGGGGATGTGGTCTTCGTGCAACGAAAAACCGTCCCTCTCCCGCGTTGCGCTCGCGTTCGCTTGCTCGCACCATCCTTGGCGATCGCCCTTTGGGCCGGCTGCGCCGTTCACGGCCGATCCAGTCGGCCGTAGCCGCTCCGCCCTTCGCAAGCGAAAGGGGAAGTCGACTATGCAGGCGGTGCATCCGCCTGCGCTTCCGGCGCGGCGCGCTTGAACGCCTCGAGCCGGGCACAGGCCGCGTCGATCGCTGCAATCGCCGGATACGGCGACAATGACACCTCGAAACGGCGCGCGTTGTAAACCTGCGGAATCAGGCAGCAATCCGCGAGCGTCGGGGTATCGCCCTCGCAGAACTTGCCCGTGTGTCCACCGCCCGCCAGCACGGCTTCGATCGCGTCGAAACCCACCTTGATCCAGTGCTTCGACCACGCGGTCTTCTGTTCGTCGCTCGCGCCGAGTTCGCGTTGCAGGTACTGCAAAACGCGCAAATTGCCGAGCGGGTGGACGTCGCAGGCCACCATCTGCGCCAGTCCGCGCACCCGTGCGCACGCCAGCGCCGCGCGCGGCAGCAGGCGCGGGGTGTCGGGATAGGCTTCTTCCAGGTATTCGATGATGGCCATCGACTCGCGCAGCACGTGACCGCCGTCCACCAACACCGGTATCAGTTGCTGCGGGTTCAACTTGCGGTAGTCGTCGTGGTGCTGTTCACCGCCGTCGCGCACCAGGTGCACGGGCGCGATCGCGTAATCCATGCCTTTGAGGTTCAGTGCGATGCGCACCCGGTATGCCGCGCTGGATCGCCAATAGCTGTAGAGGGTTCTGGCACTCGGCATGGCGGTTCCCGCGGCGTTCGAAAACGCCGAGCGTAATGGAATTGCGTGCGCGTGGCGCACCCCGGACAATGCGCGGTCCATTGCCGATTTTTCCGGAGTGCGCGCCCTGGCTTTCATCCGCATCACCGACCTCGACCTCGCAGGCAAGCGCGTCTTGATCCGCGAAGGCGAGGCGGAGCTTTCGTGACATGCTGGGGGCATGTCACGCCGCCGAACGCCCGCACAGGGAAGCGCGGGCCGTCGCCACGCACCAGGGACGGCTGCTCGCGCAGGCTCACGCGCTTGCGTACCTGATCTGACAAGGAACACGATATGGCCTTTCTCCGCATGACCGACCTCGACCTCGCAGGCAAGCGCGTATTGATCCGCGAAGACCTGAACGTGCCGATCCACGATGGGCGCATCACTTCCACGCAACGCCTCGACGCCGCGCTGCCGACGATCCACGCCGCGCGCGATGCCGGTGCAGCAGTGCTGGTGATGTCGCACCTGGGCCGCCCCAAGGAAGGCGTGTTCGACGAAGCGCAATCGCTGGCACCGGTGGTCGACTGGTTGGCGGAACAACTCGGCGCGCCGGTACGCCTGCAGCGCGATTACCTGCACGGCATCGAAGCCAGGGCGGGCGAAATGGTGGTGCTGGAAAACTGCCGCATGAACGTGGGCGAGAAATCCGACGACGAAACGCTGGCGAAAAAATACGCCGCGCTGTGCGACGTGTTCGTCATGGATGCGTTCGGAACCGCGCATCGCGCGCAAGCGTCCACCCATGGCGTCGCGAAGTTCGCGAAGGTCGCGTGCGCGGGCCCGTTGCTGGCGGCGGAACTGGACGCGCTGGGCAAGGCACTGCGTAATCCCGCTCGGCCGCTGCTGGCGATCGTCGCGGGCTCCAAGGTCTCGACCAAACTCGACCTGCTGCAAAACCTTGTCGGGAAGGTCGAACAGTTGATCGTGGGCGGCGGCATCGCCAACACCTTCATCGCCGCCACGGGTTACAACATCGGCAAGTCGCTGGCGGAGCCGGACTTGATCGATGCTGCGCGCAAGGTGGTCGCGACGGCGTCGGCGCGCGGCGCCGACGTGCCGATCCCGACCGACGTGGTGGTGGCACCGAAGTTTGCCGCCGATGCGCCGGCGACGGTGAAGTCCGTCGACCAGGTCAACGCGGACGAGATGATCCTCGACATCGGCCCCGACACGGCAAAGCGTTACGCAGCGATGATCGCCAAGGCCGGCACGGTGGTGTGGAACGGCCCCGTCGGCGTGTTCGAATTCGACGCGTTCGGACACGGCACCGAGACGCTGGCGCACGCGATCGCGGATTCGAACGCGTTCTCGATCGCGGGCGGCGGCGACACGCTCGCGGCGGTCGACAAATACGGTATCGCCGACAAGGTGTCGTACATCTCGACCGGCGGCGGTGCGTTCCTCGAATTCCTGGAAGGCAAGACGCTGCCCGCGGTCGCGATGCTGGAAACCCGCGCGCGCGCGTGACTGCGGATCGCGCAAAAAGTTTCACGCATGTTCATTTCTTGTTTTCACGTACGCCATGAACGTTTGCTGATTCCCTAGCGAAACCTTAACGAACGTTGCCGTTTGCCTCCAGTCTCAATGGCCAAGCGCATGCGAATGCATTGCATGCGTGAACGACCACGATGGAGACAACAATATGCGCAACACAGCAATCGTCCTTGCCATCGCCGCGGTTTTCGCGGCTGCACCCGTTTTCGCGCAGGACACCACGAACACGACCGGCGCCGACAGCGGGTTTTTCGTCAACGGAAACGTGGGGCACAGCTACTTCGGTAGCGGCCAGAACAGCGGCAGTGATACCGGCTATCAAATCGATGGCGGCTATCGCTGGGCGCTCGCAGACGGGTTCGCGCTCGGTCCCGAGATCGGCTACAACGATCTCGGCAACGTCCGCGCGAAGAACGTGTTCAATTCCAACCCCGTGGTGGCACCGGGCAAGTCTTCGCTGCACGGCTGGACCGTGGGTGCCAACGCCAAGTACAACTTCACGCCCAACTGGTACGTATCCGCGCGCACCGGTTTGTACGCATGGAACGGCCACGGGATGACACGCGACATCACGCCGATCAGCACCGGCCGTTCGGGCGACGGCTATTACGGCGGCCTGGGCGTGGGCTACGACTTCAGCCGCCGGTTCGGCGTCGGCGTCGGCTACGACTACTACCGCGCCAAGAAGAACGACATCAACCTGTCCACCGGTTTGCTGTCTGCGCAGGCCGAAGTGAGATTCTGACGTTCGTTCATTTCCGCCGCCGCGTGCGGCCAGTGCGGGCCCGGGTGCGCAAGCGCCCGGGCCTTGCTCATCCTGGATCAGCTCGAGGAACCCGTCGCCGCGTCAATCGTGGCGGCTTGTTTCTTTGCCTGATCATCGACCATGTTCTGGACGTTCTTCGCCTTGTTCAGATCATGTCCGTAGGCGGCCATCGGCGTACCGGCCAGAACGTTCGTGGCCGCCGAAGCAGGGATCGCCGAACTCGCGGCCGTGTCCGGCACGCCATGCGAGCTGCATGCGGCGAGCGTCGCAGCCGACAATACAATGGCGAGGATGCGCAGCATGCGGCGCAGTTTCGCGCTGCGGGCGGCCGCTTGCAAGCTGCGGTAAGCTTCAGCGGAGGATCCACGGAACCTGCGCGTGAACGCATCCCCCGGTCGCTGGCGCCTCGACGGCCAGACCTGCCTCATCACCGGCGCCAGCCGCGGCATCGGCTTGGCCTGCGCGCGTGAACTGGCCGCGCTGGGCGCGCAGCCCCTGCTGGTCGCACGCGACGAAACCGAACTGGACTCGGTGTGCGAAGAACTGCGCGAGGATTTCCCCGACAGCGATCCGCGCAGCTTTTCCGCCGACGTCGGCGACGCCGAGGATCGCCTTGCGATCTTCGATTGGATCGCGGATCTCGACGTGCCGCTGTCGCTGTTGATCAACAATGCCGGCGGAAACCTCAAAAGACCGACCCTGGATTACGAGCCCGGCGATCTGGAAGAGGTGTTCCGCTTGAACGGCGTGTCCGCGTTCGACCTGTGCAGGCTCGCGCACCCGCGTCTCGCGCAACACGCCAACGCCGCGATCGTCAACGTCGGTTCGGTCTCCGGAACGGTCCACGTACGCACCGGCATCGCCTACGGCATGAGCAAGGCCGCGCTGCACCAGATGACGCGCAACCTGGCCTGCGAATGGGCGGACGACGGCATTCGCGTCAACGCGGTGGCGCCTTGGTACATCCGGACCCGGCGCACCGACGAGGCGCTTTCCGATCCCGACTATCTCGAGGAAGTACTGGATCGCACGCCGATGGCGCGCATCGGCGAACCCGAGGAAGTCGCCGCCGCGGTCGCGTTCCTGTGCCTGCCCGCGGCAAGCTACATCACGGGTCAGTTGCTGGCCGTGGACGGCGGATTCCTCAATTACGGGTTCTGACATGTTGTATTACGACCACATCGACACGCCCATTGGTTCCCTGCTGCTGGTCAGCGATGGCGCGGGGCTGGTCGAAGTCGGGCTGCCGCACGGCGGCGTCGCGGCGCCACCGCCCCCGGATGGCGAACGCAGCAAATCGAAAGTGCATGCGGCCGCACGCCAGTTCGACGAATACTTCGCGGGCAAACGTCTGCTGTTCGAGTTGCCGCTGCACCCTTCAGGCACGCCATTCCAGCTCGAAGTATGGGGCGCGTTGCTCGCGATTCCGTACGGCGAAACCGTGAGCTACGCCGACATCGCGCGACGCATCCGCCGGCCGCGTGCGGTGCGCGCCGTGGGTGCAGCGAATGGCGCCAATCCCCTGGCGATCATCGTGCCCTGCCATCGCGTGATCGGCAGCCACGGCGACCTCACCGGCTACGGCGGTGGGCTGCCGGCCAAGCGCTGGCTGCTGGCGCACGAGCGCAAACATGCGCCGGTGCCGGAACTCACATTGACTGCGTAGGTTGGGCTGACGTCGGCTTCATCGACGGAAGCCCAACACGGACATGGGTCCGCATCGTTGGGCTTCTCCCGGCAGAGCCGGGATCAGCCCAACCTGCGTTACTCAACAGTTTTTCAACTGTGCGGATAGCTCCCGCTCGCGTTGTTCCAACGGTAGCTGCTCATGCGGCATTGCCATGCGCAGCTTGCGATGGTTCGCGTCGTATTCGCGTTGCACGTACCCGCACACCTCGGCCTGTGTCGCCGGCAGGCAGAAATCCTGCACCTCGGTCATGCCAGTCGCGATGCGCGGCCCGCCGATGCGGGGCTTCGACAATTCCGGCGCCGACACGCCGGCCCCGCCCCGCGTGCCGTAGACCTGCGACAGCGACTGCGGCGGATAACCCATCACCCCCAGCGGCGCGAGGTACGGCGGGGGCGGCGACCGGGTCAGGTATTGCTTGCCGTTGACGGCACCCACGCACATGTACATGGCCGGCAAAGGTGGATACGGCGGTGAAACGGAAGCCGGTGCTGGCAACGTGTCCGCGCTGGCCACGGGCGTCGCGGCAGTCGCGACCGGCGGCGGCACGTAACCCGGAGGCGCGTGGCTCGGCACGTCGATGATCTTCTGCTTCTGGCCGCGTGCGCAGGCGCGGTCCTGGTAACTCACGTTGCCGTTCGCGGCGATGCACTGGTACACCTGCGCACGCGCGCAGGCGCACCAAGAAGTACAAACGAGGATCACAATGGCGGCAATCGCAGCCTTCATGCGGCGATCTTACGCCGAGTCACTCAGGAGCGAAGTCCGACGCCCTTGTTCAACAACCACAGCGCGACCGCAGCCAGCGCGGCCACGAACCCCAGCATCACCACGTAAGCGACCCACACCGGCACGTCGCCGATGCCGAGGATGCCGAAGCGGAATGCGTTGACCATGTACAGGATGGGATTGGCCAGCGATGCCTCGCGCCACGGCGAACCCAGCATGTTGACCGAATAGAACACGCCGCCGAGGTACGTGAGCGGCGCCAGCACGAAGGTCGGCACGATCGCGATGTCGTCGAAGCGCTTGGCGAACATCGCATTGATGAAGCCGGCCAGCGAGAAAATGGTTGCGCCCAGGATCACCGTGGTGACCGCAACCAGCGGGTGCACGATGTGCAGCGAGGTGAAGAACAGCGCGATGCCCAGCACGATCGCGCCCACCAGCAGCCCGCGCAGCACCGCGCCGGATACATAGCCCATCAACACCACCCAGCTCGGCATCGGCGAGGCCAGCAGCTCCTCGACGTAACGGCCGAATTTGGAGCCGAAGAAACTCGACGTGATGTTGCCGTAGGCGTTGTTGATGACGCTCATCATCACCAGACCCGGCACGATGTATTGCATGTAGCTGAAGCCGTGCATCGGTCCGACCCGGCTGCCAATCACCTTGCCGAAGATCACGAAATACAGCGTCATCGTGATTGCGGGTGGCACCAGCGTTTGGGTCCAGATGCGCAGCATCCGGCGTACTTCGCGGCGGGTGATGGTACCGAGCGCCACCAGGTTTGCGCGGGTGCGCGCGGAACCGGAATATACCGGCACGTCCAGCGTGCGCGACTGTGCAAGGTCGTTCATGCCGACGCCCCCTGGCCATTGCGCTCCACCAATCGCACGAACAACTCCTCCAGCCGATTGGTCTTGTTGCGCATGGAGGTCACCGTGATGCCCTGCCCGGTCAACGCGGCGAACAGCGCGTTGAGATCATGCGTGCTCGGCATTTCCGCTTCCAGCGTGGCATCATCGATGCGCGTCAGTTTCACGCCATCGAGCTGCGGCAGCGTGCCATCAAGGCCGGTGACGTCCAGCACGAACGATTGCACGTCCAGCTTGGAAAGCAGCCGCCGCATCGAGGTGTCTTCCACGATCTCGCCATGGTCGATGATGGCGATGTTGCGGCAAAGCTGCTCGGCCTCTTCCAGGTAATGCGTGGTCAGGATCACGGTGGTGCCGGCGCGGTTGATGCCGGTGATGAACTGCCACATCGAGCGGCGGATCTCGATGTCCACGCCCGCGGTAGGTTCGTCCAGGATCAGCAGGCGCGGCTCGTTCATCATCGCGCGCGCGATCATCAGCCGCCGCTTCATGCCGCCCGACATCATCCGCGTGGGCTGGAACGCCTTGTCCCAGATGCGTAGTTCGCGCAGGTATTTTTCCGCGCGCGGCTTGGCGATCGAACGCGGGATGCCGTAGAAACCCGCGACGTTCACGCAGATGTCGAACGGCGACTCGAACTGGTTGAAGTTGATTTCCTGCGGCACCAGCCCTATCTGGCGCATCACCCCGCCGCGATCGGCGTGGATCGACAATCCGAACACGCGCGCGTCGCCGGCGGTCGGGTTGACCAGCGACGACAGGATCCCGATCAGGGTGGACTTGCCCGCGCCGTTCGGCCCAAGCAACGCGAAGAAATCGCCCTGCGCAACCTTCAGCGAGACGCCTTTCAACGCCTCGACGCCGTTGGAATAGGTTTTGCGCAAAGCGACGACTTCGAGCGCCGGGACGGCGCCGGAAGGCTCGGCGATGGACATGTGCGGGGAAGGGTTTGGCACAGCGGAATCGGCAACCATCCCCTATTATAGAAGTTTCGTCCGCGCGGCCCCATGCCGAACGGCACGGCCGTCAACTGCTGCAACCGGTTCGCCGCACTGTCACGAACGATGATCGAGCACTTCCAACTCAAACTTGCCGACAGCCGCATGCTGGCGCCGAGCGTGCGCCACCTCGAGTTCGAGCGTGCCGACGGCACGCCGTTCAAGTTCACGCCCGGCCA
>DATFGL010000116.1:0-4664 GCA_035249465.1 Rhodanobacteraceae bacterium | reverse complement strand
ACTCGGGGATCGGGAAAACATCACAACTTTTGTCGTCATTCCGGACAAGCCCGCGCAGCGGGCGCGATCCGGAACCCAGTGTCTTTTTTTGCTCTCCGGCCAAACCAGATCCAGGGACAAGTCACTGGATTGACTCGCGCCATCCGTGGCGCTCGCCCTTCGGGCCGCCCGAGGCGTTCGCGTTTGCAATCCTGCAAACGCAGTCGGGTTCTGCCCGCAAGTAACGCGGGCAGCCGCGGAATGACGATTTTTCTGACTCGCTGCGCTTGTCACACTTCCTCGGCCATCTGCTCATCCGCACCCATGCCCTGGCTCGAACTGCAACTGACCATTGACGCCGCCGAACAGCCGCGCGCCGAGGCTGCGCTGGAAGATCTCGGCGTGCTGTCGGTGACGCTGATGGACGCCGATGCCGATACGCCGGACGAAGCGGCGATCTTCGAGCCTGGCGTGGGCGAAACGCCGTTGTGGCATTCGCTGACACTGCTTGCACTGTTCGAGGCCGAACGCGATCGGCGCGGCCTCGTGCACTGCTTGCACGACGCGTTGCCCGGACTCGCACCCGAGCGCATCGCGTTTCGCGAAGTCGCCGACCAGGATTGGGAACGCGCATGGATGGATCGCTACCAGCCAATGCCGTTCGGCCGAAGGTTGTGGATTTATCCGTGGAACATCGAACCTCCGAAGGACATCGACAAATCGACGGTCATCGTTCGCCTCGCTCCCGGCCTCGCGTTCGGCACCGGCACGCATCCGACCACGGCGTTGTGCCTGGAATGGCTGGATGGCCTCGATCCGGAAAACAAAACCATCATCGACTACGGCTGCGGTTCGGGCGTATTGGCGATCGCCGCGCTGAAACTGGGCGCCGCGCACGCGATCGGCATCGACAACGATCCGCAGGCGCTGGCCGCATCGCGTGACAATGCCATGCGCAATGAAGTGTCGGATCGCCTGCATGTTTGCCTTCCCGGCGAACCGCCGCACGGCGCGCGCGCCGACGTGTTCGTCGCGAACATCCTGGCCGGGCCGCTGGGCGAACTCGCGCCGCACTTTGCATCGCTCTGCAAACCCGACGCGTCGTTCGCGCTGTCGGGCATTCTCGCCGGACAGGAAGGCGAACTGCTGGATCGCTATCGTGGCTGCGGCTTCACGAACCTGCGCGTCACCCGCCGCGAAGACTGGATTCGCATCGACGGCATGCGCACGTAAGCGCATCGCCGCTCTCCCGGTCGCCTACAATCGCGGCATGTACACCCAGTGCCCGCGCTGCCGGACGATCTTCGAGATCGGCGAAGATGCCCTGCAGGCCTCGCTCGGCATCGTCCACTGCGGGCATTGCTCGGAACGTTTCGACGCGCTGCGCACCCTCAGCGACACCCTGCCTGAAGAGCCCGAGGCCGCGTTGCCGGAACACGACCCCGATGCCCTCGCGCCGACATTGACGTCGGCGGTATCGCCGGAGACCGTACAGGCGGCTGTGCACCCCGCTCGCAAGCCTGGATCGGAGACAGTCCCCGCGCAGCCGGACGAGGCGTGGTTCGACGCACTATCCGGTGAACGCGCGCGCGCGTTGATCGCGGACGCGGCCGGCATTCCGCCCGAGGCCATCCAAAGCGACCCGGCATGGCAACTCACCGACCTGCCGGTGCAGACGCGCTTTGCCGAACTCGACATCATTCCCATCGCGGCGGCCGAGCCCGATCCACGCGCACCTGCCCCCATCGAAGCGGCCGGGTCCGAGCCGTTCACCGAAGCTTGGGGGTTGGACATACCCGACGTGGATCCGACCGGCCCGGCCGACAACGTACCGGCGATGGGCGAAGCCGCAGGGCCGTCCACCGCGGACGACACTCCCGCGGAGCTCGCGGGCGACACGGGCGCCACAGTTCCGCTGGCCACCGCCGAGACTGAATTCGATCCCGATTCATGGCAACCGGAAGAGCAGCTCCGCGCCGGTGACACGTTGCCTCCGGATGCCACCGGCACGGAAGAAGAAGGCCCCGTACCAACAGGGGCGCAACACGAATTCCACGATGGCGACGCGAAACCTGCCGGCGTCGCCGAGCCCGTGTATGTCCCGCCGCGCCGCCGCATTCGCCGCGGCGATTGGCTATGGGCGACCGGCTGCGTGGTGCTGGCACTGGCATTGGCCGCGCAGATCGCCTGGGCCAGCCGCGTGGCACTGGTCCGCGACCCAGCCACGCAGGCGCAAGCGTTGCGCGTGTGCGCAAGCCTCGATTGCCGGCTGCCGCCGATCCGCGACACCGCGAAGCTGGAACTGCTGTCGCGCGACATCCGCCCCGATCCCGACGCCGCGGACGCCCTCGCGATCACTGCGACCTTCCGCAACAACGCACCGTACCGCCAACCATGGCCGATCGTGGTGGTCGACCTGACCGACCTCGACAACAACGTGGTCGCGATGCGCCGCTTCCGGCCCGCGGAGTACATGCCCGATGCGGCGCGGCGCACCGCCGGCATTGGTGCGGGCATCACCGCGGCCGTGGCTTTCGAAGTTGCCGACCCCGGCAAGCGCGCGGTGTCCTTCCACTTCGGTTTCGAATGAACGCGCTGGACGCGTGTCCTGCCGGCGCTGCTGGCAGGGCGTCCGAGAAACGCCCTGCCAGTGCAGGCCATGGATGGCCTGCTGCGGATCAGGCGCTTTCAACGCTTGATCCGTCGAAGCCGAATCCGGGCGTGCACCGGATTCGGCGTGCTGAGAAAGTGCAGGACAGCACTTTCTCAACCGTCTGCTAGACTCGTCTGTTCGCGCGTACCCGCGGGGCGCGTGCGCCTTGTCCAAGCTCTGGTCGATCGTGGATACCCGTTTCCTGCATTCCGTGCCAACCGCCCAGGCTGAACCGCCACGCACCGGCAGCCCGACGCTCGGCGAATGCATGGCGTCCAGCGTGCGCCGATACCTGGCCGACCTGAATGGCACGCCCTGCCGCGAAGGTCTGTACGTGCGGTTGCTGCGCGAAGTGGAAGCGCCGCTGCTGCGGGAAGTGCTGGCGTGGAGCGACGGCAACCAGAGCCGCGCGGCCGGCGTGCTGGGTATCCATCGCGCCACGCTGCGCAAGAAACTGCGCGAACTGGGCATCGTTTGACCACAGGGAAACTCGCATCTCCATGACAGGATCGGGCATCATCACCGCACGCCGCGCGCTGCTCAGCGTTTCCGACAAGACCGGCCTCGCCGACATCGGTGGCGCCCTGCACGCGCTGGGCATCGAGATCGTTTCCACCGGCGGCAGCGCGAAGGCGCTGCGGCAGGCCGGCATTCCGGTGCGCGATGTCAGTGAATTGACCGGCTTTCCCGAAATCATGGACGGTCGCGTCAAGACGCTGCACCCCACGGTGCATGGCGGCCTGCTGGGCCGGCGCGGCATCGACGACGCGGTGATGCTGGATCACTCGATCACGCCGATCGACCTGCTGATCGTCAACCTGTACCCATTCGCCCACACCGTCGCGCACGCGGGCGCGACTTACGAAGAGGCCATCGAGCAGATCGACATCGGCGGTCCCGCGATGTTGCGCGCCGGTGCCAAGAATCACGAGCGCGTTGCCGTGGTCTGCGATCCGGCCGATTACGGTGAACTGGTCGAAACGCTGCGCCGCGATGGCGGCACCTCGTTCGAACAACGTCGCCGTTTCGCCGCGAAAGTGTTCGCGCATACCGCGCGTTACGACGGCATGATCGCGGACTGGCTGGCGACACGCGCCGACGGCGAGCCCGGTGAGGCGTATCCGCCGACCCTGCACCTCGCGCTGCACCGCGCGCAGGAAATGCGCTACGGCGAAAATCCGCACCAGGCCGCCGCGCTGTACCTCGACGGCCGGCCGACCGCCGGCACGGTCGCGGGCGCTTCCGTGCTCACGGGCAAGGAGATGTCCTACAACAACTTCGTCGATGCGGATACCGCGCTCGAATGCGTGAAGGCCTTCGACAAGACGCCCGCGTGCGTGATCGTCAAGCACGCCAACCCGTGCGGTGTGGCGCTGGATCCCGATCCCTTGCGCGCGTACGAGCGCGCCTTCGCCTGCGACGCGACGTCGGCGTTCGGCGGCATCATCGCCTTCAACCGTCCCATCGATGGCGCGCTGGTCAAGCAAATCCTGGCCAGGCAGTTCGTCGAAGTACTGGTGGCGCCTGCGTTCGACGAAGACGCATTGACTGCCTTGCGCAAAAAGCCGAACGTGCGCGCGCTCGCCACCGGCGAATGGCCCGGGGCGTCCGCCACCGTGCAGCGGCAGTTGCGCAGCATCGGAGGCGGCGTGCTGGTGCAGGATTCGGACGCCGACACCCTGATGCTGTCGGACCTGAAAGTCGTCAGCAAACGCGTGCCCGATGTCGAGCAATTGCGCGACCTGTTGTTCGCCTGGCACGTTGCGATGTTCGTGAAGTCCAACGCGATCGTGTTCGCGAAGGACGGCGCCACCGTCGGCATCGGCGCGGGCCAGATGAGCCGCGTGATCAGCGTGAAGATAGCCGCGATGAAGGCCGCCGATGCGCGGCTTTCGACCCGGGGCAGCGTGATGGCCTCGGACGCGTTCTTCCCGTTCCGCGACAACGTGGACATGGCCGCCGGCGCCGGCGTGCGCGCGATCATCCAGCCCGGCGGTTCGATGCGCGACCAGGAAACAATCGATGCGGCCGA
>DATFGL010000115.1:0-14678 GCA_035249465.1 Rhodanobacteraceae bacterium | reverse complement strand
GCGCGCACTTCGGCGCAGGGATCGGCGACCAGTTCGTGGATCGGCAGCTTCTCGTCGCTGATGCGGTTGACGAAGCTGGTGTTGGCGCCGTTTTCGAGCAGGCGGCGCACCAGATACGGCAACAGGTCTTCGTGGCTGCCGCACGGCGCATACACGCGGCAAGGTACGTTCCAGTGATCGGGCCCGATCACTTCGGCGTACAGGTCCGCGCCCATGCCATGCAGGCGCTGGAATTCGAAGGGACGTCCATTCGCAAGGTGGTGGATCGCGGCGACGGTATGCGCATTGTGGGTCGCGAACTGCGGATAGAGCACGTCGGCCCCGGCGTCCAGCATGCGCTTCGCGTTGGCGAGGTACGAAACGTCGGTGTTGGGTTTGCGCGTGAACACCGGGTAGCCGGAAAGGCCCAGTTCCTGTGCGCGCTTGATTTCGGAATCCCAGTACGCGCCCTTGACCAGTCGCACGCACCAGCGGCGTTTGACGGCTTTCGCGGTCTCGATCAGCCATTCGATCACGAACGGTGCGCGCTTCTGGTACGCCTGCACCGCGAGCCCGAACCCGTTCCAGCCTTCCAATGATGGATGCGTGAACACCGCTTCCATCACTTCCAGAGACAGTTCCAGCCGGTCGGCCTCTTCGGCGTCGATGGTCAGCGCGATGCCTTGTGCCCTGGCGAGTTGCGCGAGTTCCAGCACGACCGGCGTCAGCTCCGCATGCACGCGCTCGCGCTTCGCGACTTCATAACGCGGATGCAGCGCGGAAAGTTTCACCGAGATCGATGGCGCATCCAGCAGGTTGGCGAACGGTCCGCGTGCGCCGAGCGCAAGGATCGCGTCGTGATAGGCCTGCTTGTAACGCGCCGCATCGGGCGCGGTGAAGGCGGCCTCGCCCAGCATGTCGTAGGAATAGCGGTACTTCGCGTTGTCGCCCTTGGCCGAGCGATCCAGCGCTTCCTCGATGGTGCGGCCCATCACGAACTGGTGGCCCATGATCCGCATGGCCTGGCGCACCGCGAGACGGATGACCGGTTCTCCGGCGCGTCCGATCAGGCGCTTGAAGGCACCCGGTGCGTCGGCGCGGGTTGAATCGGCAAGATTGACCAGGTGCCCGGTGAGCATCAGGCCCCACGTCGAGGCGTTGACGAACAGCGAATCGCTGGCGCCGAGGTGTTTCTTCCAGTCGGCCTCGCCCAGTTTGTCGCGGATCAGCCTGTCGGCCGTGGTCCTGTCGGGAATGCGCAGCAACGCTTCGGCCACGCACATCAGCAGCACGCCTTCCTCGCTGGACAGGTCGTACTGGCGCATGAAGGATTCGACCGCGCTCTGGTTCTTGCTGCGCTCGCGCACCCTTGACACCAGCGCGGCGGCCTGCGCTTCGATGGCCTCGCTTTCCTTCGCGGGAAACGTGGCTTCGGCGAGGCGGGCGGCGACGATTTCGGTTTCGTTGCCGCTCCACGCGGCGGTGATGCGCGCGCGCGCGGCACTCGGCGGCGCGGGCAATTCGGGGGCGAGGATTTCAGCCATCCATGATGACTCGTGGCGCGACCGCCCATTGTACGTCCAGTCCACGTCGCAGCCAATGACGTGTGGCAGAAGCGATTCGCCCTGACTGGTTATTCTTGCTGCGATGGCCGGGCGGCCTTATGATTCCGGGATTGCGGTACGCTGATGTCCATGATCACACGTCTTCCGGTGGTTGCCGAAACCGGGCAGGTGACGCTGCTGCTGTCGCCCAACCGGGCGCTCAGCCGTGAGCAGATGCGCCAGTTGACGTGGGAACTGTGCATTGCGGCGTTGTTGGTGGCAGGCCTTGCGGCGTGGGGGGGCGATGTGTTCGCGCCGCTGTTCGCGCTGGTCGAGGTTCCGGTGCTTGCAATTGCGTTGTGGCTGGTCTGGCGCAGCGGCGATCGCAGGGAACGCATCACGCTGGATACGGATCATGTCCGCATCGAGCGAGTCCCGCCCGGGGGCCGTGCGGCCAGCACGTTTCCGGTGGCGTGGACCCGTGTGCGGGTGCTGGAGCGCGGTGATGGTCACCGGCACGTGGTACTGGCCGCGCAAGGGCGCGAGCAGGAAGTGGGCGAGTGTTTGGGCGACGACGAAAGGATGCAGTTGTCGCGATGGTTGAAGACCTTGCTGTCCGGCCGCAGCGGCTGGCGCGACAACTAGAAGACTATTCGGGGTGCGATGAGATGAATTCCAGCAATTGCAAACGGCGGATCACGGGGGCGGCCGCCGCCCTGGGCGCGACGCTGGTTTCGATGGCCGCCGCCGCCAACCCGGTGCCGTGGCAGATGAACCTGCCCAAGGGTGTCACCCCGATCTCGCACCAGATCTGGAATCTGCACATGGCCGCGCTGTGGGTGTGCGTGGCGCTGGGCATCATCGTGTTCGGGGCGATGTTCGTCGCGATCGTGCGCTTCCGTCGGTCGAAAGGCGCGGTCGCGGAAACCTGGAGCCACAACACCTGGCTGGAGCTCGGCTGGACCATCGTGCCGGTGCTGATCCTGATTGGCCTCGCCGCACCCGCGACCATCCTGACCCGCGAGATGTACAACGCCACCGACGCGCAAATGACCGTCAAGGTCACCGGCTACCAGTGGCTGTGGCGCTACGACTACATCAGCTACGACGGCAAGCCTGTCACCAAGGTGCCGACCATTTATTCGCGGCTTGCCTGGGACAGCAACACCGCCCGCCAGCTCGACTCCGGGGTCAGCCCCTGGAGCGTGGTGGACAAGGAAACCGGCTTCCACGATTACCTGCTCGACGTGACCCACCCGCTGGTGATTCCGGCCGGCGTAAAGGTGCGCTTCCTGATCACCGCGGATGACGTGATCCACGGCTGGTGGGTGCCCGATTTCGCGGCCAAGCGCGACGCCATCCCCGGCATCATGAACGATGCCTGGGCCAAGGTCGACAAGCCCGGCATCTATCGCGGCCAGTGCTACGTGTTGTGCGGACAGGACCACAGCGCGATGCCGATCGTGGTCAAGGTTCTGCCGCAGGATCAATTCAACGCCTGGCTTGCGGAGCAGGAAAACGCCGCGACGCTCGACAAGGCCGCGCGCACCGCCGAGGTGACGCCGCCGAAGCCGGTGCCTGCCAAGGGCTGATCAGGGGCCGGGCTTCGTCCTGCACGACGTTCAGGTAACACAAGGTATTCCAGAGGATTCGCACCATGTCCAGCACAGCGCAAGCCGTCCATCACGAAGAACACCACCAGAGCTTCTTCGAGCGCTGGTTCATGTCCACCAACCACAAGGACATCGGCACGCTGTACCTGTCATTCTCGTTCCTGATGCTGTTCGTGGGCGGCAGCTTCGCGATGCTGATCCGCGCCGAGTTGTTCGAGCCGGGCATGCAGCTGATGCAGCCCTACTTCTTCAATGAACTCACCTCGATGCACGGGCTGGTGATGATCTTCGGCGTGATCATGCCGTCGTTCGTGGGCCTCGCGAACTGGATGATCCCGATGCAGATCGGCGCGCCCGACATGGCGTTGCCGCGCCTGAACAACCTGAGTTTCTGGATCCTGCCGTTCGCCTTCATCCTGCTGCTCTCGACGTTCTTCATGCCGGGCGGCGCCCCGGCCGCGGGCTGGACGATGTATCCGCCGCTGGTGTTGCAGGGCGGCGAAGCCATCGCGTTCATGATCTTCGCGATCCACCTGATGGGCATCTCGTCGATCCTGGGCTCGATCAACATCATTGCCACCATCCTCAACCTGCGCGCGCCGGGCCTCGATTTGCTGAAGATGCCGATGTTCTGCTGGTCGTGGCTGATCACCTCGTTCCTGGTGATCGCGGTGATGCCGGTGCTGGCCGGTGCGGTCACGATGATGCTGTTCGACCGCTTTTTCGGCACCAACTTCTTCAACGCCGCGGCGGGCGGCGACTCGGTGATGTACCAGCACGTGTTCTGGTTCTTCGGACATCCCGAGGTGTACATCATGATCCTGCCGGCATTCGGGATCATTTCGGAAATCGTGCCGACCTTCTCGCGCAAGCCGCTGTTCGGCTACAAGGCGATGGTGTACGCGATTGCCTGCATCGCGTTCCTGTCGTTCATCGTGTGGTCGCACCACATGTTCACCGTCGGCCTGCCGCTGGGCGCCGAGGTGTTCTTCATGTTCTCGACCATGCTGATCGCGGTGCCGACCGGCGTGAAGATTTTCAACTGGGTCACGACCATGTGGAGGGGCTCGCTCAGCTTCGAAGTGCCGATGCTGTGGGCGATCGGCTTCATCGTGCTGTTCTCGATCGGCGGCTTCTCCGGCGTGATGATGGCGCTGGTGCCGGCCGACTTCCAGTACTACGGCACCTACTTCATCGTTGCGCACTTCCACTACGTGCTGGTGGGCGGCGCGCTGTTCTCGATCATCGGCGCGGTCTACTACTGGCTGCCCAAGTGGTCGGGCCACATGTACTCCGACTTCTGGTCCAAGCTGCATTTCTGGTCCAGCGTGATTTCGGTGAACGTGCTGTTCTTCCCGCAGCAGTTCCTGGGTTTCGCCGGCATGCCGCGCCGCATCCCCGACTACAACGTCGCGTTCGCCGACTGGAACATGGTTTCGTCGATCGGTGGTTTCTGGTTCGGCGCCACCCAGCTGATCTTCCTGGGCGTGGTGATCCATTGCGTGTTCTTCTCGAAGCAGAAGGCCACTTCACGGGTCTGGGAACACGCCTATGGTCTGGAATGGACACTGCCCTCGCCCGCGCCGCATCACAGCTTCACGGTGCCGCCGGTGATCGACGACAGCCAGCTTGCACACGGCGACGTGAGTCATTGATTTTTGCGATCATCCTTGATCGCTGCGAAATGAGGCGACTGTGCGGGGAACGGCCATCAGCAATAGCAACACCAACTCGGCCATCCTTGGCCTGGAATATTTCTGCGATCATCCCTGATCGCTGTTGTAGGAAATGGCAAGGCTGACCACGCGATCAAAGTTGCAGACACCACCACGGACATCCATGTCCCGACTTTCAATAAAGCAGCATGCTTCGAACAGACGAAAAGATTGAATTGAACGAAAAGCCGGCGGCGGATGGCCTCGCGCGCCGCAAGGCCGGCGCGCGCCGCACCGCATGGATCATCGCGGCTATCGCGATCGTTTTTTTCATCGCCAGCCTGCTGCAGGGCCATTTTGCAGGGATCCCCAACTGGGTCCCCACACGCTGATCGGGTCACACCGTTACGCCAGCCATACATCGGAATCCATGACATGAGCCAACTCGACGCCAACGTCTATTACGTTCCGCACAGCAGCCGCTGGCCGATCATCGCGGTGGTCGGCATGTTCCTGTTCATGACCGGGGCGGCGATCTGGTTGAACGGCTATGACGGGCCCGGGCAGATCGTCCTGACGATCGGCGCGCTGACCATCATCGGCATGATGTTCGGCTGGTTCGGCAACGTGATCCGCGAGTCGATGAAGGGCATCTTCAACGGCCAGGTCGATACCTCGTTCCGGATGGGGATGATGTGGTTCATCGTCTCCGAGGTGTTCTTCTTCGCGGCGTTCTTCGGTGGCCTGTTCTACATCCGCACCTTCGTGGTGCCATGGCTGGGCGGCGCCGGCGACAAGGGCGTCATCACCAACGGCTTCATCTGGCAGGGTTTCTCCGCGGCGTGGCCGACCAACGGCCCGGACTCGGTCGGCGGCTCGTTCATCGCCACTTCGCCGTGGGGCATCCCGCTGATCAACACGCTGCTGCTGCTATCGTCGTCCATCACCGTGACGATTGCGCACCATGCGTTGCGCGCCGGCAACCGCAAGCGCCTGATCGGATTCCTGGGGCTCACCATCGTGCTGGGCGCGATCTTCCTTGGCCTGCAGGCGCACGAGTACTGGGAATCCTACGTCCACCTCAACATGACGCTGCACACTGGTATCTACGGCGCGACGTTCTACATCCTCACCGGTTTCCACGGCCTGCACGTTACCCTCGGCACCATCATGCTGATCGTGATGTGGCTGCGTTGCGCGCGTGGGCATTTCACGCCGCAGCATCATTTCGCGTTCGAAGCAGTGTCATGGTACTGGCACTTCGTGGACGTAATCTGGCTGTGCCTGTTCCTCTTCGTGTACATTTTGTAAGGGCGGTCCGACGAGCTTGTCGTCTTCAGCTTCGGTAGGCGCGTTCACATTCCCGCAACCCCCGCGAAGCTGTTGCGTCGCAACGGCTTTGCCGCGCCCTTGACTCAAGGGGGCAGGAAAAATCGCTGCGGAGCCCGGTAGCGCTCGAATCTGCGGGTTCCGGGCCCGGGATTTCAGCGCACGTAAACCCCGTGCGGATGCAGTACGCCGGTGGCGATCCCGATCACGATCAGGACGATCAACAACACCGAGAATGCGACGCGCCGCGTCAACGCCCACACGGTGCGGTTGCTGCCGGGACGGTCGGTCATCATGAAATACAGCGCCTGGCCCAGTTCGAAGATCACCACCAGAAACATGATGACCAGTACGGCCTTGTATACGGTGGTGAATGACATGACAAAGCCGCGTGCGGAAACGTCGAGTATAGCGTTGCGGTGTCGCCCGACGGTGTGCGCGGCGTGATGCGTGTACGGCGCCCGAGTGTATTCGCGGTGTTGCTGACCGTGTTCGGGGTCGCGGTGTTCTGCACGCTTGGCATCTGGCAATTGCGGCGCGCCGCATACAAGGAAACCGTGCTGGCGCGGTTCCACAACGCCTCCGGCGCGCCACTGGTGAACCTGGCCGAAGCGCGCGCGGATCGCGAACCCGGTGCCTACCCGCACGTCAGGGTCACCGGAAAGCTGGAAGGCGACCGGATTTACCTGTTGGATGACCAGATGCGCGCGGGACGGTTGGGCGTGATGGTGTTCGTGCCGTTCGAGCCCGACGGTTCCGGGCGAGTGCTGCTGGTGAACCTCGGGTTCCTCGCGAGGATGGGACCCGACACCACCACGTTGCCGGATATTCCACCGATCCCCAGTCGCGCGGTCACGCTTGACGGCATCTACGCGCCGCCGCCACTGCCGGGCCTGAAGCTGGGCGGCAACCCGCTGCCGCGCGAAAAGACCTGGCCCAAGCTGGTGACCTTCATCGACCTGCACGAAATCGCCTCCGATCTCGACGCCGCGGTTTATCCGCATGTATTGTTGACCGACCCCGACCCGCACAGCGCCTATATCCGCAGCTGGACGGCCAACGTGATGCCGCCCACGCGGCATCGTGCGTATGCGCTGCAGTGGTTCTGCTTCGCGATCGCCGCGGTCGTGATGTTTTTCGTGCTGCATCGCGTGAAGCGCGATGACGCCACCGACTCCGCACAGGAATAAAGGGGCCCTAGATGGATTTGCGCAATCGACGCCGCTTGCAGGCCGTGGTGATCGTGGCCATCTTCGCGGCCTCCATGATCGGCGCGGCCGTGATGATGGCTTCCGGGTGGTCGCCGCCCACCCGCAGCTATGGCAAGCAAATCCGGCCCGAGCGCGATCTCGCGCAAGTGCCGGTGCAACTGGGGGACGGCAAGCCGTTCGCGTTCCGCGGGCGTGACGCGGCGTGGACGCTGGTCGCGCTCCCGGGACCGGACTGCGCCGAACGCTGCCTGCGCGAACTCGACCTGGTGCACCGCGCGCAGATCACGCTGGACAAGCAGGCCGACATGCTGCGCCTGGTGTATCTGGGCGCACCGCCGCAGGGTGCCGCGGCCGAAGGCTTCGGCAAGGTCTGGGCGCTCGCGACCACGTCGTCGCAGGCGCTCGAAGACTTCCGCGCGAAGACGCCCGACAGCGTGAGCGCGGTGCTGGTCACGCCGAGCGGCAAGGCCATGCTGAGCTATCCGGCGGGCTTCGACCCGACGCGCTTGCGGCTGGATCTCAAGAAAGCGGTGAAGGTGGCCCTGTGATGCCGACGGCGAATCTGTCCCTGCGCGTGCTGGCGTGGGTCGCGTGCGTGCTCGCGTTTTTCCTGATCATGTACGGATCTTTCGTGCGCCTGTCCAATGCCGGCCTGTCGTGCCCCGACTGGCCGACCTGCTACGGGCGCGTCACCTGGCCGGTCGCGCCGGCGGCCGTCGCCAAGGCCGACAAGGCGTTCCCGAACCGCCCGGTCGAAACCCACAAGGCCTGGCGCGAACAAACCCATCGCTTCGCCGCCGGGACGCTTGGCCTGCTGGTGCTGGCCGAGGCGCTGGTGGCGACGTTCGCGACCCGGCGGCGCTTCGGGCTGGTGGTTGCGGCGGTGGTGCTGATCGGCATCGGGATACCGATGTACATGGCCCGGCATTACGTGACTGCCAGCGTGCTCGCGGCGCTTGGCGAGGCGTTGTTGCTGGGCGTGGCCTTCTTCTGGCGGGGCGCCGGTTGGCGACGCGTCGCGGTGCTGGCGTTGGCGGTGGTGTGCTTCCAGGCATTGCTCGGGATGTGGACCGTCACGTGGCTGCTGAAGCCCATCGTGGTTTCCGGGCACCTGTTGGGCGGCATGGCTACATTTGCATTGCTGGCGTGGGTAGCGTGGCGTTTGTCTTTTTCCCATCTCCCTTCGGGAGGGGGGACGAACTTGCGGCAAGGTTTGCGCACACCCGAATCCTTACCACCGCCCCTCTCCAGAAGGAGGGGTTTGTTCGTGGCGGCCATGATTGGCGTGGTGTTGCTGGCGTGCCAGATTTTCCTGGGCGGCTGGACGTCATCCAATTACGCGGCGCTCGCGTGCGGCATCGGTGGTTCGGCATTTCCGACCTGCCTTGGCCAGTGGTGGCCGGCGATGGATTTTCACCAGGGTTTCATCCTGTGGCGCGGCATCGGCGTGGATTTCCAGGGTGGCATCCTGGATGCCGCCGCGCGCACCGCGATCCAGATGGTGCACCGCTTCGGCGCGGCGGTCGTGTTCGTGTACGTGCTGTGGCTGGCGCACAGGGCCGGCCGCGCAGGCCTGCGCTGGCACGCCATCGCGCTGGCGGTGCTGGTGCTTGCGCAGGTCGCGCTGGGCGTCAGCAACGTGATGCTGGGCCTGCCGCTGGCGATCGCCGTGGCGCACACCGGGGGTGCGGCGCTGCTGCTGTTTGCTGTTGTAACGCTGTTGACCCGCAGTCAAGCGCCGGCGCCGCAGGAGGGCCATTTGTAGGAGCGGCGGAAGCCGCGACCTGGGCGTGGCATCCGCGCAATGTCGATCGGGCCTTCCTGCCCTCCTACAATGGAAAAGATGTCCACACTCGCCGGCCAATACCTTGCCGCCACCAAGCCGCGTATCGTCGCGTTGCTGGTGTTCACCGCCATCATCGGGATGCTGCTGGCCGCGCCCGGCGTGCCGCCCTGGCGCGCGTTGGTGTTCGGCACGCTCGGCGTCTGGATGGCATCGTCATCGGCGGCGGCGCTGAACCAGTTGATCGACCAGCGCATCGACCGCGTGATGGCGCGCACCGCGCATCGCCCGCTGGTCACGGGCACGCTCACCGCGCGTCAGGTGTTGGTGTTTGCCACGCTGCTGGGTGTGGCTTCAATGCTGATCCTCGGTCTGCTGGTGAACTGGCTGACCGCCTTGCTCACCTTCATCGGGCTGATCGGTTACGCGGTGATCTACACGGCGTTCCTGAAACGCGCGACGCCGCAGAACATCGTGATCGGCGGTCTCGCCGGTGCGATTCCTCCGCTGCTGGGCTGGGCCGCCGTGACCGGCATGCAGGCGCCGAGCGATTGGGCCTATGGCTTGTTGCTGGTGCTGATCGTGTTCGTGTGGACGCCGCCGCACTTCTGGTCGCTGGCGATCTTCCGGCGCGAGGATTACCGGCGGGCCTGCATCCCGATGCTGCCGGTGGTCTATGGCGTCGAATACACCCGCTGGCACGTGTTGTTCTACACCGTGCTGCTGGTGCTGGTGAGCCTGCTGCCGTACCTCACCGGCATGAGCGGACTGTTGTATCTCGGTGGCGCAGCGGTGCTGGGCATCGCCTACCTGTATTACGCGATCCGGCTGATGCGCCCGCCGGACGAGCGCTTCGCGATGAGCGCGTTCGGCTATTCGATCGTTTACCTGATCGCCCTGTTCAGCTTCCTGCTGGCCGACCACTGGCTGGCCGCGTCCGTGGCACGGGTGGGCGGATACGTGTTGCAGCGGATCGGGTAAGCTGGAGCCGGCGCAGGCAGGCTGGCCGGCGCGGGTGGTGTATCGGGAGCCAGGCTCCCAGGCCGGGAGGTTGGCTGCGATTGAACGTGATCCTGCTGGTGGTCGCGATCGTTGCATCGTTGATCAGCATCGCGCTGGCGGCGTGGGCGTTGCGCAAGCAGCGCGGCATCCTGAGCGAGTTGAGGGCCAGCCGCGAGCGCTACATGCTGGTCGCGGAAGGCGCCAACGACGGCATCTTCGATTACGACCTCGTCACGCAAAGCATCTACTTTTCGCCGCGCGTGTACCAGATGCTCGGGTACGACGAAACCGAATTGTGCGGCCCCGACGGCCTCAAGCGGATCATGGAGCCCGAGGATTACGAGGTCGCGCACGCGGCCCTGTACGGACACCTGGAGCAGCATCACCGCGACGAACTCCAACGGGTGATGCGCCTGCGCGCCCGCGACGGCCGGGTGCTGACCATCCTGGCACGGAGCGTCGCGCAATATGCCGAGGACGGAACGCCGGTGCGGGTGGCCGGTTCCTACACCGACATCACCGACCGCCTGCGCGACGAGCGCCAGTTGCAGATCGCGGCCAGCGTGTTCGAGGCCAGCAGCGACGGCATCCTCATCAGCGATCCCGTCCAGCGCATCGTATCGGTCAACAGCGCCTTCATGCGCGTGACTGGATACGGGCGCGAGGAGCTGACGGGACGGCCGGTGCGCGACATGCAGATCCCGTCCGCCGCGACACGCGCCTGCGACCACGCGCTGCGTGAATTCGACAAGTGGAGCGGCGAAATCGCCTGGCGCCGCCGCAATGGCGAGGGCAAGGCGCTCGACAGCTCGGTGGTCGCGGTGCGCGACTCTTCGGGCGAAGTCGCGTTCCACATCCACGTCTGCATCGACACCGCCGAGCTGCGTTACGCGCAGGCGCGCATACGCCATCTTGCCTACTTCGATCCGCTTACGGGTTTGCCCAATCGCACCCACATGCGCGGCCAGTTCGCGCAGGCGCTGGCGGCGGCTCGGCATGGCGCGCGGCCGCTGGCGGTCGCGTTTTTCGACCTCGACAACTTCAAGGAGATCAACGACACCGCCGGCCACAGCGTGGGCGACGACGTGATCTGCACGGTGGCGCAGCGGTTGAGCGAAGGCGTGCGCGAGGGCGACGTGTTGTGCCGGTTTGGTGGCGACGAATTCCTGCTGCTGCTGCCCGACACCGATGCCGCCGCGGCCGAAATCATGACGCGGCGCCTGATCGAACGGATCTGCCAGCCGGTCGATATCGAAGGCCGGTCGCTGGACATCGCTGCCAGCGCGGGTTTCAGCATCTTCCCCGACGATGCGACGGATGCCGAGAACCTGGTGCGCGAGGCCGACACCGCCTTGTTCCGTGCCAAGGCCGAGGGCGGCAACACGGTACTGCGCTTCCTGCCGTGGATGGGCGAGGCCGTGACCTGGCGCCACGACATGCAGTCTGCGTTGCGCGCCGCGATCGTGCGCTCGCAGTTCGTGCTGCGCTACCAGCCGATCGTGGACGCGCGCGCGAATCGCATCCGCGGCTTCGAGGCGCTGTTGTACTGGAATCGCCCCGGCATGGGCGTGGTCGGTCCCAGCTCATTCATCGGGCTGGCCGAGGAATCGCGGCTGATCGAATCCATCGGCGCATGGGTGGTCGAGGAAGCGTGCCGCCAGTTGGCGGCGTGGAAACACGTCGGCCTGCCGGCGTTCTATGTCGGCATCAATGTCTCGGGCATGCAACTGCGTGTGGGCGGCGCCTTCCAGGACGTGCTTGCCGAGGCCATGCGCAAGCATGGCGTGGGCAACGACGAGTTGATGCTGGAAATCACCGAGCGGCACCTGGTCCAGGATGTGAAGGGCGGCTTGCCGTTGCTGGAAACCCTGACGGCGAGCGGCCTGCGGGTGTCGATCGACGACTTCGGCACCGGCTATTCCAATCTCGAATCGCTCAAGAACCTGACCGTCAACCAGATCAAGATCGACCGCGCCTTCGTACGCAACCTGATGACGGAGTCGGGCGACCGCGCGATCGTGCGCTCCATCATCGCGCTCGGCCGCAGCCTGGGCCTGCAGGTCGTCGCCGAGGGCGTGGAAACCGCCGAACAGATGCAGATGCTGCGCGAATTCGGCTGCGACCTGTTGCAGGGATTCCTGTACGCGCGCCCGCTCGAGGTGGATGCGGTGCCCGGATTCCTGATCGAACTCGCGGCCGGCAAGGCGGGCCGGAAGGCTGGCGAGCGCGGCTCCGTTGTGTTGTGATACACGGTTGCCGCGGGCGGTTTTCGCGGCAAGCCTTCGTGTGCAGCAGGTGATGTCTTGAACGCGTTGATGGATTTCCTGCGCTGGTGGATCCCCTGGGAGCCCTCGGCCACCGCGGTCGTCGCGTTCGCGTTCGCCGTGTGGTTGTACTGGCGCGGTGCGCGGCGCTCGCCGGCGACGGCCCCGTGGCACCGGCAGCTGTTGTTCTGGCTCGGCCTGTTTGTCATCTATTTCAGCCTGCACACGCATCTCGACTATTACGCCGAGCACGAATTCTTCGTGAACCGCCTGCAGCAGTTCGGCCTGCAGCACCTCGGTCCTTTCATGGTCGTGCTGGCGTATCCCGGTGCGACATTGCGCAGCGGGTTGCCGCTGCGTTGGCGGATCCGTTGGCTGCGTCCATCCGTGCGAAGCGCGCCCTGGCGCGGGGTTTCCGCCTTCCTGCTCAATCCGTGGATCGCGTCGTTCGTGTTCGTCGGCGTGATGCTGTTCTGGCTGTGGCCATCCGTGCTGTTCTACGCGATGCTCGATTGGCGCCTGTATCGCGTGATGAACTGGAGCATGGTCCTGGCGGGACTGCTGTACTGGTGGCTGATCCTCGACAGCCGCCCCAAACCGCCCGCGCGGCTGTCGCCCGGCATGCGCGTACTCGTCGAAATGCTGGTGATGGTGCCGCTGATCCTGGCCGGCGCGTACATCACGTTCACCAGCAAGGATCTGTATCCGATCTACAGCCTGTGCGGGCGCGCGTTCAACGGCATCACGCCTGCCACCGACCAATACCTGGGCGGCCTGATCCTGTGGATACCGGGCGCTATGATGAGCGTGCTTGCGGCGGCCGTCGCGTTCGGCCACTGGCTGTCACTCGATTCGCGGGGGCGGCTGCCGTCGCGGAAGGCGCGACGCGAAGCGTGGCGGGCGCGCGTGGTCGCGCGCACTCAGGGCCCGGACGCGTTGGCGGGCAGCACGGAAAAGTCCACCTGAAGCACGCTGCCGTCGGCGAAGCGCAGGCGCATCGGGATCTTGTCGCCGGGGTTCACCGGGTGCTTCGCGTGCGAGAGCATCAGGTGGTAGCCGCCCGGCGCGAGTTTGACGCTGCCGTGCGCGGGAACGTCGAGGTGATCGACCATTTCCATCGTGCTGTCGCCTTGCGCGAGGCGCGAACGGTGCAGCATCACCGAGCCATAGTCGGGGCTGCTGACGCCGGTAAGGCGCTGCACGCCGTCGCTGTCATTCACGATCGTTGCATAGCCCGCCGCGGGCAGGCTGGCGGGCAACCAGCGAATCCACGCCTGTTCGACGCGTACGGCGCTGGCCGGAGCCGCCGCGGGCGCCGAAGCACAAGTTGCGATCAGACCCGCGCAGGCGAACGCGCGCAGCAGGTCGCGGGCATGCCGGGCCCTCATGATTGCTTCACCAGAATATCGAGGTCGTGCAGGATTTCGTCATTCGACGAGCCCGGCGTCGCCAGCAGGCGCGCATGGCCCTGCTGGTCGAACACGTAGATCGCGGAGCTGTGCGTGACGTCGTAGTCGCCGGCCTTGTCGTTCGGCGTTTCGGGCTTGTAGAAAGCGCGATAGCGCTTGGTCAGCTGCGCGATGGCCTCCTGCGTGCCGGTCAGTCCGACAATGCGCGGATCGAATGCGGTGACGTACTGGTGCAATACCGGCACCGTGTCGCGCACCGGATCCACCGTCACGAACAGCACGCGCACGTCCTCGGCGGCCTTGCCCATTTTCTGCAACACCGTGTGCAGGTGCACCAGCGTCAGCGGGCATACGTCGGGGCAATGCGTGTAGCCGAAATACAGCAACGCGACCTTGCCGCGATAGTCGGCCGCGGTGACCGGCTGGCCGAGATCATTGGTCATGCTGAATTTCAGGTCGGGCAAATGGCCCTGCACGTCGTCGAGCTGCCATTGCGGATGCGCCGCGCAACCGGCGAGCAGCACAACGGCCGCGGCGGCGAACAACCAGCGAACGGGTGAGCGGCGGAACGACATGGCGGTGCCCGGAACGGCGATGCAACCGACGATGATAGCGCGATGCGCGCAGCATCGAACGCATTGCGGCGGTGAGGAGCACGCCGTGCGTACGCTGTTCAGCGGCCCGCTTCAAGACGCTTCAGGAACACCCGCATTTCCTTCGCGGCCTGCACGTCACCCCGCGCTTCGGCGGCGGTGATGCCGCGCCGCCACGCGTCGGCGGCGGCGTGCGCGTCACCGGCTCGCCGGCAGGCTTGCCCGAGCTGCTTCCATGCCGCCGAATAGCCATTGTCGAAATCGATCGCCGCGCGCAAGTGCGCCATCGCTTCCAT
>DATFGL010000114.1:0-7890 GCA_035249465.1 Rhodanobacteraceae bacterium | reverse complement strand
CTCCCAGCGATGGCGTTCGTTCCAGCGGTGTTCGCCCGCGTACCAGAACTCGACCAGGTCGGGCACGACGCGATAGCCGCCCCATTCGGCGGGACGCGGCACATCGCGGCCCGCAAACTTCCGGTCGAACTCGGCGATGCGCGCATCGAGCGCGGCGCGCTCCGGCAGCGTTTGCGACTGCAGCGACGCCCAGGCGCCGAGCTGGCTCAGGCGTTCGCGCGTCGCGAAGTAGGCATCGGATTCCGCCCCCGGCAGCTTTTCCGCACGGCCCTCGATGCGCACCTGCGCCGCCGGATCGAGCCGCTTCCAGTACAGGCACACCGCGATGCGCGGATTGGCTTCGAGCTGCGTGCCCTTGTCACTGGCGTAATGCGTGAAGAAGGTCAGGCCACGTTCGTCGAACGTCTTCAGCAGCACCATGCGCGAATGCACGCAACCACCGGGATCGGCGGTGGCGATGTTCATCGCGTTCGGCTCGGGGTCCCCGCTCGCCAGCGCCGCGGCGTGCAGGCGCTGCAGGGTTTCAAGAATCGTTACGTCAAGTGGCAAGGCGGTCCACCAGATCACCGTGGACTGCGAAGTGTACACGCCACCAATTCACGGCAAGCAGGCGTCCCTGCGGTTATCGCCGGCCCGCACCTCCTTGTGCGGGCGTTCACCGGCGCGAGATGCCCCCGGCATCTCGCGAAAGCCCCGGTTCACCCTTGTTCCACCCGATACCCATGCTGATAAACCGCCGTCAGGCGCCAGCCGTTTTCACCCGACAAGCCAAGCTTCTTGCGCAGGCGGCTGATGTGGGTATCCACGGTGCGGGTGCTGACGTCGCTGGCGAGATTCCACACGTTCTCCAGCAACGCATCGCGGCTGACGATGCGGCCCTGCCGGCGAAACAGGTAACAGGCCAGCTCGTATTCGCGTTGGGTCAGTTCCACCGGTACGCCATTGACACTGATGACACGGCGTTGCGCGTCGATCCGGTACGGCGGCAACTCCAGCACGTCGCCCGCTTCCGCGTCGCCGCCGCGTCGCCGCAGCACCGCCGCGACACGCGCCAGCAATTCGCCCTGCTTGGGCGGCTTGACCACATAGTCGTCGGCGCCCGCGGCGAGGCCTTCGATGATGTCCGATTCCTCGCCGCTCGCAGTAAGGAAGATCACCGGCAGTCTGGGATTGGACGACTGCCTGATCCAGGCCAGCACATCCAGCCCCTTGGCGTCGGGCAGGCTGCGATCCAGCAACACCAGATCGACCGCCTCGTTGCCGAGGCGGCGCCGGAAGTCATTGGCGGACCGGAATACCGCACATCCGTATCCGGCCTGTTCCAACCACAATCGCAAAAGTGCGGCCTGGTCGGGATCGTCCTCGACGCAACCGATCGTCCACGTCACGGCACTCATTGTTTTCTTAGCGCCCTCAACCGCATGACCCCCTCACGCTGCTGCCACAACTCCATATGCACCATTCATGCCGAACCGATCGCGCCGGCGTTTCAATCGACTTCGAAGTTGATGCGCATGTTCACCCGCCATTCTTTCACGCCACCGTCCTTGTCGGTGGCAACCTTGATGTCGTTGACCCATGCGCCCCTGATGTTCTTGACGGTCTTGCCGGCCCTCTCCAGCCCGTGGCGCACCGCATCCTCGATGCCCTTGGAGGAAGAGGCGCTCAGTTCGATGACCTTGGTGACGGACATGCTGGTTCTCCTTGCTGGCTGCGGAACCCGGGTGGCTCGAGTGTACACATATTGTCCAACCGTGACATGTTTCACGCTTTTGTCAAGCCGCGAAGTCAAAGGCCAAACCGCCGCAGCAGGGGCGCATGCAGCGCCGGCACCGAGGCCAGCACGCTGCGCGCAGACAGAGACAGGGGTGCCCCGGCCAGGTCGGTAAAGGTACCGCCCGCCTCCTGCACGATCACGGCCAGCGCGGCGACGTCCAGGATGTTGACGTCGGATTCGATCACGATGTCCAGACCGCCACGCGCCAGCAGGTGGTAATGGCAGAAATCGCCGTAACCGCGCGTGCGATTCACTGCACCGACCAGGCCACCGAGTGCCCTCCAGCCCGCCGCATCCTGCGTCAGCGACTTGATGTTGCCCAGGGACAATGCGGCCTCGCGCACGCTGGCGACCGGGGACACGTGCACGCGCTTGCCATCGAGCCATGCGCCGCCGCCGCGCCGCGCCCACATCGTCTCGCCGTACACGGGCGCGTGCGAAACGCCCAGCACCAGCTCCCCGGCGTGCATCAACGCGATCTGGGTGGAAAAGAAAGGCGTGCCACGCACGAAGCTCTTGGTGCCGTCCAGCGGATCGACCAGCCACAGGAATGCGCCCTCGCCTTCACGGCCGCGTTCCTCGCCCAGGATCGCGTGATCGGGAAACGCCGCTTTCAAAGCCGAGCGGATGATGTCTTCCGCTTCACGGTCGGCGACCGTGACGGGCGTGGCGTCGGGCTTGATCTCCACCGCCACGCCATGCCGGAAATGATGCGCGATGCGCTCGCCGGCGGCGCGCGCCGCGGCAAGCGCGACTGCAAGCGCATCGTCGAGGAAGTCTGCGGCGGGCACGCTTTTCATCGCCCCAAGCTTACCCGTGCTTGAGGTGGTCCGCGGTGCCGGCCATCATGGCGGGATGACCCAGGCCGCCAGCCGCAACACGCCGCTTGCCGCGCGCGACCTCGCGCACGTGTGGCACCCCTGCACGCAGATGCACGAGCACACTGCGCAATTGCCGCTGATCCCTATCGTGCGTGGTGATGGCGCGTGGCTGGTGGACGCCGACGGCAAACGTTACCTGGACGGCATCAGCTCGTGGTGGAGCAACCTGTTCGGCCATGCCAATCCGCGCATCGCGGCGGCCATCGCCGAACAAGCGGCACGGCTCGACCACGTGATGCTGGCCGGATTCACCCACGAACCCGCGCTGCAATTGGCCGAGGAGCTGGTACGCATTGCGCCGCCCGGCCTGACGCGGGTGTCGTACGCCGGCGACGGCGCCAGCGCGGTGGAAATCGCGCTGAAGATGAGTTTTCACTTCTGGCACAACGCCGGGCAAGCGAAGCGCACGCGCTTCATCGCGCTGGCCAATGCCTACCATGGCGAAACACTCGGCGCGCTGGCAGTCAGCGACATGCCGCTTTACCGCGAGGTATATGGTCCGCTGCTGTTCGATCCCATCGTCGCGCCTTCGCCCGACTGGCTGGATGCAAAACCCGGCGAAACCCGCGAAGACGCCGCGCAACGGCGTTTGAACGACATGCGCGCGTTGCTGGAGGGCCATGCGCACGAAACCTGCGCGGTGATCGTGGAACCGCTGGTGCAGTGTTCGGGCGGCATGCGCATGCACGCGCCTGCGTATCTGACCGGCCTGCGCGCGCTATGCGATGAATTCGACGTGCACCTGATCGCCGACGAAATCGCGGTCGGGTTCGGCCGCACCGGCACGCTGTTCGCGTGCGAGCAAGGCGCGATCACGCCCGATTTCCTGTGCCTGTCGAAAGGGCTCACCGGCGGCGCGCTGCCGCTGTCGGCCGTGCTGACGACGGACGCGGTGTATCAGGCATTCCTCGGTGACTACGCCGCCAACAACGCCTTCCTGCATTCGCACACGTTCAGCGGCAATCCCATCGCCTGCGCGGCGGCGCTTGCATCGTTGTCGATCTTCCGCGACGAGCCGGTGCTGGAACGCAACCGCGCCCTGGCGGCGCACATGGCGCGGCGGCTGGAGCCGCTGCGCGAACATCCGCATGTCGCCAACCTGCGCCAGACAGGATGGATCGCGGCGTTCGATCTGGTCAGGGACAAGACGATGCGCAGCGCGTGGCCCGCTGGCGAGCGCCGTGGCCGACGCTTCTACACGCACGCACTGAGGCACGGCGCGTTGTTGCGGCCGCTGGGCGACACCGTGTATTTCCTGCCGCCCTACTGCATCAACGAGGCGGACATCGATTTCATGGTGGACGCCGCGATCAGCGCGGTCGACGCAGCCACCGCTTGACTGGCGGCAACGGAGCTACCCGGCGGTGTGCGGCAAACGGGGCTGTCCCGGCTTGCGCCCGGACGGGACGAGGTCAGACCTCGTCGATGCCCTTGGACATGTCCTCGTCCACTTCGGCCGCGGCCCATTCCAGGGCTTCGCGGTCGCGGCGCTCGCGCTCGACGCGGTCGATTTCATCGATGGTCGGCATGTCGATGCTGCGGTCGGCGATTTCGCGCAAGGCCAGCACGGTCGGCTTGTCGTTTTCGGGGTTGATCGTGGCTTCGACGCCGTTTTCCAGTTGGCGCGCGCGGCGGGTGGCCATCAGGACCAGTTCGAATCGGTTGTCGACCACCTTCAGGCAGTCTTCGACGGTAATGCGTGCCATGTGAGCTTCCGGTTGTATCGCAAACTTCCAGATTGTAGCAGC
This sequence comes from Rhodanobacteraceae bacterium, assembly GCA_035249465.1. Taxonomy (GTDB): domain Bacteria; phylum Pseudomonadota; class Gammaproteobacteria; order Xanthomonadales; family Rhodanobacteraceae; genus 66-474. Next base: position 3,484 of record DATFGL010000114.1, on the reverse strand, counting down.
GGCGCGGCATTTGTCGATCCCGAAGCCCCTGACGCCATCCTGTCCACCACGTCGCCCCTGAACGCCGCCTCCCCGAATTTCGCGCACAAGTCATTTCTTGGACCAATGCGTTTAGAATTGCGCGGTTGCAACACCCCTCCCCTGCCCGCATTCACGACGCATGTCACGCACCCGCCGCTCCCGCATCGCGCACCCGATCGTCGTTGCAGCCTTGACCGGCGCGCTGGCTGCCTGCGCGGTCGCGCCGCCGCGCACCGACGATCCGCTGCAGAACTTCAACCGCAAGATGTTCGCGTTCAACCAGACCGCGGACAAGGTGGCGATCCGTCCGGTGGCCAAGGCCTACGTGAAGGTCACTGGTGATAAGGAGCGCGTGCTGATCAGCAACTTTTTCGCCAATCTGCGTGCCCCGGTGACGATCATCAACGAGGTATTGCAGGGCCGCCCCGGGCCGGCGTTGCAATCCACCGGACGCTTCGTGATCAACAGCACGGTCGGCTTCCTGGGGGTCTTCGACCCGGCCAGCGACATGAAACTCACCGCACACCCCACCGATTTCGGGGTGACACTGGCGCATTGGGGCGTGCCGGAAGGTCCGTATCTGGTGTTGCCGTTCATCGGCCCGACCACCGCGCGCGATGTGTGGCGGCTGCCGGTCGACAGCTATTTCGACCCGATGGGCTGGTACGCGCGTAACCACGATTTCAGATGGCATGCGCAGTACGCGCCATCGCTGTTCTACCTGATGACCCTGCGCGCCAGCGCGCTGCCGCTCGACCCGATCCTGGACTCGTCCTACGATCCGTACGCGTTCATGCGCGACGCCTACCGGCAGCATCGGCTGTACGAGATCTATTACGGCAATCCACCGATGTCGGCGATCGAGGAATTGCAGGGCACCAGCCCGAACGAACAGAACGACCAGGACATCGACCAGTTGCTGCAACAGCAGCAGCAATACGAACAGTCGCACGGGGTCAACCAGAACGCTGCCCCGGCTCCAGCCGGCAGCGCACCCGCGCCAGCTGGCGGCACCGCGAACCCGGCGCCCGCCACGCCATCGAGTGCGGCGACGCCGGCCGCCGCGAGCAGCAGCACTCCACCGCCCGCAAGTTCCGGCAACTGACCCCCTTCAGGCGGCCGCGGGCTGATCCAAAAGCGCTTCGACGTCGCACACTTCCGCCAACGCGCGCAGCCCTTCCGGCCAATGCACCACGCCGAGCCGCCGACCCGCGCGGCTTGCGATCGCGGCGAGTCCCAGCACGCACGCCAGTCCCGCGCTGTCGGCGCGGGCAAGCCCGCCCAGGTCGAGCCGCGTCTGCACACCCGACTCGAGTGCGCGGGAGCCTTCCGCGAACGCACGCGCCGCGGTGGCAAACGTCAAGGCTCCCGACAGTACCAGCGTGTCGCGATCGGACGTGCCGAACGTTACCGCGTCGACGCTGGCATTGGCCCGTGCCATCGCGTCAGTGCCCGCCATCCTGCTGCTGCATCTCGTTGATGGCGCCGGCACCTTCGCTCTGCAGACGCTTGATCAGGCCGTCGATGCCTTCCTTCGTGATTTCGGCATCCACCTGGTTGCGATAGTTGGTGATGTAGGAAATGCCTTCGATGATCACGTCGTAGGCCTTCCACTCGCCGGACGCGGTCTTGCGGAACGCGTAATCCACCGACAGGTTCTTGCCGCTGTCCAACACCACCTGGGTGCGCACGATCGTGCGCCGCTGGTCCAGCGGGCCTTGCGCCGGCAATACCTTCACCGCGCCACGCGTGTAGGCGACCAGTCCCTCGGCATAGCGATGGGTCAGCGCGTTGTAGAACGCACGCGCGAACGCGACGCGCTGAGCAGGAGTCGCTTCGCGTGCGTGCCGGCCCAGCACCAGCAGGGCGGCGTAATCCGTGTCGAAGTGCGGCAGGATGATGCCGTCGATGATCTTGATCATCTGCTCGGGGTTCTGGCGCAGCTCGGCCTGATGCCCCTGGATCGCCTTGCCGAGCTGGTCGGCAATCGACTGCACGATCTGCTGCGGGGTCTGTTCGGCGGCGGCGAATGCCGGCGCGGCGCACGCGGCGCCGAAAAACATCGCCATCAGCAACAACATCCAACGCTTCAACATGTGGTTCTCCTCATGCCCACCAAGTGGGCGGAGCAAAAGTCAGGGTTTGCCGGAGGTGGGCGGTGCACTGGATGCAGGCGCCGAATCGGGACTGCTCGATTTCGGGCCGCCGTTGACCAGGAATTTGCCGATCAGGTTCTCGATGCTCATCGCCGATTGGGTAAGCACCATCTCGTCGCCGTTCTTCAGGAACGTGGGCGAGCCGCCCGGCTCGATGCCAACATATTGGTCGCCCAGTAAACCGCTGGTGAATATCGCGGCGGACGAATCATCGGGAATGTCGTTGTACTGCTTGTCGATCGACATCACCACCAGCGCGTCCATCCGCTGCGGCTCCAGCGCGATCGATTGCACGTCGCCGATGCGCACCCCCGCGATCTTCACCGGCGCACGCGCCTTCAACTGGCCGATGTTGTTGAAGCGCGCCTTGAGCGTGTAGCTGTCACCGCGGTGGATGTTGGCGACCGACGTGGTTTGCGTTGCCAGATAGGCCAACGCGGCGAAGCCGAGCAGGATGAACAATCCTGTTCCGATGGCGTAGGAAGGTCTTGGATTCATTGTGTTGATACCCGAATTGGCGAGAGCACCCGATACGCAGGCCAAGGATGGCCGCCATCGAAGCGAAGTCGCGTGATTGCGTCCAACGATGCGCCACGCGACTGATCAAACCCCCTTCCGGTGGAAGGGGGTCGCCGCGCAAGCGGCGGGGGGATGAAACTCAAGAGCGGTTCCGCTCGCTGCCGCGAGCGGGCTACTTTTGTTTCGGCAAAAGTAGCCAAAACCATTGCGCCGGGCATGCCGATTTCGGCAACGTCGTGTTGCCGAAACTTCCCTGCGCGTCTCACCGATCGCGCGCCGGCGCGAACTCGCACGTCCCTGTGCTCGAACATGCGCGCCTTGCTCGCGCGATCGGTTGCGGTGCTCGGCGTCATGCAACGGCGCGAGTTTCACTTCGACGTCCGGCCATCCATGGCCTGCGCGCGGGGTAGTACAAGCGTTTTCGGTCATGTCAGAAACGCCGTCATCACGAAATCGAACGCGAGGATCACGATCGACGAGAACACCACCGTGCGTGTGGTCGAATACGCCACGCCCTCGCTGGTGGGCGGCGCGGTGTAGCCCTGGAACACCGCGATCAGGCTGACCACGCCGCCGAACACCATGCTCTTGTACAGGCCGTCAAGGATGTCCTTTTGCAGCGACACGGTTGAAGTCATGTTGCCCCAGAAGGTTCCGTTGTCGAGGCCGAGCCAGGTCACGCCGACGAGATGCCCACCGAAGATGCCCATCGCGTTGAACACGCAGGCGAGCAACGGCATCGCGATCACGCCCGCAAGGAACCGCGGCGAGGCAACGTAGGCCAGCGG
>DATFGL010000113.1:0-5955 GCA_035249465.1 Rhodanobacteraceae bacterium | reverse complement strand
ATTTGTGGACGATCGAGCTTTCCAGCTTTCAGACGGGCGATGCGGGGCCGGTGGACCTGGGCGTGGTCGTCAGCCTTGGCGAGGAACACCTCGACTGGCACGGTACGCGCGAGCGCTACGTCAGCGACAAGCTGAAGCTTGCGGACGTCTCACGCACATTGCTGGTGGATGCGGAATCGCCGCTGCTGATGCAGCACACCGCCGCGCACCTGCAGCGCAGAACATTCTGTGACACGCGCGGTTGGCGTCTCGTGGACGGTTTCATCCGTCATGGTGATGACGCAGTCCTGGCGGTGGAAAAGCTGCCGTTGCATGGCGCGCACAACGCCCGCAATGCTTGTGCGGCGCTGGCCGCGATCGAGTTGCTCGGGCTCGATGCTCGCGCCGCGGTGAACGCGCTGCCCGTGTTCAAGCCACTGCCGCACCGCCTCACCTCACTGGGGGTGCGCGCTGGCGTGGAGTGGATCGACGATTCGATCAGCACCACGCCCGATGCGGCGATGGCGGCGCTGGAAAGCCTGCGTGGCCACGCGGTGACCTTGATCCTGGGCGGGCACGATCGGGGCCTTGACTGGGCCGGGTTTGCGCAGACATTGCGCGTGCGACCGGCGCACGCGGTGCTCGTGCAGGGTGCCGCCGGTCCGCGCATTGCGGCGACTTTGCGCAAAGCCGGAATCTCAAGCACGATCGATCAAACCGATGATCTTGCCGCCGCGGTCGCGCAAGCACGCACGTTGACTCAACCCGGCGGCGCGGTGCTGCTGTCGCCCGGTGCACCGAGCTTCGACCAGTTCAAGGATTACGCCGAGCGCGGCCGCGTGTTCGCCCGGCTCGCGGGTTTCGACGGCAACGCCATCGGCGAGATCACCGGCCTCGGTATCGTGTGAGCGTTGCGCACCGGCGGGCGGTCGCCTGCGCCTGTCGGCCTGTTTTGCATGGCCCGATCGATTGCGCCGGTTGATCGCCTGAAAAAGCCCGGACGGGATGCCCGTCCGGGCGTGCTGCACGTCATTCGAGGGAGGGGTCAGCTTGCCGCGTCGGCATTCCCCGCGCCGGCGAAGTCGATCACCAACGATGCGCGACGATTGACTTCGCCCGCTGCACGGGTCGCGCCCGCCTTCACCTGGCGATTGTGCGCCTCGCCATAGCTGACCGTGCGCACCTGGCTGGCGGACATGCCGTCATTGTTGACCAGGTAATTGCGCACCGCGTTCGCGCGCTTTTGGCCCAGTCGCTTGTTGTATGCAGTCGAGCCCGCGGGGTCGGCAAACCCCTCCACCGTGACGAGCGCGTCGGAATGATGCGCGCGCATCACCTTGGCGAATTCGTCCAGCATCGCCTTGTCCTGATCCTGCAGGGCGGCCTGGTTGAACGCGAAGTGCGCGACCGTATCCACCTGGATGCGTCCCTGCATCGCCGTGATCTCGGTGTCGTATTTCGCAAATTGATTCTTCATGTCCTGCGACAACGAATCGATCTGTTGCTGCAGGCCTTGATCCGTGTTCTGGAGTTTGGTGATTGCAGCATCGAAATCGCTGCGCTTGACGTAGTTCGTGCAGCCGGCGAACGCCACGGCCGCAGTCACGCCAACGGCAAGACAGAGGGTGCGATAAATCTTGCTGGACATGCAGTCTTCTCCTTTCCGGATGGGGTCGCACCGCAAGACAGCGCACGGAACGACAGGGGACAATCGTCGCGCTGAGAGCTTGGACCCTAACGCATGAATTCGAGCTCAAGCATGAACACGCGGCTGTCCGTTGCAGTCGCGTTCATTTTTAAGAAGCTGCTGCTGGCGCGCATCGGGTGGCTTCCGCCATGTCATCCAGCCCCCTGATTACATCGGCGGCGAGCTCGAGTTCGACCGCGGCGGGATTTTTGGCGCCGGTGTGCCAGCGACGACCTGCCGGGGATGTCCAACTCACGAATGGCCCGAGTCCAATCAATGGACCTTTTAGGGTAATTGCATACCGCCACGCTTCTTCTACGCTCCTCTCGGCTTGGAACCGGTGCGATCTCGTGTGGCCATTTCCCGCCAGCGAGCTGGCCTCCATCCGGGCGCACTCATCGCAGTTGGGAGGATTCCCCATGAAGAAGAAAGATTGGATGTGGTTTGCGTCTCGCAAGACAGTCCCGGCATTGGGCATTCTGGTTTTGGCCACGATGGGTGTCGGTGGACCGACCAGTGCTGTGGCGGGAGCCCCGCCACGGCTGCCGACGCATTTCAGCGGCGTTCTCAGTGACTACACGCCCTCCAGCGTCAACGGCACGCCAATCAAGGGCGCTCCGTATGAGATGCATGGCAGATGGACGCTGGATCTCAACGCCGCCCGAAGCAAGGCGACGTTCTCGGCGGCGATCGCGATGGAGACGTCGGAAGTCGTGAACACGGATCCGAACTTCGATCCAGGCAAACTGGGCGCTCACACGCACCACATCAGCGTCATGGACGGAGTGGTTCACGACGGGCCGATGGACTGGAAGACCATGTGTCCATCCTTCAGCCCCTCGCCGACGGGTGGTTTTGCAGTGACCGGTTCGGCGTACGTGACGGGAAACGGAATCAACCTCCCGCTCGGCAACCCGTCGCCCGTGACGATCTGCATCCTGGGAGGGTCGAACACGCTCGTTCCGGGCTCGGCATACGTCGAGCTGGCGAATTTCACGCTGACCATCGGGTCACCGGCCAGCGCGCATTTTGGTCCGCAGGCCATCCACGGCGTCGTCGCCACGTGCGGCAGGTTGTGGGCAGACGAGCGGCAGGACTGCAAGGTGGCCGTGGTGCCTTGAGCGAGACCCCACATGGTGGTGGAGGTCACCCGCCGGTCATCTGACGCAGGTTCTGCTTCAGAAGCTTGCGTGAATGCAGGCGCAGCTCCTCTGGATGCTCGCGGACATACGCGAGGAGGCTGCGCCGCTTTTCCCGCCCCCGCTCATGCATCCCCGATTCGGCCAATGTCGAACCGGGGACCAGTTCCGGATCGCAGTCGGCCACGCGGCGGTAGATCGAGCCCCACATCTTCTTGACGGTCGGAACCGAGAGGTGGAGGGCGCCGGCCAATTCCTGATCCGTTCCGTGGAAACTTGCGAGCGCCATCAGCAGCAGTTGCTGTTCGCCACGGCTGAACCCGAAACGTGGCGGGTCATAATCAAACAGCGTGCCTATCCACGAGCCGGGACGCACGAGTTCGCGCGTGATGCCGAGGAGATGCGGCCGCGCCGCGAAGAATTCGGGCGGCTCCGACGATGTTGTTTCGTAGCGCTGGCGTGCCGGATTCCAATAGAGTGCCCCCGACTCGACCACCCATAGTAAGCGCTCGACGCTTTCTGCCCGCGCAGGGATCATCTCTTTCAACAAAAAACCTCGATGTGCCTGAACATAGGCACCCACCAAATGATGATAGAAATCCATCGCGTGTGCGAACTCCGGCGTGCTTGTGCCTTCCCACACGATTTCGCTGAGACCCGCGCCTGAGTTCGCGTCACGTACCTCGTCATCGGTGAGGACGGGAGAGTCTCGCCCAGTGACCCGTCGCGCCAGCTCCGGTCCTACCCAGACGAGTGGCGGAGTCTTGATCTCGCGCATGAATTCGTCGCGGACGAAGACAGCAAAGCCGACTCCAACGACCCTTGCGCGTTTCTGATCCAGCCGTTCGATAACGGCATTGTTGACGGCCGGCGAACCCAGCAATTGGCGCCAAGCGCGACCCAGATTTTCGATGTCCGCGCCATAACGCGGGCCGATCACGGGATGCGCGGCGACGATGGCCACGCACTCCTCCACGTCTGCCGGCTGCATGGGTCGCCAGCGCAAGGGCACCGCGATTTTCGAGCTTTCCGGCATCCGGGCTGCTCGCCTGGACAGCATTTCGCCCTTCTTGCGGATGTTGTGCAACGGGTGGCTGGAACCGCCCGGCGCCTGATCGGTCCCGCACCCGTCCGGCCGCCGGAGTCTACCAGCGCCATCGCCCTCCGGCGGGGACTTGGATTCCGTGGTGCGATTCCACCGGTCGGGGAGCGCTGACAGTCAGTAACCGGCGGCCAGTGCGGTCACGAAAAGATCTTTGGTTCCATACGAACGGCCGCGCCTTTGTGGGCGCGGCCATTCGTTCCGATGCGAGTACCTGGAAACGCTTACCAGATCTTCACCCGCTGATCGGGTTTCAGATACAGCTTGGCATCCGGCTGGACGTCGAACGACTGATACCACGGATCGAGATTGCGCACGGTTTCCGCGCGGAACGGCCCCGGTGCATGTACGTTCGTCGTGATCAGTTGGCGCAATGCGGCATCGCGGGTCTTGCTGCGCCACGCCTGACCGAACGCGATGAAGAAACGTTGATCACCCGAGAGCCCATCGATCTCCGGTGCGGGCTTGCCGCCCAGCGACAGGTGGTAGGCGCGATAGGCGGCGGTCAATCCCGACACATCGGCGATGTCCTCGCCCAGCGTCTGCTTGCCGTTCACGTGCAGGCCCGGCAGCGCTTCGTAGCTGCTGTACTGCTTCGCCAAGGCGTCCGTTGCCGCTTTGAAGTGTTTCAGGTCCGCCGGCGTCCACCAGTTCTTCAAACGGCCTTGCGCATCGAAATCCGCGCCGGTGTTGTCGAAGCTGTGGCTGATCTCGTGACCGATGACCGCGCCGATGGCGCCGTAGTTGGCGGCGGTGTCGGCTTTCGGATCGAAGAACGGCGGCTGCAGGATCGCGGCCGGAAAGTTCAGCGCGTTCTGCAGCGGCAGGTTGACCGCGTTCACCGTCTGCGGCGTCATCCACCATTCGTTGTCGTCGATGGCTTTGCCGATCTTGGCCTTGGCGAGTTCGTATTCGAACTTCACCGCGCGCAGGTGGTTGCCCAGCGCGTCATCAGGCTTGATGTCGAGCGACGAATAGTCGCGCCAGTGATCGGGATAGCCGACGCCCACCTTCAGCGTGTCCAGTTTGGCTTCGGCTTTCTGCTTGGTTTCAGGCGACATCCAGGCGAGATCCTTGATGCCGGTGCTGAATGCGGTGATCAGGTTTTTCACCATCGCCTCTGCCGCGGCCTTCGATGAAGCCGGGAAGTATTTCTTGACGTACAACTCGCCGACTGCATCGCCGAGAGCGGAGCTGGTGGCGCTGACCGCGCGCTTCCAGCGTTCGCGCTGTGCCGGCGTGCCCTGCAGGGTCTTGCCGAAGAAGTCGAAGCTCAATTCATCATACGGCTTGGGCAGCAGTGGCGCCGCGGCGTTCAAGGTGTGGAACGTCAGCAAGGCTTTCCACGCGTCGATCGGCTGGCTGGCGACCAGTTTTGATTCGCCGGTGATCGCGGACGCTTGCCAGACATCGATCTGCTTGACATTGTCGAGCCCGGCCGCCTTGAAGTAGGCGTTCCAGTCCAGCCCGGGTGCCTTCTTCGAGAATTCGGCGGCGTTCCATACATTGTTGGCTTTGTGGATGTCTTCGCTGTCCACCAGGCTTTCCTGCGCCTCCGCGATTTTTGTTTCCAGTGCGAACACCGCTTCGGCCTTCTTGTCCGGATCGGCGATCCCGGATTGCCTCAGCAACGCGGCGACATAGGTCTTGTACTTGCCGCGCGCCTCGGCCATGTGCGCGTCTTTCGAAAGGTAGTAGTCGCGGCTGGGCATCGCGAGGCCGCCTTGCAGCAGATAGGGAATCTGCGTGGAGGCTTCCTCGAGCCCCTTGGTCACGAACAGGCCGAACAGGTGTTCGGTGTGGAAATCGGTCGCATTGATCGGATCGACGTCGGCGCGCAACCGGCTGCCGAGTACCCGAGCCAGGTCCCCGCGGGTCTTGATCGCATCGATCGCATCGAGTTCGGACTTGATCGGCGTCAGGCCCGCCTTGTCGATCGCAGCGGTGTCCATGTACGCGGCGTAGTAGTCGGCGATCTTGCGCGCGTTGCTGCCGGCGGCCGGATTGCCGGCGCCCGCATTCTTGATGAGGTCGGCGGTGTGCTTCTC
>DATFGL010000112.1:0-7586 GCA_035249465.1 Rhodanobacteraceae bacterium | reverse complement strand
CAAGAACCACATCATGCTGGCGATCGCGGTGCTCGCGTTCATCGCGATCTTCTTCTTCCGGGTGCCGTTCCCGCTGATTGTGCTGGGCGCCGGTTTGATCGGCCTGCTGGGGCGCTGGTGGATGCCGTACAGTTTTCCGGCGCCGAGTTCAGCCGCCGCGGATGCCTCGTCGGGTTACCTGATCGATCGCTTGCTCGGGCGCGGCGAACTGCGTCATACCAAACCGTCCACCGCGCGCGCAGTGCGCGTACTGCTGGTCTGGCTTCCGGTCTGGTGGCTGCCGGTGCTGGCGATCATCGGAATTTTCGGGGTGCAGAGCGTGCTGGCGCGTGAAGGCATCTTCTTCAGCCAGACGGCGATGGTCACTTTCGGCGGCGCCTATGCGGTGCTGGCCTATATCGCACAACGCGCGGTCGAAGGATTTCACTGGGTGGCGCCGGGCCAGATGCTGGACGGCTTGGCGTTGGCTGAAACCACCCCGGGACCCCTGATCATGGTGGTGCAGTTCGTCGCTTTTCTGGGCGCCTACTTCCATCAGACCGGCATGTCGCCGATGACTGCGGGCGTGATCGGTTCGATCCTCACCACTTGGGTGACGTTCGCGCCGTGCTTCCTGTGGATTTTCCTCGGTGCGCCCTACATCGAGGCCCTGCGCAGCAATCGTGCGCTGCACGCGGCGCTCTCCGGTGTGACGGCGGCCGTGGTAGGCGTGGTGTTGAATCTTTCGGTGTGGTTTGCCTTGCACACCCTGTTCGGCAAGACGCAACCGGTGCACTACGGTTGGCTGGCGTTCGATTGGCCGCAGTGGCAAACGGTCCAGCTCACCGCGGCCGTGTTGGTGATTGCGGCACTGCTGGCAATGTTGCGCTTCAAGCTGGGAATGGGCTGGACGTTGCTGGGAAGCGCATTGGCCGGTGCCGCGAGCCTCGCGTTGCGTGTGGCGTGAGCCCATTGCAGGTCTTCGGTCAAGCGCCGCCTATTCGTGCTTATGCTGGTGATGGATGTCCGGATAATGCGGATGACTGTGAGTCAGCGGCGCGTGGGTGTGCTCGTGGGTGTGCGGTTCATGTCCGTCCCAGTCGAAATCGTGCGCGTGCTGGTGGTGTTCATCGTGTACGTGTCGGTGGGTGTGCGTGATCGGCGCGTGGGTGTGCAGGTGCTCGTGCCGTTCGGTCAGGTGCAACCATACGCCCGCACCCATCAGCGCCGCGGCCAACCAGAACATCCATGAGGCGTGTTCGCCGAACGCCAGGATCGCAATCGCCGCGCCAATGAACGGTGCGGTGGAGAAATATGCACCTGTGCGCGCCGAACCCAGACCCCTCAAGGCGAGCACGAACAGCACCAGGCTGATGCCGTACCCGAGCAATCCGACCGTCATTGCCATGCCGATAACGGGCATCGCGGGCAGCCGCGCCCCCAGCGTCAACGCAATCACGACATTCACGATGCCAGCGGCCAATCCTTTCAGCCCTGCGATGAATAACGCATCAGACGCGGACACCTTGCGGGTGAAATTGTTGTCCAGCGCCCAGCATAGGCAGGCGCCTGCGATCAGCAACGCGCCCCAGCCCAAGCCCACGTGTTGCGACGGGCTCGGCAACGCCAGCAGCACGGCACCGGCGACGATCAGCAGCATGCCAAGCACGATCCGGCGATCGGTGTTCTCGCGGAACACGATCCACGCCAAGAGTGCGGTCAGCACCGCCTCCAGGTTCAACAGCAGCGAAGCCGTGGCCGCTGACGTGTGCGTCAAACCCAGCATCAGCAGCAACGGTCCCAGCACGCCGCCGAACCCGATTGCAAGCGACAGCCAAAGCCATTCCTTGCTCGCCATCATCGGAATGTGCCAACCGCGGTCCCGCGTGGTTCGAATCAGGCCGAGACCGATGCCGCTGCCCAAATACAGCAGCCCCGCCAGCAGCACGGGCGATACATCGCGCAGCAGCGCCTTGGCCAAGGGCGTGCTGGCACCAAACAGCAATGCAGCGCCCAACGCGGCGGCAACGGATGGTGAGGAAACGATGCGACGCATGAGCACAGGCTAACCCGGAATCGAGTGGACCTCGCATCGCTATGTCCGCTTTTCGGGGCCCGCGGCGAACTTCACGAACGTCAGCTTGTGGGTCGACTCCGGTCACTACGTATGCTCGCCCGACGCAACCACCGTACCGGACCCGTACGAAACGGAGTCGACGCGATCATGGGCGATGCCTTGCAGCCTTCGCTTCAGATTCGCGTCGTCTCCTGCACTACGCAGCGCGATGGGTGCCGCTTATTGTTCTTCCTGATCGCGGTTGGTGGTGATCCAACCCGCGTTCCAGTCGAGCGGTGCGGCCACTTTTGTCACGACCAGCGGCGCCTGTCGTTCGCGTCGCAGCGCGTCGTTCAAGTCCGCCAGCGGCTGGCCCTTCAACTTCTGCCACTGGTCCATCAGCGACTTGAGTTCCGTGCTGGTCTTGTCCAGCGCCGCAAGATCCGCGGCTGTGGGCGCCTGGTCCGCCTCCTGCATCCGGTTCATCACCATCTGCAGCGAACCGCCGAGGCTGCCGAGGTTGGGTGGTCCGCGATGGGCAAAGAACTCGAACGGTGAACTAGCCTTCGGGCCCGACAACGTTTCGAGTCCCTTCTCGTACTCCGTGAGCTTGGCATTGGTCTGCTTGCTAGATTCGCGCGACGCAACCTGCTTCTCCATGTCGCGCACCTGGCCCAGCGCCTCGCTCGCCGTGATGGCTTGGTGATACGCCTGCATCGATGCATCGAACTGCTGCTCGAGATCGGCGGTCGACGTTTTCACGCGCGGATCCATCCGCACCACCAATGACTGCGTGTACGTTTTCCCGTTCGCCGTCAGCTTGACCGTGTAGTTGCCCGGCATCACCCACGGTGAACTGTCCATCACGGGCGTGTCGTGCTTGATCGCTTGGTTGGCATCGAGGAATTGCAGCGCGCCCGGCATCGGCGTGTAGTGCATGTCCCACACGAAGCGGTGCATGCCGGCTTGCGTGGACAGGTTCATCGGTGGACGTGGCCACCAATCGGGCACGTCGAGCTTCCTTGTGTCCAGCGGCTTTTGCGGATCGGCGCTCGAGTAGTGCCGCACCAGCTTGCCGTCGGACGTATAGACGTCCAGCGTCACCGGGCCGCTGACATTGTTGGCAAGGTAGTAATCGATGATTGCCCCCGGCGGCGGGTTGGGCAGTGACGGCACCCGCCACGGCGTCGGCGGATTCATGCCCCAGCGTACGCGGATCGCCGTTTCGGGTTTGTAGAGCGTCACGCGTGCCTTCGCCACCTGCGCGTCGATCTGCCGCAGCGGCGTGATGTCGTCCAGCACCTGGAAGCCGCGGCCGTGGGTCGCGGCGACCAGATCGTCGCCGTGCACCTGCAGATCGCGCACCGAAACCGCCGGCATGTTGAGCCGCAGCGATTGCCAGTGGTCGCCATTGTCGAACGACACCCATGTCTGGGTTTCAGTGCCCGCGAACAACAATCCTTTGCGCTCGGGATCTTCGCGGATCACGTTGGTGGCAGCGTCCGGCGTAATGCCGGTGTCGATTTCCTGCCAGTGCTTGCCGCCGTCTTCGGTGCGGAACAGGTGCGGCCGCATGTCGTCCAGCCACATCGTGTTGACCGCCGCGTACGCCACCTTCGGATCGAAGTGGCTGGCCTCCATCGAGAACACGCGCCACCAGGGTTGCAACTGCGGGGGCGTGACGTTGTCCCAATGCGCGCCGCCATCGCGCGTCACCCAGATCAGCCCGTCATCGGTGCCCGCCCAGATCAGGTTCTTGTCCAGGGGCGAAGGCGCGAGCGCGTACACCACGCCGCGGTCGGTCGGCTTGGCATCCGGCGTGTCTGCGTATTTGCCGACGCTTGCCGGCACCGTCCAGGTCTTGCGTGTCAGATCCGGGCTGATCGATTTCCAGTTCTGGCCGCCGTCATCGCTCTGCCACACCGTGTTCGACGCAAAGTACATCCGATGCGGATCGACCGGTGAAAACATGATCGGCATGGTGCGCACGGTGCGGTAATCGGGGCGGCTCCCGGCGACCGGACCCACGTCGGCGATCTGTCCGGTGTCGCGGTCGTAGCGCGTCACGCCGCTGCGGGAGCCGCCGTACACCAGGTTTGGGTGCAGCGGATCGATCGCGGCGCCGCCGTATTCCTCGATGCCGACCGGATGCCAGTCGTGCGCGGTCAGTTCGCCATCGTTGCCGCGCGACAGCACGCATGCGGAACCCGAGTCCTGCTGGCCGCCACAAACCCGGTACGGCCAGGTGTTGTCGATACCGACCTTGTACATCGCGGCGGTCGGCTGGTTGTACCAGGAACTCCAGGTCTTGCCGCCGTTTACCGTGACGATCGCGCCCTGGTCGCTGTTGACCGCGATGATGTCCGGATTGTTCGGATTGATCCAGGTTTGCTGGTAGTCGTCGCCACCCGGCGCGCCACGGAAGCCGAACCAGGTCTTGCCGCCGTCGGTGGACTTCCACAGCACCGGCGTGTCGCTGTAAACGACTTCGGGATTCTTCGGATCGATCGCCAGCTGCGGCAGGTCGCCGCCCCCGATGCGCGAAGCGGGCCTCGGATCATTCGTGATCCTGAACCAGCTCGCGCCGGCATCGTTCGATCGATACAGGGCGACCTTGCCATCGGGCGCATCCTTTCCGCTCGACACCGCCGCATACAGGATGTTCGGATTGCTCGGCGCGATCCGCAGCAACGCCTGCTGCACGGCGGGCAATCCCTTGGTCAGCTTGGTCCAGGTGTTGCCGCCATCGGTGGACTTGAAGATGCCGCCGTCCGTGCCGCCGAACTGCCCGTTTTCCCACGGCGCCTGCTGCTGCTGCCACAACGTCGCGTACAGGATGTCGGGATCGGCCGGATCCATTTCGACATCGTCGCCGCTGGTGTACTCGTTGACGTACAGCACCTTCTTCCAGGTCTTGCCGCCATCCAGCGACCGGAAGATGCCGCGCTCGGCATTGGGGCCGTACACGTGCCCCATCGCCGCCGCGAACACGCGGTCCGGGTTTTTCGGATCCACCGCGATCGCCGCGATGTCCTGGGTTTCCTTGAGCCCGACGTAGTTCCACGTCTGGCCGGCATCGGTGGACTTGTACATGCCCATGCCGGTGGCCTGATCCGGCCGGATGGTGCTTTCGCCGGTGCCGACGTAAACGACGTCCGGATTGGAAACCGCGACCGCGATCGCGCCGATCGAACTGGTCGGCTCCTTGTCGAAAATCGGGTGCCAACTGTTGCCGTAATCGGTGGATTTCCACACCCCGCCATCGTCGTTGCCGATATAGAACACGTTCGGCTGGCTCGGCACGCCCGCGATGGCGCGCCCGCGACCGCCGCGCAACGGGCCGATCGGGCGCCACTGCATTTGCGAGAACATCTGCTCGCCGTAGGTCCGCGCATGCGACGGCACCGGCGCCGCGCAAGCCAATCCCAGAACCAACAGCCCGAGCCACACCGGCAATCGTTTCATCCCGCTCTCCTCCATCCGATGAATGCTTGCGCGGGCCGCGACACCGGCCAGCATGGTCCGGCATTTTCATCCCGCCAGCCATGGATTGCGAGTTCCGCGAGACGCAATCCGGGTAAACGCATGGCCTATGGCGTTGCGCGGCGGCATCGGCGATAAAGAAGGATTGTCGTCAGACCGGATCCACGATGTCGATTTCCCGCGCCACCCGCACCAGTCTCGCCATTGCGCTGGCCCTCGCAACGGGCGCCGCCGCCGCGCAGTCCAACGACAATGCGACGAGCGGACAAGACACGTCGACGCAGACGCTGCCCACCATCAACGTCAAGGGCAAGCAGCCGTATGACTGGCGCAAGTACGTCGCGGCCAAGCTGAAGCACCAGATGCCGGAAGTGGCGGGCACCCGGATCACGGTGACCAAAAAGACCACGGTCACGCATCTCGACGCGCAGCCCACGATCGTCGACAACAACCTGCAGCAACTGCTGGCGCGT
This sequence comes from Rhodanobacteraceae bacterium, assembly GCA_035249465.1. Classification (GTDB taxonomy): domain Bacteria; phylum Pseudomonadota; class Gammaproteobacteria; order Xanthomonadales; family Rhodanobacteraceae; genus 66-474. The sequence continues at coordinate 1,595 of DATFGL010000112.1, read as the reverse complement.
TCGCCCGGCGTGCTGGTCTCGCAGCAACCCACGCCCACCCAGTTCAACCTGGGTTACCGCGGTCTCGGCAACCCGCAGGAATCGGAATACGTGCTGGTGATGCAGGACGGCATTCCGCTCGAATCCGACTGGATCGGTTTTCCGACGCTCTACGTGATGCCGTTCGCGCAAAGCCTGTCGGAAGTGCAATTGATCCGCGGCGGTTCCAGCCTGCTGTACGGGCCGGAGCCCGCGCCCGTGATCAACCTGGTTTCCAAACGCCCGCCGCCGGGCACGCCGTTTTCCGCCAGCACCGGGCAGGTGATCGGCGATCATGGTCTTTATTCCACCTACAACGCCATCCAGGGCAGCGCCGGCAAATGGACGTACCGCGCCGATGCCGCCTACGTGCGCAGCGACGGCACGCGCCGGAATGCGCAATCGCAGATGCGGCAGGCCGACCTGTACGTCGAATACCGGCCCGACGACAAACAGCATTCATGGCTGGACGTCCATCTGATCGACGCGGACTCCGGCGACGCCGGCCGGATGAGTTACCCGCAATGGCAGGCCGATCCCGGCGCGACGCCGACGCCATGGAATCGCGACTGGGTGGATCGCTACCAGATCGTGCTGGGCCACCAACGCGAATGGGGCGACGGCTGGCAATTCACCGGCAAGTTGTGGGCGGTGTACCAGGACCAGGCCAGCCGCGCCGCCACCGGCGCGTTGCCGCCGGCGCCGCCGCCGTCTTCCACCACGTTGCAGGACGAGCAATATCGCACCGAGGGCGTGGACTTGCGGGTGCGCAAGAGCTGGGGCCACGGCAACGCGTTCACCGCCGGCACCGTGTTGTTCCACGGCAATGATCCGTGGCGGCAGTGGACCGATACGGATCCGTACGTCGATCGTTACGACCGCGACGGCGTGCCGCGCCTGCGCCAGAAGCGCCAGTCGGATTACTACTCGGTGTTCGCCGAGAACGTGTTCCGGCTGCCGCACGAAATCCACATCGTGCCATCGATCCGGCTCGAAAAGGAACGTGTCGCGGTGAGCGAGACGGTGCGGCCGCCGTTCCTGTCACGGCCGCTGATCGATGAATCCGACACGCGCACCGTGCCGTTGTTCGGCCTCGGCGTCGGCAACGACTTCGGCCAGGGCAACGAAACCTACTTCAACGTTTCGAAGGGCTGGCGGCCGCTGCGCTATCTCGACATGGCCTCGCCATTCGCCAACATGCTGCCCGGCAATGCGCCCAATCCGCAGACCGCGATTTCGTGGGAAGCCGGCGTGCACGGCGTGCCGCTGACCGGCCTGTATTACGACGTCAGCGTGTTCTGGATCGACTTCAAGAACCGCATCGAGGCGCAGCACATCAACGCCACCGACGTGATCGAGGTGAACTCGGGCGACACCCGCAACCGCGGTTTCGAGGGCGAGATCGATTACGACTTCTTCGCGCCGACCGCGCTGGCGGCGAAGGGCCAGCACCTCGAGGGTTTCGTCAGCGTGAGCCTGTTGAACGCACGCTTCACCCGCAGCGTGATCCCGGGCCAGACCGGCAAGGTTCCCGCGTACGCGCCGCGTTACCTCGCCAAGGCCGGCCTGATCTGGCG
>DATFGL010000111.1:0-2435 GCA_035249465.1 Rhodanobacteraceae bacterium | reverse complement strand
CGATTTCGCGCGCGCGCATGCGAACCAGCGGATCGTGATCGAACCGCGCGGATCCAGCGATGCGCGGGTGCTCGCGGGCCGGCGTGCGGTCGCGGTGGAAGCGGCCCTGGCGTCGGCAGGCGCCGGACAGGTATCGATCCGTGCGGTCGGTCGCGCCACCAAAGGGGCCGATGTCGAGGTTCGGACGGAGTGACAAAAATCTAGCATATTCAAGTAGTTGAATATACCTTGAATCCGCATGGGACGGGCCGCCCACGGTGGTTGCCAAGCGTCCCGGATCGGCGTAGGGTCAATCCCGAGGTCGGCCTCTTGCCGGCCCCGAGGCGCCATCGCATGAACCCCGCAACATCCCGGTTTCCACGCCCCGCATCCGCGGCGCGTGGATGTGATTGCGCGCGCATCACCATCCGTCAAGCGTTGCCCACGCAAGAGGAGGCTGCTCCATGTTCGAACAACAGCAGAAAGATCACATAGACGCCGTGATGAAGGCGAACCCCGAATTCCGCCGCCTTTATCAGCACCACCAGGAGTTGGACAGCAAGGTGCGCGATGCGGAACTCGGCGTATTGCCGATGCATGAAAACCAGCTGCACGGCATGAAGAAGGAAAAACTTCTGCTGAAGGATCGACTGACCCGAATGTGGGGCGAAATGGGCAACGCCTGAGCGTTGCACACAAGAATCCTCGCCGGCCCGCCCATGTGCGGGCCGGTTGCTTTGTTTTTGCGATCATCCCTGATCGCCGCGTCGACGGGCGTGCTCGCCGGATCCATATGATCTCGGCTTTGATGCACCAGAACGGCCCCCCCCTGACCTGACTTTTCACAACAGCCGCTCCACACGGCACAATCGGCGCCATGCCGCTTTCCGCCTCCGTCGTCCTGTGCACTTACAACGGCGTGCGCTTTCTCGAAGCGCAGTGGGACAGCCTGCTTGCGCAATCGCGCCGGCCCGATGAAATCATCGTGCGCGACGATGGGTCCGGCGATGGAACGTGGGCGCTGTTGGAGACATTGTCTGCCCGCGCCGAAGCCCGCGGCATTCGGGTACGCCGCGCGCGCAATCCGCGCAATCTGGGCTATGTGGCCAATTTCGGGGCCGCGCTGCAGGATGCTTCCCGTGACGTGCTGTTCCTGTGCGACCAGGACGATGTGTGGCACGCGAAAAAACTCGCGACCCTGATGGCCGCGTTCGAGCAGCGGCCCCCTTTGCTGCTGGTGTGCACCAATGCGCGCCGGGTCGGCGAGGGCGGAGAAGGTTTGCCGCGCTCGTTGTTCGAAGTGTTGAAAGTCTCGCGTACGGAACTGCGGCGCATCCATGCGGGGCAGGGCTTCCGCGTGCTGCTGCGGCGCAACCTGGCGACCGGCGCAACAATCGCGCTGCGGAGAACGCTGCTGGCGGACGCGATGCCGTTTCCTCCCGGATGGGTACACGATGAATGGCTGGCCATCATCGCCGCGGCGCTGGACGGCTTCGACTGTGTCGAACAGCCACTGGTCGACTACCGCCAGCATGGGCGAAACCAGTTGGGGATGCCCGAGCGTACGTTCGCGGTCCGGTGGTCCGGGTTATGGTCGCCTCCAGCAGAATCGATTGAAGCGCTTGTTGGACGCTATCAGGTGTTGCGCGGGCATCTGTTGGCGTTGGACCGGCGAATACCGGCATTGGAGCTGGCAGGCGTCGACGGAAAACTGGAACACTTGCGCGCGCGCAGCGATGTGCGGGGTGTGCCGTTGCGGCGATTCGGAACCGTGCTGCGTGAAACGGCCAGTGGTCGCTATCGACGCTACGGCACGGGCTGGCGGTCGGCGCTGCGCGACCTGCTGCGCCGCGACTGAACGGCTGGGCGGCCCCGTTTCACGGGTCGCGCAAGCCGCCTCGGGTATCATGGCGGGTCGCGGGGCGATGCTTCACCGCGCCTCGCAGTCCTCCGCCGATTTCCGGATGCCCATGATCGTCGACAGCGTTCTCGAACTGATCGGCCGCACGCCAATGTTGCGCGTGCGGCGACTGGATGCCGGTCCGTGCGAACTGTTCCTGAAACTGGAATCGGCCAATCCGGGCGGCTCCATCAAGGACCGCATCGGCCTCTCGATGATCGAGGGCGCCGAGCGCGCCGGGAAAATCAGGCCGGGCGCGACACTGGTCGAAGGCACCGCGGGCAATACCGGCCTCGGTCTGGCGCTGGTCGCGCAGGCCAAGGGCTACAAGCTGATTCTTGTCGTGCCCGACAAGATGAGCCGCGAGAAAATCTTCAACTTGAAGGCGATGGGCGCCGAGGTGGTGCTGACGCGTTCGGACGTCGCCAAGGGCCACCCTGAGTATTACCAGGACCTCGCCGCCAGCATCGCCGAAAAGACGCCGGGCGCGTACTTCATCAACCAGTTCGGCAATCCCGACAACCCGGCCGCGCACGAGGCCACCACCGGCCCGGAA
>DATFGL010000110.1:0-2940 GCA_035249465.1 Rhodanobacteraceae bacterium | reverse complement strand
CGAAGGGAGAGGGGAAAGAAGGAGGCTTGAATGTTCGGCTACTACATCGATCTTGCATTGCGCAGCCTGAAGCGCACGCCGGTGCTTACGGCGCTGATGGTGCTGGCGATCGGGCTCGGCATCGGCGCCAGCATGACCATGATCACGGTGCTGCATGTGATGACCGGCGATCCGCTGCCCGGACGTAGCGCGCACCTTTATCACCCGTACCTCGATCCTCTCCCAGTCAAATTCAGCACGGTTCCGATAGCGGCCGATCCCAGAAACAACCTGACGTGGCCGGACACCGTGGCGCTGTTGCAAGCGCATCGAGGGGAACGGCAGGCGGCGATGGCGGGCGGTTCGCTATTGGTGTGGCCGCAGCGCATCGACCTGCAACCGTTTTACGCGGATGGCCGCTACACCACCTCCGATTTCTTCGCGATGTTTGGAGTGTCGTTCGTGGCGGGTGGCGGCTGGATGACTGCCGATGACAAGGCGCGGGCGGATGTCGTGGTGCTTGCCGAGTCCCTGGCCAAGAAACTGTATGGGACGGCCGACGCCGTGGGTCGCAGCGTGCGTCTGGGTGACCGCGACTATCGCGTTGTCGGGGTCATCAAGGATTGGTCGCCGACGCCGATGTTCTATGCGGACGCTTCCGCCAAACAATACTCCGACTCGGACAAGTTCTTCCTGCCGCTTTCGGTCGCGGTGGACCGCAGTTTGCAGATCAACGGCAACATATCGGGTTGGGGCAAGACATATGCGCCGGGGAATCTCCGTGATCCGGAATCGACCTGGGTGCAGTTCTGGATTCAACTCGACACCCCCGCGCAGGCCGAGGCGTATCGCCGATTCCTGGTCGACTATTCTGCCGAACAGAAAGCACTGGGCCGTTTCCAGCGCCCCGCGGCCAACGCGAAGCTGTACAGCCTGATGGGCTGGCTCGCACACGAGAACCTGGTGCCCGACGACGTGCGCCTGCAGTTCTGGCTGGCGATCGGGTTCCTCGGCGTTGCCATGCTGAACATCGTCGCATTGTTGCTGGCCAAGTTCCTGCGCCGCAGTGGCGAGATCAGCGTGCGCCGCGCGATGGGTGCACGCAAGCGCGACATCTTCGTGCAGTTCGGCATCGAGTCGGTGCTGATCGGCGTGGCCGGTGGATTGCTCGGCCTGGGTATCGCGGAAATCGGGCTCTGGAGCATCCGCCGGCGACCCGACGATTACGCGCATCTGGCGAGCATGGATCTGTCGATGTTGGTGATCACGGTGCTGCTGGCGATCGTTACCAGTGTGCTGGCCGGATTGCTGCCCGCGTGGCGTGCGTGCCGGGTGCCGCCCGCGTTGCAATTGAAAACCTTGTAGGAGGGCCGAAAGTCCTGACCGCATCGCCATTGAACCCCGATCGCGGCTCCCGCCGCTCCTACGGATGCAATTCAGGAGGTACCGAAACCCATGGAAATCCGCCCGATTCTTTCCACGCTGCGCCGCCACAAGCTCACCGCAGTCTTGTTGACGCTGCAGGTGGCGTTCACCTGCGCGATCGTCTGCAATGTCGCCTTCATGATCGTGCAACGCGTGCAGCGAATATCTTTGCCGACCGGCGTGGCCGAGCAAAACCTGTCGGTGATCCGGGTGAGCGGCATCGGCAAGGATGAAAATCCGTGGGCGAGGCATCAGGTCGATCTCGCGGCGTTGCGCGGGATTCCCGGCGTCGAGTCGGTGGTGGCGATCGACAATTCGCTTCCACTCAATCGCAGCGAATCGGATTACGGCACCTGTCCCGACAAGGAATCCCTCGACCGGGCAATGCAAGCGATGTCGGTCGAAGGGACGGATTGCGTGTCGCCGAGTGTGTATAACGGATCGCCGGGGCTGCTGCGCACGCTGGGACTCGACCTTGTCGCAGGACGCAACTTCCAATCCGATGAATACGTGACGGACCAGAAAAACGTTGCCGTCGCGATCATCAGCCGGTCATTGGCGCAGCAGTTGTATCCCGGACAGAACGCGCTAGGGAAAAGCATGTATGTCGGCCCGCACATCGTTCGGGTGGTCGGCATCGTTCGCACGCTTCTGGCTCCCAACCTCCGCCAACCGGCAACCCGGTACTACACCATGATCTGGCCGCAGTTGCCGAACAATGCCGGCGTGGCCTATGTCATGCGAAGCGCGCCGCAGGATCGCCGCCGCGTCCTCGAAACGGCAAGAGACGTGCTGCTGAAGAGCGACCCCAGTCGAATCATCGATCCGAAGCGGGCACAAACGTACTCGCAGATTCGCGCGCAATACTTCCAGCGCGACACGACGATGATCGGATTGTTGGTCGCGTCCGCGCTCGGCCTGTTGTTCGTCACCGCGCTCGGCATAACGGGCCTCGCGAATTTCTGGGTGGGCCAACGCACCCGCAGCATCGGCATTCGCCGCGCAATCGGCGCGACGCGCGCCGACATCCTGCGGTACTTCCAGGCCGAAAATTTTATGATCGTCACGCTCGGCGTGGTGCTGGGTGTGCTGCTGGCGATCGGCCTGAACCTGCTGCTGATGAAGCACTACGAACTGCCGCGTCTGCCGTTGTGGTATTTGCCCGTCGGTGCGGCGGTGCTGTGGCTGCTGGGACAACTGTCCGTGCTGGCGCCGGCATTGCGCGCGTCCAACGTGCCGCCGGTGGTGGCGACGCGGAGCGTGTGATTTGCACCCCCTTCCGGAGGAAGGGGCGGAGCGAAGCGAACGCGCGCGCAGCGCGACTGCGAAGCATCGGGGGGTGTGCTTTGAGATTGCAAGAGCCATCCCCCTCAATCCCCCTTCCTGCGGAAGGGGGAAGAAAAAGCGGCGTCTTCCTGCGGAAGGGGGAAGACACGCTCGCACTTTGCGAGCGAAGGGAGAGGGAAGAAAGCGTGATAGCCTCGAATCATGAATATCGATTTTCCTGAGCAAACATGCGTACCGTATTGATCGTCG
>DATFGL010000109.1:0-7845 GCA_035249465.1 Rhodanobacteraceae bacterium | reverse complement strand
AAGCCGGCAACAAGCGTCACGCCGAAGTGCTGGAAGCCGCGCTCGGGTCGAGCGTGCGCATGTACGGCGTCTCGCCCGAAGCCATCGCGGTGGCGGTACAACGCGCACTGGAGTCGCCCGCGTGAAGCGCACGGACTGGAGTGACTACAAGTGGCGGCTTGTACACACCGCGCCGCAACCGCCCGCGCTGCACATGGCACTGGACGAAGTGCTCACCGACGAAGTCGCGGCGCGCCGCCGGCCACCCACCTTGCGCGTGTGGGAGTGGTCGGCATCGTGCGTGGTGATCGGGCGCTTCCAGTCGCTGCGCAATGAAGTGGATGCCGGTGCCGCGGAACGGCACGGCATCGAAGTCGTGCGCCGCATCAGTGGCGGCGGCGCGATGTTCATCGAGCCCGGCAACACCATCACCTATTCGCTGTACGCGCCGGAGTCGCTGGTCGCCGGCATGAGCTTCCAGGAATCCTACGAGTTCATGGACGCGTGGGTGATCGAAGCTTTGCAGGGGCTCGGCATCGACGCGTGGTACCGGCCGCTCAACGACATCACCTCGCCCGCCGGCAAGATTGCGGGTGCCGCGCAAACCCGCCGGGGCGGTGCGGTGCTGCACCACGTCACGATGGCTTACGACATCGACACCAGCAAGATGCTCGAGATCCTGAGGATCGGGCGCGAAAAACTGTCCGACAAGGCGACGCAAAGCGCGGCCAAGCGCGTGGACCCGCTGCGCAGCCAGACGGGATTGCCGCGTGCCGAGGTGATCGAGCGCATGATCGCCACCTTCCGCGGCTTGCACGGACTCGGTTTCGGCAAACTGGAAGAGACGGAACTCGAGCGGGCGGAAGCGCTTGCGGCATCCAAGTTCTCGACGGATGCGTGGACGGGCATCGTTCCGTAAGTGTGCGATCATCCCCGGTCACGGCGTCACGGGATGAGCGAATCGCCGGCCCCGCCCCAAGTTGTGAGAGACCGCCACGGCCATTGAAGCCGCCATCCATGGCCAAGGGCTCCGTGGCCCGGCTTTTCACAACATCCGGCTCCACCAGTTGGCGCGCGCCGCCGCACCCCTCACAATACCGCGAATACCCAAGGAACGCCCATGCGCTGGTTCCGACGCATCGCCCTTGCGCTGATCGTGATCGTGGTCATCGTGCTGGCGATCGGCTGGCGTCTGCTGGCCGGCAGCCGCCCGCAGGCCAACGGCAGCATCACGCTGAAGGGCTTGCCGGCACCGGTGACCATCGTGCGCGACGCCGCTGGCATCCCCACCATCACCGCACAGAACCGCCGCGATCTCGCCTACGCGCTCGGCTATGTGCACGGGCAGGAACGCTTCTTCCAGATGGATCTGCAACGCCGCGACGCGGCGGGCGAGCTGGCCGCGCTGGTCGGCCCCAAGGCCCTGCCCGTCGACGAGAACCACCGGCTGCACCGTTTCCGCGCACTGGCGGAGCACGAACTCGCGCTGATGACCCCGAGCCAGCGCAAGTTCATGGCCGCCTATACGGCCGGCGTCAACGCCGGGCTGGCACATCTTTCCGTGCGCCCCTGGGAATACCTTCTGCTGGGCGTGAAGCCGCAGCCGTGGACGGATGCCGACACCATCCTGACCATCGACGCGATGTTCTTCGACCTCAATCAGGACGGTGACAACCCGCGCGAACTGGACATCGCGCGCATGCGTGCGGTGTTGCCGGCGGCGCTGACGGATTTCCTGCTGTCGCCTTCGCCACGCTGGGAAGCACCCATGCTGGGCGACCCCGCGCATCCGATACCAGTGCCGGACGCCTCGGTATTCGACCTTCGCACTTCACCGCTGCAAAAAGTGGCGTTCGCGCGCGGCGTTCGCGCAGTCGCGCTGGCCGACCAGGCCAACACGGGGATCGGCAGCAACGGTTCCGCGGTGGGCGGTGCGCTGACCGGTGGCGGCGCGATCCTCGCCAACGATCCGCATCTGAGCTTGCGCGTGCCGAACATCTGGTACCGCGCGCGGCTGCGCTACCCCGATCCGGGCGATCCGCAGCGCATGATCGATTTGAATGGCGTCACCCTGCCCGGTGCGCCGGCCATGGTGATCGGCAGCAACGGCCAAGTGGCGTGGGGCTTCACCAACAGTTCCGGCGACTGGATGGATTGGGTGCGCGTCATCCGCAATCCGGAGAATCCGTCGCAGTACAAGACGCCGGACGGCTGGGCCACGATCACCAGGCACGATGAAACCATCCACGTGAAAGGTGCGCCGGACGCGCACATAGCCGTCGAGGACACCATCTGGGGTCCGATCATGGCGGAGGCTCCGGATGGCACGCCGCTGGCCCTGGCGTGGACCGCGCAGGATCCGCGCGCGGTCAACCTCAACCTCATGAAACTCGAAACGGCGAACACGGTGGACCAGTCGCTCGCGCTGGCGCCCACCATCGGCATTCCGCCGCAGAACCTCGTGGTCGCGGACGCACACGGCAACATCGGCTGGAGCATTGCCGGCAGCGTGATCCCGGTGCGTGCGGGCTTCGACCCTTCCGTGCCGGCCGACTGGTCGAAACCCGGCACGGGCTGGATCGGCTACGCCACGGCCGCACAGGATCCCCGCATCGAAAACCCTGCCGGTTCGCGCATCTGGACCGCCAACCAGCGCATCGTTTCCGGCGACGCGCTGGCATTGATCGGCGACGGCGGCTACGACCTGGGAGCACGCGCACGGCAAGTGCGCGACGACTTGCAGGCGCGCGATCATTTCACCGTATCCGACATGCTGGACATCCAGCTCGATAACCGGGCGCTGTTCCTGGCTCGCTGGCAGAAGCTGCTGCTCGGCGTGCTCGACGCGTTGCATTGTGATCAAGGCGATCCCGGCTCGTCGCACATCCCCGTGCCGGCCGGGACGGCTGCATCCTGCGCTCGACTGGAGTCATTGAAGCCATACGTGCAGGACTGGCAGGCACGCGCCGCCACCGGCAGCGTCGGCTATCGCATCGTGCGGATGTTCCGCGAGAAGACACGCGAAAACGTGTTGGCGCCCTTCACCGCCCGGGCGGCGAAAAAATGGGCCGATTTCAAATGGCCGTCGCCCCAGGTCGGCGAGTACGCGGTGTGGACACTGGTGACGCAAAAGCCCGCGTGGCTGCTCGATCCGAAATACAAGGATTGGAACGCGCTGCTTGCCGACGCCGCCAAACATGTGGCCGAAGAACTGGCGGCGCTGCCGGAGCCGCTCGCCGACGAGACCTGGGGCAGGAAGAACACCGCCCGGATCGACAACCCCTTGTCGGTGGCGTTGCCGGGATGGCTGGCGCGGTTCTTCGACATGCCGCATGACGAACTGGCGGGCGACAACAACATGCCGCGCGTGCTGCATCCGGCGTACGGCGCGTCCATGCGGATGGACGTGCAACCTGGCGATGAAGCGCACGGCATTCTGGAGATGCCGGCCGGGCAATCCGACAACCCGCTTTCGCCATGGTTCGGCAAGGGCCACGAAGCGTGGGTGCACGGCAAGTCGGCGCCGCTGCTGCCGGGGCCCGCAAAATACCGTTTGACCCTGCTGCCGGCAAATTGACGGCGGTGCGATGGTCTTGCGCCGCCGTACGCAAACCGGCGAACATCACCGCATGACTTTCAAACGCATTCTCCAGGGTACGCGCGGACGTCTGGCCTGCGGAGCGGCGGCGTTGATCGCCGCCGTGCTGCCCGCCGCGTGCGCGCAAACGTCGCACGGCGTTTCCAGCCACGACGTGGTGTTCGACAACGTGCATTACCGCGTGGTGACCGTGGATACGACCGGGGCCAGGCTGGGGCTGCACTGGCGCGATCCCGCCACCGGCAAGCCGTTCGCCAGCATCCACGCGCTGCAGCAGTGGGGCGCCGCGCACGGACGCCAGTTGCTGTTCGCCACCAATGCCGGCATCTACGATGCGCAAGGCGCACCGCTGGGGCTCTACGTCGAGAACGGCAATGCCCTGAAACCGCTGAACACCGTGCACGGCAACCCGGCTTCGGGCAACTTCTCGCTGCTGCCGAACGGCGTATTCGCGCTCGATGCCGACGGCCACGCTTCGGTGCAAACCACCGCCGACTTCGCTGCCGCGCACGCGCAACCGCGCTGGGCCACGCAATCCGGACCCATGCTGGTGATCGACGGCAAGATCAATCCGAACTTCGATGTCGACTCCGACAGCACCAAATGGCGCAGCGGCGTGTGCGCGCCCAGGCCGGACGAAGCGGTGTTCGCCGTCAGCACCGCGCCGGTGAATTTCCACGAATTCGCGCGGCTGTTCCGCGACAAGCTGGGTTGCCGCAACGCGGTGTTCCTCGACGGCACCCTGTCGCAGATCTACGTGGACGGCGACTACTACGGCGCACCGGCGTTCATGGTGAAACCGTACGCAGGGATGTTCGCCGTGTTCGCGACAGCGAACAGCGATTAGCGAATCTCCTGAGGCCGGTTCGGATGCGGATCAAAGCCACCGGGCAGGACCGGGTTCGCCCGGCTGCCTGCTTCGCGTGTTCACCACGACCCACCTCAAAATCTTTGCACATATCAATATGTAATTACGCAACCGGGCTGGGTACGCTCGCACCGCGGTCGGGGCTCGCGCCGACCGACCCGGCTGCCGTGAAAAGGGTGGCGCACCAACAGGGGAGCGACATGCGCTTGAGATCACCGACCACCGCGCCATCACTGGCGCTGAAAGACATCCATGGGCAATCCGTCGCGATTGGCGGCGCCAGCGGCCGCCGCACGCTGCTGTGCTTTTTCCGGGATGCCGCCTGCCCGTTCTGCAACTTCCGCATCTACGAATTGACCCACCATCACGCCAGTCTGGCGGCGCTGGGACTGGACATCGTCGCGGTGTTCACCTCGACGCCCGACGAAGTGCGACGGTTCGTGGCGCGCAAGCCGCGGCCCTTCGCGGTGATCGCCGATCCCACTTCCAGCGCACATGAAGCGTATGGCATCGAGCGCTCGTTCTGGCGCAAGTGGAAAGGCGTCTTGACTCGGATCCCGACGCTTCTGAAGGGATTGCGCATCGTCGGGGCGTCCGGCCTCAACACCACCAACCTGATGCCCGCCGATTTCCTTATCGACGAAGACGGCAACATCGTCGAGGCCTATTACGGCGGCGACGCCGGCGACCGCATCCCGTTCGAGCGCGTCGAGTTGTTTCTTGCAAAGGGTTTGCTCAAGCGCGCAAAAGCCGCCGCCTGAAACGGGGTCATCAGCCAAGCAACCGCTCGGCAATCGCCAGATGGATCGCCGGCAGGCGTTCGAGATCGACGAGCGCGACGCACTCGTCGATCTTGTGGATGGTGGCGTTGACGGGGCCGATCTCGACGACCTCCGCGCCGAGCGGCGCGATGAACCGGCCGTCCGACGTGCCGCCACCGGTGCTGGGCTCGGGCTCGATACCGCACAACTCGCGGCAGACATCGATGACCACCTTGCGCAGTTTTCCACCTTCGGGCGAATGGAATGATTCGCCCGAAAGATTCCATTCGACCGCGCCATCCAGACCGTGCTTTTTCAGGATCGTTTCGGTGCGTTCGCGCAGCGATGCTGCGCTGCTCGCCGTGCCGAAGCGAAAATTCGCGTCGACAACCGCGCTGCCCGGAATCACGTTCAACGCGCCGGTGCCGCCATGGATGTTGGAAATCTGGAACGTCGTAGCCGGAAAGTCTGCATTGCCATCATCCCAGCGCGCTGCCGCAAGTTCCGCCAACGCGGGCGCAACCGCGTGAATGGGATTTTTCGCAAGATCGGGATATGCGACATGGCCCTGGACGCCGTGCACCGTGAGCCTGAGCGACAACGATCCGCGCCGGCCGACGCGAATCAGGTCGCCCAGTTTTGCCTTCGATGAGGGTTCGCCTACCACGCACCAGTCGATGCGCTGCCCGGTTTCGCGAAAATGCTGCGCGACCCGGCGCACGCCATCGAGATTGACCGGACCTTCCTCATCGCTGGTCAGCAGCAGCGCGACGGTTCCTGGATGATCCGGATGGATGGCAGCGAACTGCTCCAGCGCGACGACCATCGCCGCAACGCCCGATTTCATGTCCGCCGCGCCACGCCCGTACAACTTGCCATCACGCACCGCGGGCTCGAACGGCGGGGAAGCCCATTCCTGTTCCGGCCCGCTCGGCACCACGTCGACATGGCCCAAAAACGCGAGCACCGGGCTGCCCGATCCGTGCGTCGCCCAGAGGTTGGCGACATCACCGTAACGCAGATGTTCGCAATGAACCCCTGCCCGCTCCAGCCGCGCCGTGATCAATGCCATGCAACCCGCATCGTCCGGTGTCAACGAGCGGCGACGGATCAACTCGCAGGTGAGATCGAAAACTTCACTCATGATTCGCGTACCCCAGGCCTCGCGGCCATGCATAACCGTCGCGAGCGAAGGCAGGATGCGCGACGCCGGAGCGCAGGCTCCGGAGTGTACACGTCAGTACATGAGGACGCCGAGCACCGCCGGCACGCGGCCTGCCGAGCGCAGCAGGTTATTCAGGCCGTGATAACGGTGCCGAGCACATGCCCCACCCCGAACGTGATGGCTGCCGCCACGGCAGTGATCGCGAACTGGCGCGCGATCGAGAACGCGAGGTTGCGGCCGGTGAACAGCGAGGTGCCGACCGCGATCAGGCACAGCCCGGAAAACGTGGTGCCTATGCTGGCGAACATCGCGGCGTGGCCACCGAGGAAAAAATATGGCGCCACCGGGAAGATCGCACCGAAGGCGAAGAAACAGAATGACGATATGGCGGCGCTCCAGGCCGAGCCGCCGAGTTCCGACGGATCGACGCCCAGGTCTTCGCGCACCACGGTATCCAGCGCGGTGCGCGGCGTTTCCGCGAGATGCTCGGCCAAGTGCCTGGCCTTGGCGCGTTCAAGTCCCTTCTCGCGGTAAATGCCGGCGATGTGACGCACGCCTTCCTCGGGCGCGACCGCCAGCCGCTCGGCACGCTCGGTGATCTGCGCCTGGTAGAACTCGCGCGAGCTGTTCACCGACAGCCATTCGCCCAGCGCCATCGAACACGAACCCGCAACCAGCCCCGCAAGGCCAGCGAGCAGCACGGCGTGATTGCCGGTGTCGGCGCCGGCCATGCCCATCACCAGGCTGACGTTGGACACCAGCCCGTCGTTCGCACCCAGCACCGACGCGCGCAGGGTGTTGCCGCCCGCGGCGCCATGGCGGTGGGCGGGTGCGCGACCATCGGCCGGAACGAAGTGGTCGCGGTGCCCTGCCCGATCGACCGGCGTTGCCAGATGGTCGGCATGTTCCAGCCGCACCACGGTCGGCATCACGAACCCGGTGCCGAACCACTTCGCCAATGCACCCAGCACGCGCACGCGCGTGCGCGGATGTGGCGCCGGGACCTCGGCCCCGGCATCGCGCAAGCGCGATTCCCAGAACGCCGCGTTGGCACGCTCGCCCTCGGCGATGCGCCGATACGCACGCGCGAGGCGCGGATCGGTGGCGACCGCGGCGAGACGCGAATACAAGGCCTCGTTGTCGCGCTCGACACGCAGGTTCTTGAGATAGCGGCGGACGCCGGGCGCGGTCACGTGGGCCTCATTTGCCGAACAGCTTCTTGAAGGCGTTGTCGCTGAATCCGACGCCGACATGATCACCGTCAACCACCACCGGCCGCTTGATCAGCGCCGGATATTCCTTCAGCAGCAGGGTCCATTCCGGATCGCTGGACGGGCTCTTGCGCTGCGGAAGCAGGTTGCGCCAGGTCGTCGAAGCCTTGTTGACCAGCCTTTCCCAGCCACCGAGTTGCTTCGCCCATTCCTTCAGCGTCGCTGCGGGAACGGGGTTCGCCCGGTAGTCGATGAACGTATAC
>DATFGL010000108.1:0-2094 GCA_035249465.1 Rhodanobacteraceae bacterium | reverse complement strand
CGCCTGCGCGCGGCGTGGGCGCGCGACACCGAACGGCTCAGTCTGCACCTCGCCGAACTCGCCCGGGCATTGAACGCCGTCAGCCCACTGGATGTCCTCAAGCGCGGCTACGCGATCCTGTTCGACGAATCCGGCCGGGTGGTGCGTTCCGCGGCAGGCATACGCGCCGGTGAACGTGTCCGCGCGCGACTCGCGGATGGCGAACTCAAACTCAAGGTGGATGCCGCCGATACGCAACCTTGACACATGCGCCCGTAGCGTACACAGGTCACGCCCCAGGGAAAGCCAGCATGCCCGGCAAGTCGAAACTGAGAAGCCACTACCCGTATTACCTCGCCAACCGGCCGGTCGAAACGGGTGCCGATCTTCCGGTGCTGGACAAATATTCTGGCAAGGTCGCGACGCGCGTCGCCATGGCGGACGCCAGGGCCATCGACGCCGCGATCGGTGCCGCAGCCAAGGCCGCCGTGCCGATGGCCGCGATGAAACCGTACCAGCGCCGAGCGGTACTGGAGCATTGCGTCGAGCGCTTCGCCAAGCGCAAGGATGACCTTGCCTACGCGTTGTGCGTCGAAGCGGGCAAGCCGATCAAGGACGCGCAAGGCGAAGCCGAGCGTCTGATCGACACCTTCCGCATCGCCGCCGATGAATCCACCCGCATCGACGGCGAAATCGTGAACCTCGAGATTTCCGAACGCACCAAGGGCTACCGCGGCTTCGTCAAGCGCGTGCCGTTGGGGCCGTGCTCGTTCATCACGCCGTTCAATTTCCCGTTGAACCTGGTCGCGCACAAGGTCGCACCCGCGATCGCGGCGGGATGCCCGTTCGTGCTGAAACCGTCCGAACGTACGCCGATCGGCGCGTTGATCATCGGCGAAGTGCTGGCCGAGACCGAACTGCCGAAGGGTGCGTTCTCGATCCTGCCCTGCCGCATCGAGGATGCCGCCCCGTTTGTCGAGGACGAGCGCATGAAATTGCTGTCGTTCACCGGCGGCCAGATCGGCTGGGAACTCAAGGCGCGCGCCGGGAAAAAGAAGGTCGTGCTGGAACTCGGCGGCAACGCAGCATGCATCGTCGATGCGGACCAGAAGCCGCGGCTGGATTTCGTGGTGTCGCGCCTGATCTCGGGCAGCTTTTACCAGTCCGGGCAAAGCTGCATCGGCGTACAGCGCATCCTGGTGCACGCCTCGCTGTACGAGGAAGTGAAGAGACGCTTCGTCGCGGCCACGAAGAAATTGAAAGCCGGTGACCCGAAGGATCCGGAGACCTTTCTCGGACCGATGATCGACGAAGCCGCCGCGCAAAGGCTGGAAGGCTGGATCGCCGAAGCCAAGAAGATCGGCGCCAAAATCCTCTGCGGCGGCAAGCGCAAGGGCAACATGCTGGATGCGACGGTGCTGGAAGACGTCCCGCGCGCGGCAAACCTCAACCGCATGGAAGCTTTCGGACCGGTCGCGCTGCTGGAGCCGTTCGAGGATTTCGATGCCGCGCTCGCCACGGTCAACAACTCGGATTACGGGCTGCAGGCCGGCCTGTTCACCGACAACCTCACGCATGCCATGTGGGCGTGGGACACCCTGGTCGAAGGCGGTGTGGTGGTCGGAGACATCCCGAGTTTCCGGGTGGACAACATGCCCTATGGCGGCGTGAAACTTTCCGGCTTCGGCCGCGAAGGGATCCGCTACGCGATCGAAGACATGACCGAACGCCGGTTGCTGGTGATCCGCGACCCCGAATGACGCGCTCCACTCCCGCCTCCCGGAGGGAGAAGGACAATCACGGCATTGAAGCGGTGCGTCGCGCCCCCACTTCGAACCGATGACCGATTCGTTCGAGCGCGAACCCCGGCGCCCTGCCCGCCAGCTTGCCGCGCTCGGCGCGTTGTGGCCATACATGCGCCGGCACCGCGTGCTGGCGGCAGGCTGGCTGTTTTTCCTCGCGTTGTCGTCGGCCGCGACGCTGGCGTTGCCGGTCGCGGTGCGGCACATGATCGACCGCGGCTTCGCCAGCCACGATTCCGCGCTGGTCAACGAAACCTTCCTGGTGCTGTTCGTGCTGGCGCTGGTGCTGGCGATCGCGACCGCGGGCCGCTAC
>DATFGL010000107.1:0-34996 GCA_035249465.1 Rhodanobacteraceae bacterium | reverse complement strand
GCGGTCGATACTTTCAATTGCATGTGCACCACGCCCCCTCTTGAGAACCACGATGGCGGAGCACGCAGGAAGTCCGGAGGGCTCGATCGGCCACCCGTATGGTTGCCCTGCGCTTATTTATCGGTGATGTTGTTCAGACCGGCGTTGTCGAAGTGATCCGGACGCTTTCGCGACGGAGCCGTCGAGTCGCAGCCACACACGCGGCAAGGACTTCATGACCCCTCCGAGGAACCTTCGAGTGGCTTTGCCACGGGCGCAACACGTTCCCGAGTGCGTGACCGACGTCACACTACGCTGGCCGAGCCGAGGGACGCAAGTGCCGGCAAGCGCCTTCGAAAACGGCTGCCGGGGGGCGAAAAGACGTGGGCCAGGTGCGTCCCCAGCACATGGCGTGCTTCCCCTTCCGCAGGAAGGGCGAAGCGAACCCGCGCGAGGCGCGACGAGGGGGATGCTTTTCGCCTGCCGGTGCATCCTCCGCGCCTTCAGCGCGACTCCCTTCGTTCCGAAGGGGGAAAAACTCAGTCCCGGTGCGCGGCGTTGCGGTCGCGGCCAGCGCCGAATTTGCGATCCAGACCACCCGCAATCTTCTTGAAGAAACGCGAGGCGACCCCGCGCTGGGTCTTGCGTTGTTTTTCTTCCTCGCTGGTCAGCCACGCCACCTGGATCACGCGGCGTTCGCCCTCGTAGGGCAGGTGTCCGTGGAAGGAATTGTCGGCGCGCTTGAAGATCACGAATTCGCCGTACAGCGGCTTCACTTCCGGCGCAATCGCGGCGTCGATGTCGTCGATCCTGGCGAGGAAACGCAGGCAACCGTCGCTGGTGTCGTGCCAACTGGAGTTCAGGTAAATCAGCGCGGTCGCGACCTTCGATTTGCTGTCGGTGTGGATGGTGCCGTGGCGCTTGTTGAGGTGGCGGCAGATCGTCACCAGCGTCGGGTACTGGCCAAGATTGTCGATGCCGAGCTTGGCACCGACCGCGCTGGCGAAGGCAGGCGAAGTCAGCGCGTCGACCAGCGCGTGGATCGAGGTGCCGCACTCCTTTGCATCGTAGGGAAAGAATCCCGCGCCCGAATATTTCGGGAAATCGCGCTCGAGTTCCGCGCGTGCCTGCTCGGGCAGTTGCCCGTGCGCGATCATGAACGGAAACGGCTCGTCGCGGATCAGCGTGTCCGGGCGATCGAGGCGGGCGGGATCGAGCAAAACGGCGGCGTGCACGGCGAGCTCCTTGCGATGCGCGCATTGTATCGCCGGCGCCGTGCTGCGCCGTGAATGCAGGGCCGGATTCTGCTAACATTGCCGCTTGCCTGAACCACCGATTCCCCGAGCCCGCTCCTGCGCGGCTCGCGGGTCAGCTTGTATCCGGAGTATGCCCATGCCGACCCCCGCCGTGCTTGTTCTCGCCGATGGAACCCTCTTTCACGGCGAGGCTATTGGCGCGACGGGAGCGACCGCCGGCGAGGTGGTGTTCAACACGGCGATGACGGGTTACCAGGAAATCCTGACCGACCCGTCCTACGCGCAGCAGATCGTCACGCTGACCGCGCCGCACATCGGCAACACCGGCTGCAATGCGCCGGACGAAGAATCCCTGAAAGTGCAGGCCGCGGGGCTGATCGTGCGCGACGTGCCTCGGCTCGCGTCCAACTGGCGCAGCGTGGAATCGCTGCCGGATTACCTGAAGCGCCAGAATATCGTCGCGATCGCGGATATCGACACCCGCAAGCTCACGCGTATCCTGCGTGACCGGGGGGCGCAGCACGGCTGCATCGTCGCGGGGGACTCCATCGACGCCGATTCCGCGATCGCGAAGGCACGCGCATTTCCCGGACTCAATGGCGTCGACCTCGCGAAGGTGGTCAGCATCCGCGAACGGCGGGCATGGCGTGAAGGCACGTACGATCTCGACGCGCAAGCGTTCCGCACACCGGACGCGAAGTACAAGGTCGTCGCCTACGACTTCGGCGTGAAGCGCAACATCCTGCGTCTTCTCGCGGAGCAGGGTTGCGACGTCACGCTGGTGCCGGCGCAGACGCCCGCGGCCGACGTGCTGGCGATGCAGCCCGACGGCGTGTGTCTGTCCAACGGACCCGGCGATCCGGCGGCCTGCGGTTACGCGATCGAAGCCACCCGCAAGTTCCTCCATGCGAAGATCCCGTTGTTCGGCATCTGCCTTGGCCACCAGTTGATGGGTCTCGCTCTCGGCGCGAAGACCTTGAAGATGCCGTTCGGCCATCATGGCGCGAACCATCCCGTGAAGGACCTCGACGACGGGCGCGTGCTGATCACGTCGCAGAATCATGGTTTCGCGGTGGATCCTGCCACGTTGCCTTCGAACGTGCGCACCACGCATGTCTCGCTGTTCGACGGCTCGCTGCAGGGTTTCGCGCTCACCGATCGCCCCGCGTTCTGCTTCCAGGGGCACCCCGAGGCGAGCCCCGGCCCGCGTGACATCGCTTACCTGTTCGAACGCTTCGCGAACCTGATGCAGGAGGCCCGCTGATGCCCCGCCGTACCGACATCAAGACCATCCTGATCATCGGCGCCGGCCCGATCGTGATCGGGCAAGCCTGCGAGTTCGACTACTCGGGCGCGCAGGCGTGCAAGGCGCTGCGTGAGGAAGGCTATCGCGTGGTGCTGGTGAACTCGAACCCGGCCACGATCATGACCGATCCCGAGATGGCCGATCGCGTTTACATCGAGCCGATCAACTGGCGCACCGTCGAGAAGATCATCGAAAAGGAAAAGCCGGACGCGCTGTTGCCGACGATGGGCGGGCAGACCGCGCTGAATTGCGCGCTCGAACTGGCCGACCACGGCGTGCTGGAGAAACACGGTGTCGAACTGATCGGGGCCTCGCGCGAGGCGATCCGCATGGCCGAGGACCGCGAGCTGTTCCGCAACGCGATGGACGAGATCGGGCTGGAATCGCCAAAATCCGCGATCGCGCGCACGCTGGAGGAAGCGCGCGAGGGGCAGGCGAAGCTCGGCTTCCCGTGCATCATCCGCCCGTCGTTCACGCTGGGTGGTACCGGTGGCGGCATCGCCTACAATGTCGAGGAATTCGAGAAGATCGTTTCGCGCGGCCTCGAGTTGTCGCCGACACACGAGGTGCTGATCGACGAATCCGTGCTGGGCTGGAAGGAATTCGAGATGGAGGTGGTCCGTGACAAGGCGGACAATTGCATCATCGTGTGCGCCATCGAAAACTTCGACCCGATGGGTGTGCACACCGGCGACTCGATCACGGTGGCGCCCGCGCTCACCTTGACCGACAAGGAATACCAGCGCCTGCGCGATCATTCGATCGCGGTGCTGCGCAAGATCGGCGTCGACACCGGTGGCAGCAACGTGCAGTTCGGCGTGAATCCCGCCGACGGCCGCGTGGTCGTGATCGAGATGAATCCGCGCGTGTCGCGTTCGTCGGCGCTGGCGTCGAAGGCCACGGGTTTCCCGATTGCGAAAGTCGCGGCCAAGCTGGCGGTCGGCTACACACTGGATGAACTCAAGAACGAGATCACCGGCGGCAAGACGCCGGCGTCGTTCGAGCCGAGCATCGATTACATCGTCACCAAGATCCCGCGATTCGCGTTCGAGAAATTCCCGGCCGCCGATCCGCACCTCACCACCCAGATGAAGTCGGTGGGTGAGGTGATGGCGATCGGCCGCACGTTCTCCGAATCGCTGCAAAAGGCACTGCGCGGCCTTGAAACCGGCCACGATGGCTTCAATTCCGGCGGCACCGACTGGAAGACGCCGGAAGGCATGGAATCACTGAAGCGCGAACTGCGCCAGCCTGGTCCCGAGCGCATCTTCCACCTTGGCGACGCGTTCCGCGCGGGACTGTCGCTGGACGACGTGCACGAACTTTCCAAAATCGATCCATGGTTCCTCGCTGCGATCGAGGACATCGTCGCGACCGAAGCCGACGTGCGCGCGGGCGGCATGCGTGCGATAGACGCCGCGCGCATGCGCGAGCTGAAGCGCGCGGGTTTCTCCGACTCGCGGCTTGCACGGTTGCTGGAATCGGACGAGGGTGCGGTGCGGCATCTGCGCCACACGCTGGACGTGCGGCCGGTGTACAAGCGCGTGGATTCCTGCGCGGCGGAGTTCGCAACGACGACCGCGTACATGTACTCGACCTACGAGGAAGAGTGCGAAGCGGAGCCGACCGATCGCAAGAAGATCATGGTGCTCGGCGGCGGTCCAAATCGCATCGGGCAGGGCATCGAGTTCGATTACTGTTGCGTGCACGCGGCGCTCGCGCTGCGCGAAGACGGCTTCGAAACCATCATGGTCAATTGCAACCCGGAAACGGTGTCCACCGACTATGACACCTCGGATCGCCTGTACTTCGAACCGGTGACACTGGAAGACGTGCTGGAAATCGTGGACAAGGAAAAGCCGACCGGCGTGATCGTGCAGTACGGCGGGCAGACGCCGCTGAAACTGGCACGTGCGCTGGAAGCCGCGGGCGTGCCGATCATCGGTACTTCGTCGGATTCGATCGACCTCGCAGAAGACAGGGAGCGTTTCCAGCAGCTGATCGAGAAGCTGCAGTTGAAGCAGCCGCCCAACCGCATCGCGCACACCGCCGAAGAGGCGATGGTGCTGGCGCGCGAACTGGGCTATCCGCTGATTGTGCGCCCCAGTTACGTTTTGGGCGGCCGCGCAATGGAAGTGGTGCACGCCGACGAGGACCTCGCGCGTTACATCCGCGACGCCGTGCGCGTGTCCGACAAGTCGCCGGTGCTGCTGGACCGCTTCCTCGACAACGCGGTCGAAGTGGACGTCGACGTGATCGCCGATGCCGACGGCGCGGTGTTGATCGGCGGCATCATGCAGCACATCGAGGAGGCCGGTGTGCATTCGGGCGATTCCTCGTGCTCGCTGCCGCCGTATTCGTTGTCGTCCACGATCCAGGACGAACTGCGCCGCCAGGTGGCCCTGCTGGCGCGCGAGTTGGGTGTGGTTGGCTTGATGAACACGCAGTTCGCGATCCAGGGCGACGATGTTTACATCCTGGAAGTGAATCCGCGCGCCTCGCGCACCGTGCCGTTCGTGTCCAAGGCCACCGGCCGTCCGCTGGCCAAGATCGCGGCGCGTTGCATGGCCGGCAAGAGCCTTGCCGAACAGGGCGCGACGCGCGAACGCGTGCCGCATTACTGGGCGGTGAAGGAGGCGATCTTCCCGTTCCTGAAATTCCAGAACGTCGATCCGATCCTCGGGCCCGAGATGCGCTCGACCGGCGAAGTGATGGGCGTGGGCAGGAGTTTCGGCGAGGCGTTCGCGCGCGGCCACGAGGCGGCACACATCGCGGCGCCGGCCGCCGGCAGCAAGGTGTTCCTGTCTGTGCGCGACGCCGACAAGCCACGCCTGCTGGAAGTCGCGCGCGACCTGGCAAAACGCGGGTTTGCATTGATCGCGACGGGCGGCACCTGCGCGTTCCTGATCGAACACGGCATCGCCTGCGAGCGCATCAACAAGGTACTCGAAGGCCGTCCGCACATCGTCGATGCGATCAAGAACGGCGAGATCGCCTACATCGTCAACACCACCGAAGGCCGCCAGGCGATCACCGACTCGTTCTCGATCCGGCGCTCGGCCCTGCAACAGCACGTCACCTATTCGACCACGGTCGCGGGTGCGGCGGCGCTGCTGCATTCGCTCGATTATCGCGATCAGGGCGGCGTGATCAGCCTGCAGGAATTGCATGCCGAGCTGGAAAGGCACGCGCCTGCCACTTCCGGAGACGCGGTCGCGGTGGCCTGACCGGGCATCCGGCGCACCCGTGAATCGACCGTGGGCGCGAGCCCGCAGGCATACGTATCAGCAACAAAGGAGTCCCGCACATGCAGCGAGCCCCCATGACCAGAACCGGTTCCGAACGCCTGCGCGCTGAGCTGGAGCAACTGAAATCCGTCGCCCGTCCAAGGGTCATTGCCGCGATTGCCGAGGCGCGCGCGCATGGCGACCTCAAGGAGAACGCCGAGTACCACGCGGCGCGGGAGCAACAGGGTTTCATCGAGGGCCGCATCGGCCAGATCGAAGCCGCGCTTTCGACCGCGCAGATCATCGACCCCGCCACCCTGAACGCGGGCGGCAAGGTCGTGTTCGGCGCGGTGGTGGAACTGGAAGACTCCGACAACGGCAGCAGCGTGACTTACCAGATCGTCGGTGACCTCGAAGCCGACATCAAGAAAAACATGATCGCGGTTTCCTCACCCATCGCGCGCGCCATGATCGGCAAGAACGAAGGCGACAGCTTCGGCTTCAATGCGCCGGGCGGGGAACGGAATTACGAAATCGTGAGCGTGCGGTACGCGTGATCGCCTTTCGCTCGTTCGCGCTGCGCCGCGGCGGACGCCTGTTGCTCGAAGGCGTCGATGCGACGCTGCACGATGGCTGGAAAATCGGTGTCGCCGGGCGCAACGGCAGCGGCAAATCCAGCCTGTTCGCGGCGATCCTGGGCGATGTGGAAGCCGACGCGGGTGCGCTGGATGTTCCCGCCGGGTTGCGCATGGCTTCTGTCGCGCAGGAAACGCCAGCACTCCCGGACGCCGCGATCGACTACGTGCTGGGCGGCGATGTCGAATTGGCGGCGGCGCTGGCCGAGGAAACGCGCGCGCAATCAGCGGGTGATCATGCCGCCGCGGCCGCGGCGCATCATCGCATCGATGCCTTGGGCGGCTACGACGGACGCGCGCGGGCGGGGCGCTTGCTGCACGGCCTGGGATTCACGCCGGAAGACCACGAAAAATCCGTCGCGGAGTTTTCCGGTGGCTGGCGCGGGCGGCTGAATCTGGCGCGCGCCCTGATGGCGCCCTCCGACTTGCTGCTGCTGGACGAGCCCACCAACCATCTCGATCTCGACGCGGTGTTGTGGCTGGAACAATGGCTGCGGCGCTATCCGCGCACGCTGATGGTCATCTCGCACGACCGTGAATTCCTCGACGGCACGGTGGATCACGTGCTGCACCTCGAGCAGGGCGGCGCGCGTCTCTATGCGGGCAACTACAGCGACTTCGAACGCCAGCGCGCCGAGCGCCTCCATCAACAGCAAGCCGCGCACGCCCGGGAACAGTCGGAGCGCGCGCACCTGCAGTCGTTCATCGACCGGTTCCGCGCCAAGGCCACGAAGGCGCGCCAGGCACAGTCGCGCATCAAGCGTCTGGAAAAACTCTCCGGCACCGAGGCGGTACGCGTGGAGCGCGCGTTCGAGTTCCGGTTCCCGGAACCCGGCCGGCTGCCCCACGCGATGCTGAAACTGGAGCACGTCGATGCGGGTTATCGGCTCGTTGGGCCCGATGTGGGAGCGGCGGAAGCCGCGATCCGGCCAATGCGCGGTGTCCCTGCAGCCCCGGTCGGGCCTTCCGCCCCTCCTGCTCCCCCGCAGGGAAAGGGGTTGAAGGTTTTGCATGACGTACGATTCGGCGTGCAGGCCGGGGACCGCATCGGCTTGCTGGGGCCCAATGGCGCAGGCAAATCCACGCTGGTCAAGACACTGGTCGGCGATCTGCCGTTGCTCGCGGGGGAGCGCACCGCGCACAAGGATCTGTCGATCGGTTACTTCGCGCAGCACACCGTCGAGAATTTGCGTGCGGGTGAAACACCCTTCGACCATCTGCGTGACCTTGCCCCCGGCGCATCGCCCCAGGTGCTGCGCGATTGGCTGGGCAAATGGCATTTCGCGGGCGATCGCGCTTTCGAGCCCGTGGAGGGATTTTCGGGCGGCGAGCGCGCGCGATTGGCGCTGGCGCTGATTGCCTGGGGCAAGCCCAACCTGCTGGTGCTGGACGAACCGACCAACCACCTTGATCTCGACATGCGCGGCGCGTTGGCCGACGCACTGAACGACTATCCGGGGGCATTGGTGCTGGTCGCGCACGACCGGCACCTGCTGGGGCTCGTGTGCGACAGTTTCTGGCGCGTCGCGGACGGTCATGTCGGACCGTTCGACGGCGACCTCGATGACTACGCACGCTGGTTGCGCGGGCGCAACGCGAATGCGGGTGAACGCGAAAACGCCGCCGCGCCGCAAACCGCTGATCCGCGCGAGCGTCGTCGAGGGGCTGCGGCGGAACGCGAACGCCAGCGCGCGTTGCGCAAGGGCCTGGACAAGGTCGAGGCGCGGATGGCGAAGATCGATGTGGCGCTTTCCGCGTTGCAGGAACGCCTGGCCGATCCCGCGATCTACCAAGGGCCGACCGCGGTGCTCGCGGACATCGGACGCGAACAGAATGCCTTGCGCGAAGAAAAAGCCACGCTGGAGGCGGAGTGGTTGCAGCGGTTCGAGGAACTGGAAGCGGCAACGGCATGAGTACGCTGCAGGCCCTGCTGCCGCCATTGGCGCATGTGCGCGCGAATCCGGCTTTCATGGGCTGGCTCGCCAGGGGCGATCGTTTGCCCAAGGTGAGCGACGCACGCACGACGTTGTTGCGCGAGTTGTTCCACTTTCCTGGCGATGTTGTGCCCGCCGCGGCGCTTCGCCACCTCTGCCATGGCGACGATGCCACCGTGGGCGCGTGGCTGTGTGCCGATCCCGCATGGGTGCGCAGCGAGGCGACCGGTGCACGGCTGATGACCTGGCCGCTGGGCGATGTTTCGGCGGATGAGGCCGAAGCGCTCGCCGGGGCGCTGCGGCCGTTGTTCGGCGACGCCGGCGCGCCCTTGTCGATCGACACGCCGTCCGCGTGGTGCCTGCACCTGCTGCACGGTGCACCGCGCGCGAACTTTCGCGCGCCTGTCGATGCACTGGGCGTCGATCTCGCGGATTGCCTGCCCGAAGGCGATGCGGGCCGCGCGTGGCGACGCCTGTTCAACGAAACGCAGATCGTGTTGCACGCGCATCCCGTGAATGCCGCGCGCATCGCCGCCGGCAGGCGGCCGATCAACGCGTTGTGGTTCTGGGGCGCGGGAGCCTTGCCGGCGTCCGTCGAGAGCGGTTTGCAGGTTGTAGCCAGCGTGGACGATGTCGTGCGAGGGTTGGCGAAGATGGGCGGTGCCGTGCGCGTGGAGCCGTTGCCGGATGCCCTGGAGACGGCGCAGCGATGCGGCATGGCTTTGCTCGACATCGATATTCCGGGTCACGCGGACAGCGCCGCGGAATGGCTGGCGCATTTCCAGCGCTGGTTGCGCGAGCGCCGCTTCGATGCCATCGCGATCACGTTCGCGGATGGCGAACGGTTCCGGGTCCGTCACGGCCATCGCTTGCGCGTGTGGCGCCGCGCGTGACACGCATCGGCCCATCACTGCGCATCGTCCGGCGCGGAGTTCCATCGTTGCCGCACGGCTGGCCCGCATCCGTGCATCCGGTGCTGCAGCGTGCCTATGCCGCGCGCGGTGTCGGCTGTCCCGAGGAAGCGGGCCACCACCTGTCCGCATTGCTGCAGCCGGATGGCCTTGGCGGCATCGGCGGTGCGGTCGCGCTGCTCGCCGACGCCATCGCGCAGGATCAGTACATCGTGATTTCGGGCGACTACGACTGCGATGGCGCAACGGGTTGTGCGGTCGCGGTGCGCGGGTTGCGCATGCTCGGCGCTCGGCATGTCGGCTACGCCGTACCCGACCGCGCCGTGCATGGCTATGGACTCACGCCCGAGCTGGTCGCCACGATGCAGCCTGCGCCGGACCTGATCGTGACGGTCGACAATGGCGTCGCATCTTTCGCAGGTGTCGCCGCCGCGAAGGCGCGTGGCTGCAAGGTCATCGTCACCGATCACCATTTGCCTGGCGCTGCATTGCCCGATGCCGACGCCATCGTCAATCCGAACCTGCCGGGTGACGGCTTTGCCAGCAAGGTGTTGTGCGGCGTCGGCGTGATGTTCTACCTGCTGCTCGCCTTGCGTGCGCGGCTTTACCCTTGCGACCGTGCTGATCGCGAAGAACGAACAGCGGCCAAAGCCGCCGTCGATGACCAGAGGCTCCGCGGCAGCACTTCTCGCAAAAGCCGCCCTGATCTTGCTTCCCTGCTGGATCTCGTGGCGCTGGGCAGCGTCGCCGACCTGGTGCCGCTGGACGCCAACAACCGGGCGCTGGTGGAAAGCGGTTTGCGCAGGATGCGTGCGGGCAGCGCGAGTGCAGGCATCGCGGCCCTGTTCGAGGTTTCAGGGCGCGAGATTGGCAAGGCAGTCGCCGCCGATCTCGGTTACGCGATCGGGCCGCGGATCAATGCGGCGGGGCGGCTTGAGGACATGACCCTCGGCGTCGAATGTCTCCTGGCCGACGATCCCGCGCGTGCGCGCAAACTCGCGGGCGTGCTGCATGACATCAATGCGCAGCGGCGCGATCTGCAGGCGTCGATGGTGGACGACGCACTTGCCAGGCTGGACGGCATCGATGCCGGTGGCGCATTCGGCATCTCGTTGTTCGACCCCACGTGGCACCCTGGCATCGTTGGGCTGGTGGCGGCCAAGGTGAAGGAGCAGCTGCACCGGCCGGTGGTCGCGTTCGCGCCGGCGGGCGAAGGCGGCGAGTTGCGCGGTTCGGCACGCTCGATCACGGGCTTTCACATCCGCGATGCGCTGGCCGAAGTCGATGCGCGTTGCCCTGGCATGATCGTGCGTTTCGGGGGCCACGCGATGGCGGCCGGCCTGACGCTGCCACTGGCCCACTACACGCGCTTCGCGGAGGTTTTTGACGCCGTGGTGCGCGAACGTATTTCCGAGGAGTCCCTGCAGCCGGTGCTCGCGAGCGATGGCGAACTCGCGCCGGATGACTTCAAGATCGAGCTCGCCCACCAGCTGCGCATGGCCGGGCCGTGGGGGCAGGGTTTCGCGGCGCCCCTGTTCGACAACGCCTTCGAGTGCGTCGAATGCAAGGCGTTGGGCACGGACGGCGCACATCGGCGCCTGCGCCTGCGTGATCCGCGCGACGGCCGCGTGCACAATGCTGTCTGGTTCGGCGCAGACTCGGACATACGGGAGGGTGCGGCGGTGCGCATCGCCTACGAACTGACGATCAACGAATGGCGTGGGCGGGAATCGCTGCAACTGCTGGTGCGGCACCTCGAATCGGCCGTACCGTAGCTATCGCTTCCGCGCCAGGGTCAGCCCATCGCCGATCGGCAGCATTGCCATGTCGATGCGCTTGTCGCCGTGCAGTTTATCGTTCAACGCCTGCAGCGCGCGGGTATCGTCGTCCTGCGCGGGTTGCGCAACGTCGCCGCCCCACAAGGTGTTGTCAAAGGCGACCAGCCCGCCCTGGCGGACCAACCGCAGGCAGCGTTCGTAATAAGCATCGTAAGCCGCCTTGTCGGCGTCGATGAAGGCGAAGTCGTAGCGGCCGGTTTCACCCTTGGCGATGCGCGCGTCCAGCGTCTGCACGGCGGGTGCGATCACCAGATCGATCTTGTTCGCGACGCCGGCCCGCTGCCAGTACGGTTTTCCGACCGAGGTGTATTCATCGCTGATGTCGCAGGCGAGTACCTTGCCGTCGCCGGGCAGTGCCAGCGCGACCGTCAACGCGCTGTAGCCGGTGAAGGTGCCGACCTCGATGGTGCGGCGCGCGCCGATCAGCTTGACCAGCAGTGACATGAACTGGCCTTGCTCGGGCGATATCTGCATGCCGCCGCGCGGATGCTGGCGCGTGGCTTCGCGCAACGCCGCCTGTTCGGGATGTTCGCGCAGCGAGTGGTCGAGCAGGTATTGGTAGAGCGTGTCGTCGAGGTCGATGGTCCGGCGTGACATGGCGTTTCCTCAAGGGCGCGTGCCGCCATGTTCTCACCCGGCGCGTGAACGTATGTCGATGGTGGCAGCCGGGTCGCGTTCACAATGGCATTACACACGCCCCGCTAGGTTTGCGCGTTCGCTCCCGGAGGGCTGAACCATGATTGCGAAGACGTGCAAGGCGTTGGGCGGTTGCGTCCTCATCGGGGCGCTGGCCGTGGCGGGGACGGCGTTGGCGGCGAATAGTGCGGGGCCGATCGCACAGGGCGGCGCCGCGAGCATGCTCAAGGAAGCCGTGGCGGGGTCCTGGCGTTCCGATGCCAACAAGGCGCGCGACCAGTACCGCCATCCGGTGGAGACGCTGGCCTTCTTCGGCATCAAGCCGGACATGACGGTGATCGAATTGGCGCCCGGTGGCGGTTGGTACACCGAAATCCTGGCGCCGCTCCTGTATTCGAACGGACACCTGATCGACGCCGGTCCGAAACCGCGCAACGGCGAGTCGAAGTTCCAGAAAATGGTCGAAACGAAACCGGAGGTGTTCGGTCGCCTCAAATACATCACGTTTTCGCCGCCGGCATCGGTGAATCTTGGTCCCGACGACTCGGCCGACGTGGTGCTGACCTTCCGCAACACGCACGATTGGTTGAACGCCGGCCCCGCGACGCTGGACGCGGTGTTCAAGGCCGCGTACAAGGTGTTGAAACCCGGCGGCGTGTTCGGCGTCACCGACCACCGCGCCAAGCCGTTCGCGGATGCCGTGCAGAGTTCGAAGACGCTGCACCGGATTCCCGAGGACTACATGATCGAGGCGGGCCTGCGTGCCGGTTTTCGGCTGGCGGGCGCATCGGAAATCAACCGCAACCCGAAGGACCCCGAGGACGTCAACGTGCACCGGCTGCCGCCCGATCTCTCGGGGCCGGATTCGGAACACGCGGGGATGAAGGCGATCGGAGAATCGGACCGGATGACGTTGAAGTTCGTGAAACCCGGAGGGTCCGCCGAATAACCTGCTGCGCTGCTCGCCACATCCATGTGGTTCGCCCTTCGGGCCGCCGGAGCCTGCCCTGGACTCGATCCGGGGGCGTTCAAACCGGCAGTCCTGCCGGTTTAGTCGGCAGCTCGCGCGCCGGCGGCTATTCGACGGTCCGGTGTCGTGGCGTCAGAGCGATACGATTACGTAAACCATATGAGACAAGGAGCGGAAAAGATGAGCAAGCAGCGTCCCGTCGTCGCGGTACTGGTCGGCAGCCTTCGCAAGGGTTCGTTCAACAGGCAGCTGGCGCGCGCTCTCGAGGAAACCGCAGGCGATCGCGCGGAGTTTCGCCACGTCCGCATCGATGATTTGCCGCTTTACAACCAGGATTTCGATGCCGATTATCCGGAGGTCTGCAAGCGCCTTAAGGATGAAATCAAGACCTGCGACGCGGTGCTGTTCGTGACGCCGGAATACAATCGCTCGATTCCCGGAGTGCTCAAGAACGCGATCGACATCGCTTCACGCCCATGGGGCACCAACTCCTTCGCGGGCAAGCCCGGCGCAGTGATCGGCACCTCGATGGGCGCGATGGGCACGGCGCTGGCGCAACAGCACCTGCGCAATGTATGCGTGTTCCTCGACGTCCCGATGCTGCAGCAGCCCGAAGCCTTCGTGCGCTACAAGGAAGGCCTGGTCGCTGATGACGGCAGCGTCACCGACGAAGGCGTGGGTACGTTCCTGGGCAACTTCGTCGACAAATATCTGGATTGGGTGGGCCGCTTCGTTTAGTCCTGGACAACGCGCGATGCGCGCCTCGCGACGTGATC
Organism: Rhodanobacteraceae bacterium; assembly: GCA_035249465.1. GTDB lineage: Bacteria > Pseudomonadota > Gammaproteobacteria > Xanthomonadales > Rhodanobacteraceae > 66-474. The sequence goes on along the minus strand of DATFGL010000107.1, from coordinate 21,528 downwards.
AGTGCTTGACGGTCGCGTCATCGTTGCCACGATGGTCGTAACTGTCGCGGCAACGGCGGCGATACGGCACCAGCGTGTACAGGCCGCCCAGTATCACGAACAAAGGCCACCACGTGCCCCAGTCGAGCCTGAGCAGGAACATGCACGCGACCAGCACGATGGACGCCGCGCAGAGCAGGCAGTAGGCGGCTTCCGCATCGATGCGGCCGCGCGCCTGATACACCTCCCACGCGCGGGTCAGCGGCGCGAAGGCAGCCAGCAGGATGATCACCGCCCACCAGTTGCCGTGGTCGAACCACCCGAGGTTGTAGCCAAGGTTGTTGGCCAGGAACAGGACGCCGATCGCGATGATCGCGACCGCTGGAAACAGACGCCAGCGGAAGGTCGAGGAAGACGTGTTGGACGGTTCGGTGGTCATGGTGAAACCTCCTGATTCGACAGCGCCGACGTTACGCCTTGACCGCGCGGGTCGCCAGTGACAGGTGTCAGCCAGTATTGCTGAAGCATGCGGCCAAACCGCGGTTTTGCTAAGATTCGCGTCTTTTAGCGGCCTTGCAACGCCATGCTCGAGACCAACCCGATCCGCGCCCGCATCACGGACCTGCGCGAACGCGTCGAATCGCTTAGGGGGTATCTTTGACTACCCCGTCAAGCGCGAGCGTCTGGAAGAAGTAAGCCGCGAACTGGAAAACCCGAAGATCTGGGACGATCCACAGCGCGCGCAGGACCTGGGCCGCGAACGCGCGCGGCTGGCCGAATTCGTGGAGGGGCTCGACGGCATCAGCCATGGGCTCGATGACGCCGGCGAGTTGCTGGAATTGTCTGCAGACGAAGGCGATGACGCGTCGGTCGAAGCGGTGTCACGCGACGTCGATCATCTCGAAATCCACATAGGCAAGCTGGAATTCCAGCGCATGTTCGCGGGCGAGATGGACTCGTCCAACGCGTTCGTGGATATCCAGGCGGGCGCCGGCGGTACCGAGGCGCAGGACTGGGCCGAGATGCTGTTGCGCATGTACCTGCGCTGGGCCGAAGACCGCGGCTGGCAGACCGAATTGCTGGAAGCCAGCGACGGCGAAGTCGCGGGCATCAAGTCGGCGACTTTCCGTGTCGCCGGGGATTACGCCTACGGCTGGCTCAAGACCGAGATCGGCGTGCACCGGCTGGTGCGCAAGTCGCCGTTCGATTCCGACAACCGCCGCCACACCAGTTTCGCATCGGTGTTCGTGTCGCCGGAAGTCGACGACGACATCGATATCGAAATCAATCCCGCCGATTTGAAAACCGACGTGTACCGTTCGTCCGGCGCCGGCGGACAGCACGTCAACAAGACCGAGTCGGCGGTGCGCATCACGCACGTGCCCTCCGGCATCGTGGTGGCGTGCCAGACCGAGCGCTCGCAGCACGCCAACCGCGACCGCGCGATGAAGATGCTGCGCGCGAAGTTGTACGAAGCCGAGATGCAGAGGCGCAACGCCGAAAAGGCCGCGGTGGAAGCCACCAAGTCCGACGTCGGCTGGGGCAACCAGATTCGCAACTACGTGCTGGACCAGTCGCGCATCAAGGATTTGCGCACCGGCGTCGAGCGCACCGACACCCAGCGCGTGCTGGACGGCGACCTCGACGGATTCATCGAGGCCAGTTTGAAGATGGGGTTGGAGGCCGGCGCCAAGCGCGCCGATGCCCAGGGATAAGCGAAATGCCAGAAGCCATCGATCCATCGCAGGCGCTTGCCGGTGACGAAAACAAGCTGATCGCGGAACGCCGCGAGAAATTGCGCGGGTTGCGCGAGCGGGGCATTGCGTTCCCCAACGACTTCCGGCCGGACGCGTTGGCGGGCGATTTGCGGCACGAAACCGATGGCATCGAACCCGAGGCCCTGGCTGCGCAGGCGCGACGCGCGAAAGTGGCGGGCCGCCTGCTCGGCAAGCGAGTGATGGGCAAGGCCAGCTTCGCGCGCATGCAGGATCGCACCGGATCGATCCAGTTGTTCCTGCAGAAGGACGCGCTGGGCGAAACCTATGATGCGTTCAAGGGCTGGGACATCGGCGACATCGTCGGCGCCGAAGGCACGCTGATGCGCACCAAGACGGGCGAGTTGTCGATAAAGGTCGATGCGCTGCGCCTGTTGACGAAATCATTGCGCCCGCTGCCCGACAAGTGGCACGGACTGGCCGATGTCGAACAGCGTTATCGCCAGCGCTACGTGGATTTGATCGTAACGCCGGAAGCGCGTGATGCATTCCGGAAGCGTTCGCGCATCATCGGTTTCATCCGCCAATGGCTGGAGGCCGAGCCGCGGCGCTTCATGGAAGTCGAGACGCCGATGATGCACGTGATCCCGGGCGGCGCGACCGCACGGCCGTTCGTGACCCACCACAACGCGCTGGACATCGACCTGTACCTGCGCGTGGCGCCCGAGCTGTACCTGAAGCGCCTCGTGGTCGGTGGCTTCGAGCGCGTGTACGAGATCAACCGCAACTTCCGCAACGAGGGCGTGTCCACCCGGCACAACCCCGAGTTCACGATGCTGGAGTTGTACCAGGCCTACGCGACCTACAACGAGATCATGGATCTGACCGAGGCCATGATCCGTGAAACCGCGAAAGCCGTGATCGGTACCACCGATCTGAAGTGGGAAGGCCGCGATATCGATGTCGGCAGCCCGTTCCGGCGCTGGTCGCTGGCCGATGCCGTGCGCGAACACAACCCCGGAATCGGCGAGCATGAATTGCGCGACGTGGCGGCGCTGCGCGCGCACTGCACGCGGCTCAAGGTTCCGGTGAAGGGCGGCTACGGCTGGGGCAAGCTGCTGCTGGAGATTTTCGAGAAGACGGTGGAAAGTTTGCTGGTCCAGCCGACCTACATCACCGGCTATCCGACGGAGGTCTCGCCGCTGTCGCGCGCCAACGACGCCGATCCTGAAATCACCGACCGCTTCGAGTTGTTCGTGGGCGGCAAGGAACTGGCCAACGGGTTTTCCGAGTTGAACGACCCGGAGGACCAGGCCGCACGCTTCCGCGCGCAAGTCGAAGCACTGGCGGAAGGCGACGATGAAGCCATGCACTTCGACGCGGACTACATCCGCGCACTGGAAGTCGGCCTGCCGCCGACCGGTGGGCTCGGCGTCGGCATCGACCGGCTGGTGATGCTGCTCACCGATTCGGCGTCGATCCGCGACGTCCTGCTTTTCCCGTACATGCGCCCCGAGGTCTGAAACCATGTGGTACGCCATCACCGGCATCGATGTCGAACATTCGCTGGACAAGCGCAAGGCCGTGCGGCCTGCGCACGTCGCGCGCCTGCAGAAATTGCTTGAGGAGGGTCGATTGCTGCTTGCCGGACCGTTCCCCGCGGTCGACGCGGAGGACCCGGGCTCTGCGGGGTTCAGCGGCAGCCTGATCATCGCCGAGTTCGACGACCTTGATGCGGCCAGGGATTGGGCCGACCACGATCCTTATCGCGCGGCGGGCGTGTACCGCGAAGTGACGGTGCGGCCATTCCGCCAGACACTGCCGTGAGTACGGCGTCGATCGAGGACATCCGCGCGCGATTGCAGAAGGCGTTCGCGCCGACCGCGCTGGAAGTGATCGACGAAGGCCACCTGCACATCGGCCACGCAGGCGAGGGCAGCGGCCACTTTCGCGTGTGCATCACTGCCGCCGCCTTCGCGGGCAAGACCCGCGTGCAGCAACATCGCTTGGTTTACGATGTACTGGCCGACCTGATGGGGCATGGCATCCATGCGCTGGCGATCGAGGTGGGTTGAGCGGGCAACTATGTTCGCGGCTCGACGGCTTGGCGCTCGTACCAATTGTGACTGCGGTTGACCACGGCCACCACGGCAAGCATGACCGGTACTTCGATCAGCACGCCGACCACCGTGGCCAGTGCCGCGCCCGAAGTGAACCCGAACAGGCTGATCGCGGTCGCCACCGCGAGCTCGAAGAAATTGCTGGCGCCGATCAGCGCGGAAGGACCGGCCACGCAGTGCGCCTCGCCCAGCCAGCGGTTGAGTCCGTAGCCGAGGGTTGCATTGAACGCGACCTGGATGGTGATCGGGACGGCCAGCAGCACAATCACCAGCGGCTGCCGGACGATGGCCTCGCCCTGGAATCCGAACAACAGCAACAGCACGGCCAGCAAGGCGATCAAGGTCCATGGTTGCGCGCTCTTCAGCGCCGCGTCCAGCGCTATGTGGCCGCGTCGCAACAGGCGCGCTCGCAAGGCCTGTGCGATGACCAATGGCGCCATGATGTACAGCAGTACCGACAGCAGCAATGTCGTCCATGGCACATGGATGGCAGCGACACCAAGCAACAGCGCCACGATTGGCGCGAAGCCGAACACCATGATGGTGTCGTTCAGCGCAACCTGGGCCAGGGTGAAATTCGCTTCACCGCGCACCAGCTGGCTCCACACGAACACCATTGCCGTGCACGGCGCTGCAGCGAGCAGGATCAGGCCGGCGATGTAGCTGTCAAGTTGTGCTGCCGGCAGCCATCCCGCAAAGAGATGGCGTACGAAGATCCATCCGAGCAGCGCCATCGAGAAGGGTTTGACAGCCCAGTTCACGAACAGGGTGACGCCCATCCCGCGCCAGTGTCGGCGTACCGCGCCGAGCGCGCCGAAGTCCACACGCATCAGCATCGGAACAATCATGATCCAGATGAGTACGCCGACTGGCAGGTTGATCTGCGCGACCTCGATTGCGCCTAGGGCGTGGAACACGCCTGGCACCAGCCGCCCCAGAGCGATGCCGGCGGCCATGCACAACACCACCCAGGCGCTGAGCCAACGTTCAAACCCACCCAAACGCGCAGGTACGGCTTCCCGTGCAACGGCGTTCACCTCGGTGTCTCCTGAGCTGACACCCCGAGTTCCGACAACAGTTGTCGCACCCGGTGTTCGATCTCGTCGCGCACTGCACGGAATCCCTCGTCCGGCAGCACCTTGGGATCAGGCAGGTCCCAGTCCACGCGACGCGCGGCCGGAAGCCACGGGCAAGCGTCGCCGCAGCCCATCGTCACGACGGCGTTGAAGCTTTGCCCCTCGAATGCGGACAGCGGCTTCGATGCGTTCCGGTTCAGGTCGTACCCGCGCTCGGCCATGAAGGCGATGGCGCGCGGGTTCACGGAACCCGCGGGACGCGAGCCTGCCGAGCAGGCCTCGAAGCGACCCGCGCCCAGCCGCCGCGCGAACGCCTCAGCCATCTGACTGCGGCACGCGTTTTCGACGCAGACGAACAGCACCCGCGTCATGCCACGCACTTGCCACCGGCCGGCCCACAACACGATGTTGCCTGCGGGGCTTGCGACTCCGCGGCCGGCACGGAATGCGTCATGGCTTCGCCGTGGGTGTGGAAGGTTTCCCAGCGCACGCCTTGCGGGTCTTCGGCCCAGAACTTGTCGGAGCGCGCGTAGCAGCAGGTCGCGCCTTTTTCTGCCAAGGCCACCGCATCGGCCGCAACCAGGCGCTGGCTGATTTCAGCAAGTTCCTCCGGCTCATCGGCCTGCAGGCCGAGATGATCGATCCCTGCGGCGCGGTCGCGTTGCGAAATCGCGAAATTGACACGCGGGTCATCCAGCATCCATTTCGCGTAATCCGGCTTGCGGACCGAAGGCGCGCCGCCGAACAAGGTCGAATAGAAACCGATGCTGGTTTCGAGATCGGTGACATTCACGTGTACGTGGAAACGTTTCATGGCCGGGTACTCCTTTTCCGTGGTTTGGGCGTGGCGGGGGAAGGAGCGCAGGCGGTGGACGGTGCGCACACGCCGGCGTCGCCCGCGCAACAGTTTTCGGTGAGAAAGTCGAGCAGTGCGTTCATCTGCGCGTAGTCGGCGCGACAACGGATCACGCGGCCTTGCCGCTCATCGCGCACCAGCCCGGCATGCCGCAGGATATTCAAATGATTGGTCAGGGTTGCACCGGGCAGGCGAAGACGGTCGGCCAGTTCGCCGACCGTGAGTCCCGGTGGGCCGGCCTGTACCAGCAGGCGATAGACCGCCAGTCGGTTGTCCTGGGCCAGCGCGCGCAACCCGGCGACTGCTTGCGATGTTTTCATATTTCCGCGATTTTAGAAATAAAGAAATGTTTGTCAAGCGACGCTTGCTGGCTGGGCACAGCAGGATTTGCGCGCTTGCACGAACCGGATTTCTCTTGCAAGTTTGTCTTCTAACCCATTGAAATATGGCCGCCGTGCAACGCTTCATTGCACTGCAGCCCGGACGTTGGCACAGTGGCGCATTCCCGCGGTGCCGGAAGCCCCGGCCCGCTGTCCACCGTTTCGTCCAAGCCCTGAGCCCATGCGCCTGTCGACCATCAAGCTGGCCGGATTCAAGTCGTTCGTCGATCCGACCGTGCTGCACCTCCCCACCAACCTCACCGGCATCTGCGGGCCCAACGGTTGCGGCAAGTCCAACATCATCGACGCGATCCGCTGGGTGATGGGCGAAAGTGCAGCCAGCCGCCTGCGCGGCGAAGCCATCACCGACGTGATCTTTTCCGGATCATCCGGGCGCAAGCCGGTCGGTCAGGCCACGGTCGAACTGGTCTTCGACAACTCCGATGCCACGTTGGGCGGTGAGTACGCGACCTTCAGCGAAGTGTCGGTCAAGCGCACGGTGGGCCGTGACGCGCAATCCGATTACTACTTGAATGGCGTGCGTTGCCGCCGCCGCGACATCACCGACTTGTTCCTCGGCACCGGCCTTGGCGCGCGCAGCTATTCGATCATCGAGCAGGGCGTCATTTCCGACATCGTCGAATCGCGACCCGAGCAGTTGCGCATCCATCTGGAAGAAGCCGCGGGCGTGTCGCGCTACAAGGAACGCCGCAAGGAAACCGAAAGCCGCATCAAGGCCACGCGCGAAAACCTCGACCGCGTCAAGGACGTGCGCGAGGAAGTCGAAAAGCAGCTCGATCATTTGAATCGCCAGGCGCGCGCGGCGGAGCGCTGGAAGAAATTGAAGGAAGAGCGTGCGCTGCGTGAAGCGGAATTGCGCGCCCTGAACTACCGTTCGGTCAGCGCGGAACTGGATTCGCGCCGGCAGGCCCTGCGCGAGACCGAGACTGTGCTGGAAGGCAAACTGGCGGCGCAGCGCCATCTGGAAGCCGAGATCGAAACGGGCCGCGAGGCGCACCAGCAGCACACCGAGTCGATGAACGCGGTTCAGGCCGAGGTCTATCAGGTCGGGGCGGAGCTGGCGCGTGTCGAACAGCAGATCAAGCACCACCGCGAAATGCAGGAGCGGCTGCAGCAGGATCGCGAGGAGTCCGAGCGCACGTGGACGGAGCTTGCCGATCACCTCAAGGCCGACGATGCCCGGCGCGAAGAACTGAAAGCCGCGATCGCCGCCGCCGAACCCGAGGCCGTGCAACTGCGCGATGCGGATGCGCAAGCGGCGCGGGCACTGACCGAAGCCGAAGCCGCACACACCGCATGGCAGCAGCGCTGGGAAGCACACAGCGGCCAGACCGCGTCGACTTCGCGCGAAGCCGAGGTCGAGCGCACCCACATCGATCACCTCGACCGCCAGACGCTGGACCTTTCACGCCGCCGCGAGGCGCTGCGCACCGAGCGCAAGAATTACGATCTGGATGCGCTGGCCGCGGCAACGCAGGGACTTGCCGACGAGCACGCGTCGCTGAAGACGCAGGTCGACACGCACGCACGGGACCTGGATGGGCACAAGGCCGACGCCGAGCGCCTGCTCGGCGAGGAGCGTCAGGCACAAACCTGGCTGGCCGAGGCCAATGCGCAGAAGCAAACGTTGCGTGGCCGGATCGCGTCGCTGGAAGCCCTGCAACGCGCCGCACTTGGGCGCGACCGCGATGTGGCGCGCGATTGGCTGAAGCAGGTTGGGCTGGCCGATGGCGAGCGGCTGGGCGCGCGGTTGAAGGTCAACGACGGTTGGGATCGCGCAGTGGAAACCGTGCTGGCCGGGATGCTGGAAGCCGTGCTGGTGGATGATCCGGCCGCCCATGCAGGTGAGCTTGCCGGCATTTCAAAGACCGACATCACGCTGGTTGGCGGCGGTGAAACACTGGACGCCGAGACGGCTGGAACCCTTGCCGCCGAAGTGAGCGGGCCGGCGGCGGCGCGTGCATTGCTGGCGCAGGTGCGCATTGCCGAAACGCTGGACGATGCGCGCGCAATCGCGGCAAGACTGGCGCCCGCGCGCACCGTCATTACCCGTGATGGCGTGTGGCTGGGCCCGGGCTTTGCGCGGGTACGCCGCGCCGAGGGCGGACAGGTCGGCGTGTTGACGCGTGAACGCGAACTGCACGATGCTTCGGCCGAACTCGCGGCAATTGAAAAACGCATCACCGAATTGCAGGAACGCCAGGCGGAAGTGCGCGACCAGCGCCGCGTCGCCGAGCAGGCGCGCGATGACGCCCAACGCGATTCGTACAACGCGCATCGCCGCTTGTCGGAACTGGCCGGCGAAATGCAGAGCCGGCAGGGGCGCATCGACAGCGCCAAGGCGCGCCTCGCCGCCATCGACGAGGGTCACGCCGAAATCGAGAAGGCGCTCGCGGAAAACGAACAGTTGCTGCAGGCCGCGCGCGCGCGCATGCAGACCGCGGTCACCAACATGGGCGAGCACGAGCAGGCGCGCGTGGCGCTGGAAGGCGAGCGCCGCCAGTTGCTGGAACGCCGCGAAGCCGCGCGTGCCGACGCGCATGAAGCGTCCGATGCCGCGCATCGCCACGCGATTTCGCTGGAATCCAGGCGCGTCACCCTGGCCGCGCTGGAACAGTCGCTGGCACGCATGCACACTCAACGGGAACAGTTGGACAGGCACCGCGCCGACCTCGACGCACGCCTGGCCGCGGGCGGCGATCCGATCGCGGCGCTGGAAAAGGAACGCCAGGTTTGCCTCGATCAGCGGCTCACCGTCGACCGCAAGATGATCGATGCGCGGCGGGTGCTGGATGAGTCCGCCAATGCGCTGCAGGAACGCGAGCACGCACGGCATGCCGCCGAGCAGGCCATGGCCGGCGAACGCGACGCGCTGGAAAAGCTGCGGCTGGAAGAGCAGGGTCATCGCCTGCGCGCCGAGCAACTCGCCGAGGCGATCCGCGAGGCCGGCCTCGAAATCGGGCCGTTGCTGGCCAACCTTTCCGACGCAGTGCAGCCGGATGCGTGGCAGGAAAAGATCACCGACATCGACGCGCGCATCGCGCGGCTGGAACCGGTCAACCTGGCCGCGATCTCCGAGCACGCCGAGGCCGCGCAGCGCAAGGAATACCTCGACGCGCAGATGACCGATCTCACCACCGCGCTCGAGACATTGGAGAACGCGATCCGCAAGATCGACCGCGAAACGCGCGAGCGCTTCAAGGACACCTTCGATCGCGTCAATACCGGCTTCCAGGCGTTGTTCCCGAAACTGTTCGGCGGGGGCCACGCCTATCTCGAATTGACCGGCGAGGACCTGCTCGACGCCGGCGTCACCATGATGGCGCGTCCGCCGGGCAAGCGGAACAGCCACATCTCGCTGCTGTCCGGCGGTGAAAAGGCAATGACCGCGATGGCGCTGGTGATGGCGATCTTCAACCTCAATCCCGCACCGTTCTGCCTGCTGGACGAGGTCGATGCGCCGATGGACGAGGGCAACATCGGCCGCTTCGGCCAACTGGTGCGCGACATGTCCGAAAAGGTGCAGTTCCTGGTGGTCACCCACAACAAGGCCACGATGGAAATGACCCATCAGTTGTGCGGCGTCACCATGCGCGAGCCGGGCGTGTCGCGGCTGGTGCAGGTCGACTTGGCCGAGGCCACGCGTTTGGCGGGGGTTGCCGCGTAGGGGCACCGCGCTGCAAAAAATAGTCGTCATTCCGGACAAGCCCGCGATGCGGGCGCGATCCGGAATCCAGTGTCTTTATCGGGACTCATCGAAGCACAGCGACGCTGGGTCCCGGATATCGCTCCGCGATTCCGGGATGACGGACAAAAGCAGATCATCCGTGTCTGATTGCTCCGGGTTTGCTAGAGTTCGCTTCGTGGACGCCGAAGCCATTTCAGCCACCGACCTGCGCATCATCATCGCCGTGATCGGCGTGGTGATCCTTGCGGCCATTTACTTCTTCGGAAGGCCGCGCAAACCGGGGCAGGGCAAACGGCTGATCCCGCGCAGACGGGACGACTCGCGCATCGAACCCATGCTTGGGGAAGCCAGCGACGCGACTGATGAAACGGCGGAGTCTCCGGCGCCGCAACAGGGCGAGCTGGATGTCGCATTGAAGCGCGAACTGGACCGCCTGGGCGCCACCATGTCCGCGGATCGCCTGGGCAGCGCGGGTGCCGATTCCGCACCGCCTCCGTCGAAAGCGCCCGTGAGCACCGCCGGGCAGCGCCCGCACGAATTTCCGGTGGATCGGATCGTCACCTTGTTCGTGGCCGCGCCAGACAATGCAACCTTCGGCGGCGGCGATATCGTGGTGGCCGCCGAAAAAGCGGGTCTGCGCTTCGGCGCGATGCACATCTTCCACCGGCTTGTCGAAGGCCGGCCCGAAGCGGGTCCGATCTTCAGCATGGCCAACATGATCAAGCCCGGTTACTTCGACATGGCGCGCATCGCGGAGTTGAACACGCCCGGCGTGACCTTCTTCGCGACCCTGCCCGGGCCCGTGTCCGCGCTCGACGCGTGGGAAGCGATGTTGCCGGCCGCGCAACGCATTGCGGAACTGCTGGGTGGCGCACTGCTGGACGAAGACCGCAACACGCTCGGCCGGCAGCGCATTGCGGGCCTGCGCGAAGAACTGCGTGCATGGGATCGCCAGCACGAAGGCGAACCGGTTAGATTGCCGCCGCGCCGTTGAGCCGCCCCGTTCGTCATACTGCCCATGGCTTATCCCAGTCCCGCGTTCCGCGAAAATCGTACCGATGTCTTGTACGCGGCCATTCGCGAACTGTATTTCGGCCTGCTGGTCACGCATCCGCAAGACGGGTTCGCGACCTCGTATTTGCCGTGGGAACTGGATGCATCGCTCGGCGTGCAGGGCACGCTGGTCGGGCACCTCGCGCGCTACAACCCGCAATGGCGGGTTCCGGCCGATGGTGCCAACGCGTTGGTCGTGTTCCAAGGGCCGCACGCCTACGTATCGCCTTCGTGGTACCCGGGAAAGCAGGACGACCCGCGCCAGGTTCCGACATGGGACTACCTTGCCGTCGAGGCGCGCGGCCGGCTGGTCACGTTCAACGACGAGGCGCGCCTGCACGACCTATTGGTCAAGCTCACGGACCGCAACGAAGCGGGACGCGAGAACCGCTGGCATGTCACCGATGCACCGGATGATTACGTGCGCAAGGAGATGCACCACATCATCGGTATAGAACTGCGCATCGAATCACTGATCGGCCGCTACAAGCTCAGCCAGAATCGCAACGCCGCGGACCAGGAAGGGGCCCGCGCAGGACTCGCCGCAGCGCCGACCGAGCGCGAGCACCGGTTGGCCGACGCCATCGCCGCGACGCAACGCGAGAGGCGCTGACGCTCGCTTCGGGTGTTTCGACGGATTGCCGGCGGGCAAGACGTCGGCAGCTTGCGCATCGATTCGTGCATCAAAGCGTACGGGCGTGGTGCCGCAGGTGGTCTTCGATGAAACTTTGCACGAACCAGTAGCTGTGGTCGTAGTCCGGTTGCATGCGCAGGGTGAGCCGCTGGCCGGCATCCCGGCAAGCCTGCTCAAACAAGTCGGGGCGCAATTGTTCGCGCAGGAATCCGTCGGCATCACCCTGGTCGATCAGGATCGTGCCGTCGAAACGTTTGCCCGCGCGGATCAATGCGCAGGCATCGTGTGCGTTCCACGCGCCGCGGTCGTCGCCGAGATATCGCGGCAATGCCTTGTGTCCCCATGGCACCTGTGTTGGCGCAACGATCGGCGCGAGTGCCGACAGCGAGCGGTACAAGTCCGGGTGCCGCAGCGCCAGTGTCAGCGCGCCGTGTCCGCCCATCGAATGGCCCATGATGCCGCAGCGCGCGGAATCCGCGGGGAAGTGGCCGGCGATCAACGCGGGCAATTCTTCGACCACATACGTTTCCATGCGGAAGCGTGACGACCACGGTGTTTGCGTGGCGTCGAGATAGAAGCCCGCGCCTTCGCCGAATTCCCAGTCACCGATCGCGCCTTCGATCCCGGTGTCGCGCGGGCTGGTGTCGGGCGCCACCAGCATCAAGCCGAGCTCGGCGGCGACGCGTTGCGCGCCTGCCTTGATCGGAAATGTTTCCGGCGTGCACGTCAATCCGGCGAGGCAGTAGATGACGGGTACCTTGCCGCGCGCAGCCTGCGGCGGTGCGTACACGGCAAACGTCATCGGACCTCCACAGGCTTGCGATGCGTGCCGGTAGAGACCTTGCATACCGCCAAAGCAGCATTGTTCGGAAAGCGTTTCGATCGTCATCTTTTCACCACGGCGCCACCAATGTATTTTCAGTATGCACACTCCGAACGTATCGTTACAGCGTGTGCATTCGTGGCAGTGTGGGCGGCTCAGGCGCCCCTGCACGATCTTCTCGCGATAATCATCAGACAATTGGTGGAGAGGCGACAATGAAGACGCGCGCAGCTGTTGCATGGGAGGCCGGACAACCGCTCATGATCGAGGAAGTGGACCTGGAAGGCCCGAAGGAAGGCGAGGTACTGGTGCGTGTCGTCGCGACTGGCGTCTGCCACACCGACGCGTACACCCTGTCGGGCGCCGATCCGGAAGGCCTGTTCCCGGTGATCCTCGGCCACGAGGGCGGCGCGATCGTCGAAGAAGTTGGCCCGGGCGTGAAGTCGGTGAAACCGGGCGACCACGTGATCCCGTTGTACACGCCCGAATGCGGCGAATGCGAATACTGCAGGTCGGGGCTTACCAATCTTTGCCAGAAGATCCGCGTGACCCAAGGCAAGGGCCTGATGCCCGATGGCACCTCGCGGTTTTCGTACAAGGGCAAGATGCTGCGGCACTACATGGGCACAAGCACTTTTTCCGAATACACGGTGCTGCCGGAAATATCGGTGGCGAAGATTGATCCGAAGGCGCCGCTGGACAAGGTGTGCCTGCTTGGTTGCGGCATCACCACCGGCGTCGGCGCGGTCCTGAATGTTGCAAAAGTGCGCCCGGGTTCCACCGTCGCCGTGTTCGGTCTGGGCGCAATCGGTCTGGCGGTCGTGCAGGGCGCGGTGATGGCGAAGGCCAGCCGCATCATCGGCATCGACGTCAACCCCGACAAGTGGACGATGGCGAAGGCCATGGGCGCGACCGACTTCGTGAATCCCAAGGATCACGACGGACCGATCCAGCAAGTGATCGTCGATCTCACCAACGGTGGTGTCGACTATTCTTTCGAGTGCATCGGCAACGTCAACGTGATGCGTTCCGCGCTCGAGTGCTGCCACAAGGGTTGGGGCGAGTCCACGATCATCGGCGTCGCGGCAGCGGGGCAGGAGATCAGCACCCGGCCGTTTCAGCTCGTGACCGGACGGGTGTGGCGCGGCGCGGCGTTCGGCGGCGTCAAGGGCCGTTCGCAATTGCCGGGCTACGTCGACGAATACATGCGGGGCAAGTTGAAGGTGGACGAGTTTGTTTCCAGGGTGTTGCCGCTGGAGAAGATCAACGAGGCATTCGACTTGATGCATGAGGGCAAGGTGATCCGCTCGGTGATCCGCTACGGCGATGCCGTGGGGGCGTGAGGCACCCCACTCGATGTGCCCGCAAGGATGCTGTGATTGAACAAGGAGATCGCGGTGTCGCGTTCGACAAGGTTCGACAACTGGTTTTCTCCGCATGGTGCGTGGCGCAGGTTTTGCCCTTCCGCCAATCCGCGCAAGCGTGCGTTGCCGCGCGCGGTTCTGAGGGTGTTGTTTGCGCCAGCGGCGTGCTGGTCCTCGGTTGTTTTCGCGCAGTCCGCCGCACCGGCCCACGCAGCCAGGCTCCATTCACTGCCCACGATCGTGGTGACGGCCACGCGCATTCCCGAACCCGCGTTCGACGTGCCGGCCTCGATCACGTCGGTACAGGTCGGCAATCCCGACGACGACACGCCTGGCGTCAATGCATCCGAGTACCTGCGGTCGGTTCCGGGCGTGTTGGCGCGCGATCGGCAGAACTACGCGCAGGACGAGCAGATTTCGATCCGCGGATTCGGTTCGCGCGCGACCTTCGGCGTGCGCGGCGTGCGCCTGTACACCGACGGCATTCCCGCCACGATGCCGGACGGACAGGGCCAGGTTTCCAACTTCGATTTCGGTGGCGCGGATCGGATAGAAGTATTGCGTGGACCGTTTTCGGCGCTGTACGGCAATTCCTCGGGCGGCGTGATCCAGCTCTTCACCGCGGACGGCAGCCGGCCGCCCGAAGTGCTCGGCGGCTTCGGCGGCGGAAGTAACGGCCAATGGCGCGCGGACGTGGGCGCGCGAGGCATGCAGGGCGGATTCGGTTACAACCTCGACCTGTCCGATTTCCGAACCGATGGTTATCGCTGCCACAGCCGGGCCGAACGCATCAACGGCAACGCCAAGCTCGACTTCAAGGTCGGCGAGAGTGGGAAACTCACCCTTGTGTTGAACACCGTATCGTTGCCGCGGGCCCTGGATCCGCAGGGTCTGACGTGGGCGCAGTACCAGGCCGATCCGCGCCAGGCCGCGCCTTTGGCTTTGAAGTACAACACACGCAAGAGCGTCCACCAGTGGCAGGGTGGCGCCGTTTACACGCAGCAGATCGATGCGCACCAGAGCCTGCGCGCGCTCGTGTATTACGGCCAGCGCGTGGTCCAGCAGTTTCTGTCCGTTCCGGCCGCTGCTCAGGAGAATCCTCTGAATTCTGGAGGGGTGGTGGATCTCGCGACCGTGTACAAGGGGAGCGACCTGCGCTGGACCTGGCAAGGCGACCTGGCCGGCCGTCCGCTCGATTTCGCGGTGGGTGTTGCGTACGACGACGAAGCCCAGCACCGCAACGGCTACGAGAACTTCGTCGGCAACCTGTCTTCCGGAATCAGGCTTGGCGTGGTCGGTGCGTTGCGGCGCGACGAACAGGACAACGTGTACAACATCGACGAGTACGCGCAGGGCAGCTGGCGTTTCGCCGATCGCTGGTCGCTGACGGTGGGCGCGCGGCACAGTGTGGTGCGGTTCAATTCGGTCGATTTCTACATCACCGGCAGCAATCCCAGCGACAGCGGGCGCGTTGCCTATGGCGCCACCAATCCGGTCGCGGGCTTGCTGTTTCGTGCAAGCGATGCCTGGCACTTGTACGCGTCGTATGGCAACGGCTTCGAGACGCCGACCTTCAGCGAGCTCGGCTATCGCCGGGGTGATGCCGGCGGCTTGAATTTCGCGCTGCGCCCGGACCGCTCGAAGAATGGCGAGATCGGATCGAGGTGGAGCTTCGCGAACGGCGGCAGGCTGGACGTCGCGGTATTCCAGGCCAATACCCGTGACGAGATCGCGGTGTTTTCCAGTGCGGGCGGTCGCACCACGTACCAGAACGTGGGCCGCTCGCGGCGGCGCGGTGCCGAGGTTGGTTTGCATCTTCCGCTGGCGGACAAGTGGCACCTGGATACTGCGTTCACCTGGCTCGACGCGCGCTTCCTGCAGGCGTTCAATGATTGCGTTGCAGCTACCGGCTGCGAGGTTCCCGCCGGTGCGCGCATTCCGGGCGTGCCGCGGCGCCTGCTGCATGCGGATCTGCGTTGGGGTGGCGACCTCGGCTGGCATGCCGGTGCGAGCGTCGACGCGGCCGGTGCGGTCACGGCCAACGACGCCGGAACGCTGATCGCACCCGGCTATGTGGTTGCAGGCTTGAACGCGGGTTATGTGGTGGACACCCCGCGTTGCCGGATCGCGCCGTTCGCGCGCATCGACAACCTGTTCGACCACCGCCACATCGGTTCGGTCATCGTCGATCAATCCGGTGGCGGTAGTTTCGAGCCGGCGCCCGGTCGCAGCTTCTGGCTGGGCGTCAACGTGACCCTGCGCGCCAAGGGAGCCTGACGCGCTTGCTCAGGCGCCGAGTTGCCGCACCAGATCGATATATTTCTGCTGCGCCTCGTTGGCGCGCATGCCGCGCAGCCGCGACCATGCCTCGTATTTCGCGGTGTTTACGAAATCGAAGAAGCCGGGTTTCGGGCCGCAGGCGTCGCCGTCGGTGGCTTGTTTGTAAAGCGCGTACAGCTTCAGCAAGGTGTCGTTGTCGGGACGCGCCGGCAATCGCTTGGCGTCCTCGGCGGCCTGCCGGAAGCCGGCATCCAGGTCGATGGACATGCGGGCGGCTCAGGCTTTCGGCTTCGCGCGCTTGCCGGGTGCGCGGGGCTTTGCACCGGGTGCTCGGCTGGCGCGTAATTCCTGCGCCAATGCATCGATCCGTGCGGACAGGTTCTGGACGTCCTGGTGGCTCGGCAGGTTCATGCGCTTCAACGCGTGCGCGATGCGCTCGTCGAAAGCCTGCTCGATCTTGCCCATGGCCGCGTTGGTGCGTTTGCGCGCGGTTTCCATCCACGGCGTCGCCTGGTCGCGCGCTTGTTTCATCTGCTCCTGGGTGTAAGCGTGGGTTTTCTCCTGGATGCGCACGCCTTCCTCGACCAGCGCATCGAAAAACTTGCCACCCTCCTGCTGCGTGCGCGACAGCGCGCCCAGGCCCGCCAGCCAGATCTGTTGCGCGGAGTCCATCACGCCACGGCTGAAACGCTGTCCCGAGGTGGCGGCGTCCTTGGCAGCCTTGAAAGGATCAGGGGTGTCGATCATGGCGGCATCTCCGGTGGTCGGGATGTCCAATGTACGCTTTTTTCGTGCGATCGTCCCTGATCGCCGCAGCATTCATCAGCCAATGAACGGAAAAGCCCTGGACTCACGAATGCCGAAGCGGTATTCCATGGTCCGAATTTTCCCAGCAGCCGTCCCGAACGGGAGTCCGCGCACGCGGCCAATCGTGCGGCGCGGTCTCGGCGGTCAGGCGGGCGAGTTTTGCGAGGAACCGCGGGCGCGGCATGGCGTGCGCGCCCATGCGCAGGAGGTGCGGATTGGGAACCTGCGCATCGATCAGGGGAAAACCGCGCTCCCGCAGGATCCGCGCCAGCGCGTGCAGTGCGACCTTGGACGCGTTGGTGCGTCGCGAGAACATGGATTCGGCGCTGAACATGCGCCCGATCGAAACGCCATAGAGGCCGCCGACCAACGAGTCGCCGTCCCACACTTCGAGCGAGTGCGCATAACCCAGCAGGTGCAGGTTGGTGTAGGCGGTGATCATGTCCGGCGTGATCCAGGTGCCCTGCTGGTCTTCACGCGGCGTGGCGCAGGCCCGTACCACGTCTTCGAAGGCGCGGTCCATGCTCCATTGCCAGGAGGATTTGCGAAGAAATTTCGCGAGGCTGCGGGACAGGTGCACGGCGTCGGTGGCGAACACGCAGCGCGGGTCGGGTGACCACCAAAGCAGGGGATCACCCTCGGAATACCACGGGAAAATGCCGCGTGTGTAAGCCGCGACCAGACGTTGCGGCGACAAATCGCCACCGAATGCCAGCAGCCCGTTGGGCTCGCTCAACGCACTGCGTGGGTCGGGGAAAAACGCGGGTGCTAGCACGTCGAGCGGCTGGATGCGCGTCATGGTCGGCCCTACTCGCGCACGGCAAACGGAGAATGGGCGAGCAACTCGCGGCCGTGTGCCTCCAGCAGCGCCTCTTCCCGTTCCAGCGATGTGCGGATGGCGGCGCGGAATTGTGCATCGGCGACGTAGTGGCGCGAGTGCGTGCGCGTAGGCAGGAAACCGCGTGCGAGTTTGTGCATGCCCTGCGCGCCGGGTTCGAAGCGGTGCAGGTTGTGCCGCAGGCAGTAGTCGATGCCCTGGTAATAGCAAAGCTCGAAGTGCAGGCCAGGCACCTGTTCGAGCGCGCCCCAGTAACGGCCGTACAGCGTGTCGGCGCCAGACAGGAACAGCGCGCCCGCGACGATGCTGCCTTCGCGGCGCGCAAACGCGACGTGCGCATTCTCCGGAAAAGCCGCGCCGAGGTGGCGGAAGAAGTCCAGCGTCAGGGTCGGCGTGTTGCCTTTCTCATCGAACGTATGGGTGTAGAGGTGGTGCATGGCGCGCCACTCGTCGTCACCCAGCGAACCCCCGTCGCGGAACTCGCACTCGATGGCTGCATCCGCGACTTGCGCGCGCTCGCGGCGGACCGCGTTACGGCGTTTGTGGGTCAGGGCGTCGAGGAAATCCTTGAAGTCGCGCCAGCCGCCGCGGTTGCACCATTGGAATTGCCAGTCCGAGCGCGAGAGCCACGTGTCGTCGAACGCGCCGGCGTCTTCATCGTGCAGAAAATCGACGTGCGCCGACGACAAGCCGATGCGGTCGGTCAACTTGCGCAGCCCAGCCACAAGCGTTGCGCGATATTGCGCGGCGCGCGGCCCGTCGCCGGCCAGCAGGCGTGGACCGGTCACCGGCGAATAGGGGACGGCGCACAGGAACTTCGGGTAGTAGTCGCCGCCGGCGCGCTCCCAGGCGTCCGCCCAGGCCCAGTCGAACACGTATTCGCCGTGCGAGTTGGCTTTCACGTACAGGGGCAGGGCACCAACCAGCGTGTCGTCATCGTGCAAGGTCAGGTGCTGCGCGCGCCAGCCGAAAGCCTCGCGGATGCAGCCGGTACGTTCGAGGCCCGCCAGGAACGCGTGCGCCACGAACGGATTGCCGGATGCGGCAAGTCCGTCCCAGTCGGCTGCGTCGATCCCGCTGATCGATTCGTGCGTGCGCAATGCCAGCATGATTGCATTGTAGGCTGCGCGCCGATCTGTCTTGCGGCCACCACATGGTCAATCTTCGGCACGGCTCTTGCTTGCCGTGACGCAGGGTCATTCAGGCACGCATCCGCTTGCTCCAGGAGCACGCGTGGCTTTCCACTGGCAGGGCTCGGGCCGACAACGATGGCTGGAGCATCGCTTGCTATGCTTGTAGGGGCACCGATCAGGAGTCCCCGCGCGGGATGAACCACCCATCACCTCCCGTCAAGTATGTCAGGACCCCGCGTGGCGACATCGCCTATCGCGTCGCGGGGGAGGGGCCCGCGAACCTGCTGCTGGTCAATCCGATGAGCCGCAGCATCGAGACGCTGTGGGACTACCCGGCGAACGCGGCCATGCTGGACAAGTTGGCCCGGGGCCACCGTCTGATCATGTTCGATCGTCGCGGTTGCGGCATTTCCGATCCGCTGCCTTCCGACGTGCCGCCGACCTGGGAAGATTGGCTGGAAGACATCCTGACCGTGGTCGACCATCTGGGTGCCACCGAGGTGTCGCTGCTGGCCGAGCGCGACGCGGCAGCGGCGTCGATGCTGTTCGCGGGCAGCCACCCGGATCGCGTTCGCGCGCTCGTGCTGGGCAATACCAGCGCGCGTTTCCGCATGGCGCCGGGTTATCCGTGCGGCGAAAGCGACGAGCGCTCCGATCAGTTGTCGGCGATGTGGGACACCGCGTGGGGCACCGAGCGCATGGTGTCGCAGACGCGCGAAATGCTCACCAGCGACCCGGAATACGTGCGCTGGGTGATGCGCATGCAGCGCGTGTCCTATTCGCCGCGCCGCGCGGGCACTGAGTTCCGTTACATCATCAATTTCGATGCGCGTTCGGTGTTGTCGGCCATCCATGCGCCGACGCTGATCCTGCATCGCCGCGAATTCGCCGTCATTCCCGTCGCGCACGCGCACTACCTGGCCGAGCACATCGTGCAGGCGAAACTCGCCGTGCTGCCGGGCGGCGACATGGACGTGCTGGTTCCGGGCGATGACAGCACGCTTGACCTGATCGGCAGGTTCCTCGGCAGCCTTGGGCCCGTCACGCGTTCCGAACGGGCGCTCACCACGGTGTTGTGCCTCGGCATCGCGCAGTCGGAGCAGCTCGCCGCCAATCTCGGTCACGCGCGCTGGCAGGACTTGCTGGTGCGGCAGCGCGCGATCGTGCGCGCGGAACTTGCGCGCTTCGATGGCCACGAGGCGGCGCGTTCGTCCGAAGGATTCCTGGTCAGTTTCGACGGCCCAGCGCGCGCGCTGCGTTTCGCGCGCACGGTGCGGCAGGTGTTGCGCGATCAGTTGCGGCTGGAAATTCGCGCGGGCGCGCACACCGGCGAATGCGCGCGAGCCGGCGACAAGCTCAGCGGCCCGGCCGTGGAAATCGGCTTGGCAGTGCTGCTGGCTGCGCAAGCCGGCGAGGTGCTCGCCACATCCGCCGTCAAGGATCTCGGTGTCGGTTCCGGCATCGAGCTGCGCGAGCTTGGCGCACAAATCCTGAAAGGTGTGCCGGGACGCTGGGAGCTGTACGCGCTCGAGGGCTGAAGCGCTTCAGCCCGCCAGCCCGATCGAATCCAGGAATTTCTCGGCGTCCAGGGCGGCCATGCAGCCGAAGCCGGCCGACGTCACCGCCTGCCGGTAAACGTGGTCGGCGACATCGCCGGCCGCGAAAACGCCGCGCACCGACGTGGCGGTGGCGTTGCCATCCAGCCCGCTCTTGATCTTGATGTAGCCGTTGCGCATGTCGAGCTGGCCTTCGAACACGCCGGTGTTGGGCGTGTGCCCGATGGCGACAAACATGCCGGTGACCGCGATGTCGCGCTTGCTGCCATCGGCGGTGCTGATCAGGCGCAAGCCGGTGACGCCGGTGTCGTCGCCCAGCACTTCATCGACGGTGTGGTTCCAGACCAGTTCGACCTTGCCCGCAGCGGCCTTCTCGAACAGCTTGTCCTGGAGGATTTTCTCCGCGCGCAGCTTGTCGCGCCGATGCACCAGCGTGACCTTGCGGCAGATGTTGGCGAGGTACAGCGCTTCCTCGACCGCGGTGTTGCCACCGCCGATCACGGCGACGTCCTGGTTGCGGAAGAAGAATCCGTCGCAGGTGGCGCAGGCCGACACGCCCTTGCCCTTGAAGGACGTTTCGGACGCGATGCCGAGGTACTTGGCGTCCGCGCCCGTCGCGATGATCAGCGCGTCGCAACTGTATTCACCGCTGTCGCCCTTCAACTTGAACGGGCGCTGTTTCAGGTCGACCGTGTGGATGTGGTCGAACAACACACTGGTGTTGAAGCGCTGCGCGTGTTCGGCCATGCGCTGCATGAGGTCGGGGCCCTGCACGCCCTGCGCGTCGCCGGGCCAGTTGTCGACTTCCGTGGTCGTGGTCAACTGGCCGCCCTGGGTGAGGCCCGTGATCAGCATCGGCTGCAGGTTCGCACGGGCCGCGTAGACGGCCGCGGTGTAGCCCGCGGGACCGGAACCGAGGATCAGGAGACGGCTGTGCTTCGGGGTGCTCATGTATAATTCCCAAGTTGTTTCCAAGGTCCGCAGGAACTTCCTCTCGTCCGCCGCGGTGCGTCATTCGATCCGGCGATTCCCTACGGCAGTTGCGTCCGTGACTTCGGTGCGTCGCGCGCCACGTCTCGGGCTTCATTGCCGTGACGAGTCGTGCAGCATGGGGAGTTCACCGCGGTATTTCAAGCGCGCGACGGTTGCGATTTTCGCACGAGGATGATTTCCATGCGTATCGGTGTTCCCTCCGAAACCAAGAC